>CAYHQT010000016.1:0-10294 GCA_964358975.1 uncultured Candidatus Saccharibacteria bacterium | reverse complement strand
ACTTTAATTATAGAAAATGAGTTCTTGGCGCCTACTTTGGCCCCAAACAATCAATGCTGGAGTTTTACCGCTCCGGCATTTTTATTCCACCAACGCGACACTTTCCAGTAACATCTTCAGAGACGGCGCGCGGTCATTCGCGTATTTTCGCGCGGTATCAATAGTTTCGAGTATTCTTTTTCCCTTCTTGGTGCCGATTTCTTCATAAGTCACTTGTTCGATATCATTTAGAAAATTGACAGCATCTTGTTTGTTCTTTTTTTCTTTTAATATATCATCGAGCAGATTCTTCACAAATTCCAATCTCTTTTTTGTATCAGACTTCAAGAATTTCCTCGCTTCAGCCAATGTTTCCATGTTTGAATCAACCTCACTTTCTTCTTTATCAAGCTGAATAAAAGATATGCGAGATTTGACCGTTGGAAGTAATAAATGCGCCGATGGAATTATTATAAAGAAATGCGAATATTCAGCCGGTTCTTCTAGAAGTTTGAGCAAGGCATTTTGCGCCTCAACCGTTATGCCATTCATCGTGAGAATAAATATTCTCTTTATTCCTTCCGCCACTGGTTTTATTCCAGATTGTTCTTTGAGTTTCCGCGCATCGTCAATGGTAAAAGTATCGTAAGTTTTGTCAATGAAATCACTGTTCCATTCCATATGAATCGAATGCTTCTTGCCAAGTAATGAAATCAGACGAACCCGTGCTGAATTATTACCAGTGAGGTAGTAGGCGTGATGATTTAATTTTTCTAAACCTGATATTTTCATATTTAAATGAATTAATCATCATACAATCTAACAACCTCATCAAAATTCTTGAGCTTATCTTTATTCCATTCCTCCTGTTTAATATACAGCGCTTTATATACCATTCTGCTCTGCCTATTATTTACATCTACACACCACTTCTGTAACCTTTCAAATTTCAACTTATCGTTTTCTTCTTCTCTTCCTTTTATTTCAATAATATAAACGGTCTTTTCATCTATTTTTACAAAGAAATCCGGGTAATATATGGAAATAAACCCCTCTGAATTCTTATACTCAATTCGCAAAGCACTTGCCTCTTTATTCTGAAAATTCTTGGCAAAAGATATTACGTCATCACAATTTTCAAGGAAATCTGAAAATACTAATTCAAAATCACTATCCCCGACGATTTTATTGAAAACAGATTTTTTGGGGATCAAATATGACTTATCATTCACAACAAACGGTCTTGCCTCACTGATTTTTATATAGTTTTTAATTTCCGTATCACCCTTATCCTCAATAGTAAGGTCATTGATGGCTTTTTTGAACGAATCCTTGATTAGTCGTATATATTCTACTTCCGACAGATTTCTCAATATATTCAGATCAGATAAGATAACCAGCTGATCAAACATATTGTTTTGTATAAATTCTTTAACTTTACCAAATAGGATATCGTAACAACCAAATAGCCTCAGCTCTCGCATTATGGCTTGTGCGAAGAATCCAATAACACTTTGATAATCTGGATCAATATTACCAGTAAAAATGGTGGTGTGATGTGTTTTTTCATCAACGACATCTTTGAATACAATTTCTCTTTTTTCTTCTTCAGAGAATATCTTAACTTTGACTTTTTTGTTTCCGAATTTTAATACATCCAGCTCAACAAGATTCTTATATTCTCTCTGTATTCTAGGTGTCATTACAGGAATCTCAATATCAAGTTTCTCTATGTCTTTTTTCGGATTATCTTTATCGATTTCAATTACCATTGGCGCAATCGGTTTTGCACCTACACCCATTGCTTTTTGCTCGAGAATCACACCTTCACCATTTATTGATTCAACAAATTCCATAAATGCAGAAGTGCCAACTACACTCACGTATTCTTCAATATTATTATTCCCGAAAAACATCCTCCGTAGACCTCTACCAAGAGTTTGCTCGGGTAATATTTTGGAATCAGCCGCATAAGGTCTAAGCCCAACAATTGTCGTAACATTCTTTACATCCCAGCCTTCTTTAAGCATCATGACCGAAATAATCACCTTGAATGGACTCTCCCAACTATCTATTTCATTGGCTTGTTTTCTAAGCAAATCCAATTCTTCTTTATTTTTACCGGAAACTGTCTCTGAGATCTCACCACTCTTGTTTGTGTGGATGGTCAAGACCGCGCCCCTCAAATCTGAAAAGCTTGTTTCAATATATTCAGCGACTTCATCACAGTTTTTTGTATCATCGGTCATGATAAAAAGAATTGACTTTTTATCCATCGGTTTTAATCTATCATAAGTCTTACGCCATTCCTCAATGCCGAGATTTATATAATCTCTATATTTTTCGCTGAACAACGCACTTTGATTCTCCTTTAATTTTCCTCTGCTAGCCACATCTGGTACAACTGGATTTTTCACGACTCTTTGGTGTATTGCTTCGACAAGTGGATAATCAGATATAGTTTGAACGAAAATAGAACCATCATTTTTCTTTGGAGTAGCTGTGAGATCGACTTGTAATGATAATTGCGTCCCTTTTTGTTTCAAACGATTATCGATATCCTGAATAGACTTAACCCACGCAGATCTTTCATCGTGTAGATGATGAGCTTCATCATTAATTATAATAAGTTCGTCTATGTCTCTTACGATCATTCCCAGATCAATGGTCGAATCATTGGTCTTTGTGACAGGTTTATCGCCGAGAAAATACGCAGAAGTATCTTCATCACCTATGCTTGTTTCTGTTATATCACTCTCGAACACTCTATGAATATTAGTTAAGAATATATTTCCAGTATCAGAAACATTACGCAAATCATCCTGTAAATGTAAGGTTATTTGGAAATCATCATGCCAATTTTGACCTTGATATCCATTATCTGGTAAGACTGGGTCGCTAAAGAATATTCTTAACCACTTAAAATCATTCTTTATTCTTTCAAACACAATAACATTGGGTGTTATTAGAAGAAAATTCTTCGCTAATCTAGAATATTGCTCATATTTTTTATGAAAATATGCCCATGCAATGATTAGACTCATCACTTTAGTCTTACCAGCACCTGTGGCCATTTTTATCACAAAACGCAACCATTCCTCGGTAAACATCTGCGGACTTAATACACCTGTTGAGTTGTAACGAATAAGATCGTATTTATCTTTTACCTTTGCTACTTCAAAGAGCCAAATAACAGTTTCCAACGCTTCTCTTTGTGCAAAATAGTATCTAAAATTATATGACGAACCGTCCCTGCTATAGAGAATATGTTCCTCTTTGAACCAATAGTTCAAAAGTGCTTTAGAAGTATCACTAGCTCCATCATAACTATTATCTCGCCATTCCTTTACCTTCTCACGCAAAACAGCCACAAGAGGTGGAATAAGTTTATCAAACCCACTTTCTCTCAAATCCTCATCGGCCGGAAACCACCGAATATTCGGGTCAAGTATCACATATGGGTCTTTTGGAAAATCTGGATGTAGGGCCATATTTATAATTATTTTATAACTTGTTTATAACTTATTCACACCCTTATTTTTAGCCATATTTTTCACTTTTTATAACTAATGTACATAAATATAAATACTTCATATCATTGAATCAAATAACGTCGATTCCTTATTCGTCGCGTTTTCGATAACCTTAATCACCTCTTTTTGTGATTCATAAAACCACTTTAATGGTTCATAATCTTTAGTAAGACCCCACAGAATCGACCTACCAGTTTTTTCTTTCTTTTCGATGATTCCCATTTCTCTAAGCGGTTTAAAATAATGCTGAGAAATATTCGGTACTGGCCTTTTCAGTAGCTTCGAAGCTTCGGAAAGGCTCATCTGCCTGCCACTTTCTACAAGGAATTTCAAGATATTTTTTTGCCCTTTAGTTAGTTTTCCGGCAATTTCGATCTTTGCCATCCGTTCTCTGCCAAGAAGGATCTTGGCTTCATTCACCGACAATGGATTAGTAATTTTTTCAGAATAATATCCTAAAATATCTCTTATAGCAGACATGATTGATCGTATATCTCCATCATAAAGATCGTGCAAAAGATAAACAACTTCGTCATCTATTGGTTTTACAAAATCCTCGACACCCTTCGATTTCAACAACTTCATCCTCTCGTCAAATGCTTCAACAACTTCTGATTTACTCAACGGACTCAGTGTAAGCGGGGTTTGATAGAAAATACTCTTTACTCTCTGCTTTGCCGTAATAATATCTTTGAAGAAGTTCCTTGGTCCAAGAAATAGGAAAAATGTGTCTTTTGTTTGTAATGTATCTCTAATCTCGTTGAAAAAATCTATAACACTGACAGATTTGTTCTTATTTGATAAAACTACATCGAAGTTATTAACATGGATAATAAGTCCTGAGTATGTATTTCCACCAATTTTGTTGTTTTTGATGAATTCAACAATATTTTGGAAATATTTCTCCAGTGCAGAAGTTGAAAATTGAATCGGCTGAGAAATACTCTTACCCCTACCAAAGTCTATACCACCACTATACCCAGAAAAACCTGCTGAAACACCGCCTGATATATTCATAGCCTGGCTTATGTCAACTAACGATTGAATTCTTGTGAGTAATTCATTTTTCAGCAAATCAGAATTTAACAATTTAATCTCCCGCAAAACTGAGCTGAGAATCTCTATAATAAAGTTTTTCTTGTTCAATAGATCATCGCAAGCTTCGATTTCGCGCCTAAACGAGAATAATAGTTTCTGTGTGCGATACTTCCACATATATTTATGGAAATTAGCTAAACTAGTCTTACCTACGCCAGTATCGCCACATATTGTGAGACAAACCCGATTCTCAGATTCAAATATATCCTTTAGGAGTTGTCGCTCTTGGCTTCTTCCGACAAATGCATCTTCAATAGCAATGTCCCCACCTTCAATAAGTGGAAGTGTGTCGTATGGATTATTCCTAAGTCCAAATTGTTGCCAGTTGATTTGCATATTTTCTATATTATAGGCTTTTAAAAACCTTCTATAACTATTATTTATGTTGCTAAATAAGGGTATTTTGACTTATCCACAGTTATAAAAGTAAAGTGAAAAAATTATAATGTTCGTACGATCACATCCTTGACTTTATTAAACACCTCAAAATCTCTCTCAATTTCCTCTTCTTCATGATTATAGTGATATTCCATGCAATCACAACCTCTATTGTTACATCCATATGACCTGCTGTGCGAGTTATCGCATTTATCGCAGATTGCAGATACCATGAAGTAACGACTGCATTTCCAGCAATGATATAAATCCTCATCACAATAGTCACCTTTTGTGTCATACCAAACATCCCTAGCTGTTTTGCAGGTCGAACATTTGAACATCATAAATTTTTCTTTTGTTGTATGCATAATCTTATATTTTTACCTCTATCACCTTTGTCGTATCATTCCCGAAAATATCCACGACCTTTACCGCCACCTTATATGCTCCCTTTGGTAATTCTCGGGGCGCCGAAACGAGCTCCAGATTCCTGTCTTTCTTAGTGCGAAAGCTCTGCCATTCGTTGTCGAATATATAATCCCCTGTCCATGTTTCTTTTTCTTCGCCATTCTCCATTACTTTGATAATCTCTTTCCTGTCGGAAAAATCAAAATCAACCGCCCAATAATCTATCCAATCGCTCCATTTCTTGGTCAAAACTTCTTTTATAACTTCTCCAGTCACTTTATCTTTCATCATCTTTATCACCTGTCCGTTCTCCACAACTACCTTGGTACCCCCAGGCCTTAATGCTTCAATAATCTCGCCAGAATCATCCTGATTATAAAATACTGAGAAATCAGTCAACTTAACTATAACTTCCACCATCTTTCCATAACCTTTTTTGACCACCTCTGCATCAATAAATGCCACATCATAGAACTTTACTTGTCCTTTCTCAACCGCCTTTTTATCAAAAACTTCCCTCGGAATTACCTTCAATTGAACATCAATACCATATTCATGAGCCTTCGATGTATCCAAACCCATTTCATAGTCAAAACCTAATATATCTACCTTGGTAATTTTATTTATAACACATTCTTCTAGAATTTTATTAACAAATTGCGATGATACTGGAAAATTAACGGGACCAATAGCGACAAGTCTATCCCTCTTTTTTCCAACGAAGGTGTCATAAGATACTACGGGTTCTGCTTTATAAGCAGTCAAAATAAGACTAATGAATTCTTTTTCCTTCTTTTCCTGCATTTTCATCTTCTCGTCTTCCCTCAAATCATTATTCGTTTTCACATAATGTTCCCTCTCATACTTCCCCACATTCAAAATCTCAAAAGCTCTAAAATCCTTGCTTTCTTTCTTCATTTCTCTCTGCACCCCAATCAGTCTTTTCCTGCTTGTATGAATGCCAAATTTCCCCAAATCAGAACCAATCCATTTTCTTCCCAGTTTCTCCGCAACCGCCAATGTTGTACCAGAACCGCAGAAGAAATCTGCGACTATATCATCCTCGTTTGAAGAAGCTTTAATTATTCTAGCTAGTAATTCCTCAGGTTTTTGAGTTGGATAATCAACACGTTCATATGCATCAGTAGAAAGCATCCCAATATCTTGCCACCAGTCTTTTGTATTGACTAATGTGTACGAACCGAATTCATCGTTATAATACGTCTGAGCCGGATTCTTTCCTGACCATGGTTTCATATATGATTTCTCTTTTTGGACATTGAAAATGGGGGAATCTGATTTGCCATAGCATAAGATCGTATCATGTTTTTTTGCAAATACAGTACTTCCTGCACCTCCAGATTTGTAGCACCAAATTATTTCATTTCTAAAATTACTGTCTCCAAAGATTTCATCCATCACCATTCTGATAAAACTGTTCACTCTAGTATCACAATGCACATAAATACTCCCATCCTCCGCCAATAAATCATGCATTAATTTTAACCGTTCATAAATCATGGCGATGAAACTATCGGCGCCTTTACCCCAAGTATCGCGATAGGCGATTTCTTCTATAACTGACGGCTTCTTGGTGAATCTTTCCTCGTCTTCACCATCACCAATCTTGATATCCATAGAAAAATCTGCACCAACATCAAATGGCGGATCGATGTAGATCAATTTCAAGCCTCCTTGAGCCTCTATCTCCTTACGCATCGGACCATTCTTGAGCGACGAGAGAATGAGCTTATTATCTCCCCATATGAGTTTATTCGTCCAACCGGTTATCTGCCTTCCAGAAGTATCAAAAAGCGTATCCTGATTACCAAACTTTTCATCACTTCTCGGCTCATCTATTTGTTCAATAACTTGAAAGGGTAGGACAACATTCGTCACTTCATTCGTCTTCCCATTCCAGAGAAGCTCAACTTCTCTATCATCATCGAACAACAAAAAACGATACTTTTCAGGGAGCGGTTTTCCGGCTTCTAGAAATTTAATAGCATCTCGTTTTTCGTTATCCGTAAGTCTCATAATTAGGATAAATCTAGCACTTTCCAACACAAATTAACAGATGCGACAAAAAAATGTAGTATAAAATAATAGTCAAAAGTAAAGTAAATACTACCTCTTCGTCATCATCGTCCTCTTATAGGCATCCAAATGTTCGAGAGCGATCCCCGTTCCCTTGACCACGCAAAGTAGCGGCTCTTCGGCAATTTGCGCCTTCACGCCTGTGCGACGGAATACCAATTCCGACAAATTGCGCAGAAGAGCCGAACCGCCGGTCAATATTATACCTTGGTCAATAATGTCGGAGGCAAGTTCTGGCGGAGTTTCCTGAAGAACATCTTTGATGGCTTTCACCATATCGCGAAGCGGCATAGTGATAGCTTTGACGATTTCATTCGTTTTGATTTCCGTCGAGCGCGGTAGGCCTGTGACAAAATCGCGGCCTTTGACCGTCATCACAAGCTCTTGTTCGAGTGGAATAGCCGAGCCAATATTGATCTTGATATTTTCAGCCATATGGTCGCCGATGGCCAAATTGAAAGTCTTTTTCACATAGTCCGCGATGGCGGCGTCAATCTTATTCCCCGCGCATTTGACTGAAGTTGATGAAACGATTCCGCCAAGAGAAATGACCGCCACATCAGTCGTACCTCCACCGACATCAACAACCATATGTCCTCGCGCTTCTTGAATGGGAATGCCGGCGCCGATGGCCGCCAGGATCGGCTCCTTGACCACATACGCGTGTCTGGCGCCAGCGCGCACGGTAGCTTCGATAACCGCGCGGCGTTCGGTCGAAGTGATAGCGGCCGGAACGGAGACCATGACATCGGGTTTGAAAATACTGAACTTGCCCAGAGCTTTGTCGATGAAATATCGAAGCATCGCCTCGGTAATACGATAGTCCGCGATGACGCCATCTCTCATGGGGCGGTAGGCAATAATAGTATCAGGCGTTCTACCAACCATCTCTTTGGCTTCGTTACCCACGGCTATGACTCTTTTGTCCACTTCCGAAATAGCGACCACGGACGGTTCATTCAAGACTATTCCCTTTCCCGGCACAAAAACGAGAGTGTTCGCGGTACCGAGGTCAATACCAAGCTTCGGGGAGAAAATACTCATAGTATTTGCGACTATAACATGGAATATCTTTTTTTGAAAACTCTAAACCCGTTTCATTCCCATCTGGAAGGCGGGGAGTTCTTGCCGAGCTTCTTAAAATTAGCTGTGAAAAATGAATATCCCCTTACGGATCATGTCTGCCTAACGGCAGTCACGACACCGCTCGCTAGACGGAATAATAAGAAATCAATAATTCCTCAGCCGATTTGCCTGTTCATGTTCCCGTATCTTCTCATGCGCCTTCGCCTCAATCTGGCGAATGCGCTCGCGAGTAACGCCAAATTCCCGCCCAACTTCTTCGAGGGTATGAGTGATACCGTCCATGAGACCATGTCTCATCTCCAAAATCTTCCTCTCCTTTTCCGTTAAATCATTCAAAATAGTATTCACCTGATCGCGAAGAATGCGGCGCGAAGATTCTTGTTCCGGCGAAAGAATCTTATCATCGGGAATGAAATCTCCGAGAGTGGACTTACCGTCATCATCATCGCCGACCGGATTTTCCAGCGACAAAACAACTTGCTCGATCTTCTCAATATGATAAATCTTCTCGACATCCAAACCCATTTCCGTGGCGATTTCTTCGGGCAACGGCTCGCGCCCTAAATCATTCATAAGGCGACGAACAACCTGTTTATATTTCGCGATCGTCTCCACCATATGCACCGGTACGCGAATCGTCCTCGACTGGTCCGCCAAAGCGCGAGTTATAGCTTGGCGAATCCACCAGGTCGCGTAGGTCGAAAACTTGTAACCCTTTGTCCAATCAAACTTATCAACCGCGCGAAAAAGTCCGAGATTACCTTCTTGAATAAGGTCCAGTAGAGTCAGATCTGGACTTCTGCCGACATATTTCTTGGCGATTGAAACAACTAGTCGCAAATTCGCTTTCGCTAGAAGTCCCCTGGCTTCATTATCACCAGTCAAGATTCTTCTCGCCAGCTCCTTCTCTTGGGCGGCGTTGATAAGCGGATATTGTCCAATTTCTTTCAAATACATCTGGATGGAATCATAAGCCGCATCGGGACTGCCTGTTCTCGATAAATGTGGAGGTTGTTTCTTCTCCTTCAACCCTTCAATCTCCAATAGTCCGCCACCTTCCAAAACATCAACTCCGGCGGTAGCAAACTTGCTATAGAGCTGGTCAAGAAATATTATGTTATTTTCAATCTGCGGAAATTCTTTCAAAATCTCATCATAAGTCACAAAACCCCTATCTCTCCCTTTATTTATGAGCTTAATCGCTTTTGTCTCGAAATCCTTGTCTTTTTCGGCTTTCGTCTTTGGCGCGGTAACTTTAGGACGATGCGAATTTGACTTCGGCTTTTTCTCCGTATTTCTTACCCGAGATACCTTACCCTTTTGAGTATGACGATGAATATTCGCGCGAACTTTTGAGACTTTTCTTTTGTTCTTCTTCATAATTTATGGAGATTAGTAGTGATGATGATTGTATGCTATTTGAAATCAAATATCCAGAGTTGCCAGTTTCGCGTTCGATTGTATGAACGATTTCCTCGCCGGCACATCGTCACCCATGAGCATGTCGAATACTTTATCGGCTTCTTGGGCGTCTTCGACATTTACCTTCTTCAGAATACGACGGGCTGGGTCCATAGTTGTTTCCCATAATTCATCGGAATTCATTTCACCGAGACCTTTGTAACGCTGAATGGAGATTTTGGTAGACGCGTAATTGGCCGGCGAAGTTTCTCCCTCCTCGGCGCGACGAAGTGTTTCCCTCCTGCCGCTTCGCT
>CAYHQT010000015.1:0-11063 GCA_964358975.1 uncultured Candidatus Saccharibacteria bacterium | reverse complement strand
AAGGCATTTTTGAAATCCAAAAACAAAGTGCGGTCGGCAATGCGGAAGTTCGAACTTTTTTAGCTGAAAGTCCTGAATGATTTTTTTCTTGAATGAAATGCGGTTTGAAACAGTTGCAAACTGTTTCAGCTCCGCGACACTGATTTCTTTGAAATCACAAAAAATTGGAGAGGATGGAGGACTGGGGTGTGGGGGAAGGACTCCGTCCGCCCTCACTATTTGTTTTGGCCGTGCCTCGTTCTGGCGATTTTTGGGGCTGGCGGTGGGTCACTATTGATATCAAACAAATTGATTTATGATAGAATATTATATAATTGAAAATTTCATGGTCGACCAAATCAAAAAATTTAATTTCTTTTTAGATGAAACTGGTGATCACGGTTTAGGCTTTATTGATGAAAAATTTCCAATATTTTTGCTGGCAGGTTGTCTTTTTGAGGAAACTGAATATAGTAATATTGTTAGCGAAATCAATAGATTCAAAAATGAGTTTTTTAAAACTACAGAAGTATTTTTACATTCCCGTGATATAAGGAAGTGCGAAGGTTCGTTTCAAATACTTTTTGATCTAGAATTGAAAAGGAATTTTTATGAAAAGCTCAATAAACTAATCAACAGTGCCGAGTTTACAATCATAGCAGTGGCAATTGATAAAAAGAAATATATTGAAAAGTATGGAAATGTTGCTCAAAATCCGTATACAATCTGCCTATCATATATTCTCGAGAGATTAATTTTTTGTACTGATGAAAAGATCCATACTTCGACAATATCGATCAATATAGAAAAACGAGGTAAGAAAGAAGATGCGCAATTACTCGCGCACTATAATAGTGTGATTGATAAGGGAACATATCATGTCAGTTCAGATCATTTTAAACAGCGTATTGTTGAGTTTAATATGAAATTGAAAAAAGATAATGACATTGGTCTCCAGATTGCTGATCTATGTGCATATCCAATCGCTCGACATGTTTTAAATTCTGAAGAACCATATATTCCGTTTAAAGTTATTGAGGGTAAACTGAGAAAGGGAACTAATGGAAAAGTGGATGGTTATGGATTAAAGGTTTTTCCATAATGGTATAATACCAAATTCCCGTGGATAGAACGTAAAAAGTCCCTTGCGGGACCTCTTACCGACCGGGGACACCCCGATCCAATGATGAAAGTATATATCTAAAGCTTACTAAAAGTCAAGGTTGTGCAATTACTTATTGAATTCAGCATATAGGGCGTGTGAAATATGTGGCGAAAGTAGGATAACTCACTATTGTCATATAATCCCACATTCGGACGGCGGACCAAATGCAGATGAGAATTATATTTATCTATGTCCGGTACATCACCATCTTTTTGATCATAACAGGTTGTCGAAAGACGAATGGGCAAAAATAGATTTTTCTAAAAAACTTGTTCCTGCCCAAGAATATGCACAAAAAGTAAGACTAGTGATGTTGGAAAAACTTTGGATGAAGAATTAAAAAAATAATACTATTTTCATATTACTATGAATGAATCATTTCCATCACCAGAATCAATCAGGATTACTGACGAACAAGCCATTGAAGCTTTGCAAAATAAAGATGCACGTCCTGAATCGCAGGCAACTTTTGAGAAATGGCTTGATCAAGCGCAGGAGGAAATTGACAGAATATACGAATCTGAAGGTTCTGAAGCAGCAGCCGTTGCTAGCATCAAATGGGCGATAAAGCGGGCAACTGTTTACTACAGAGCCGGCTTTACATCAGTGGCAATTGAAGATCTTACGGAAACATGCGATGCGGCAAGTAGTAGATTGTTTGATGAATCAGGGCTACATGAAGAAGCTGTATCACTATTAGAACGTATCAAAGTTGGAGAGAAAATGTGACAAAAACACTCGATTTTCTCGATACTTGCAATATGTACAGAGGTATGGTACACTACTCTAGTAGTTCTTTGATTTCGCCGTAAGGCTAGGGTTTTGCAAGGTGTCCTCAAACAATACTATCTTGCGCTATGGAGGAAATATGATCCTGAATAAAGGACTTTGGATTTCGATCACTCTCGACGGAACCGAGGCCAGCATCAGTCAGACATATAAGGGTCATGCTTTCCTAACCCTTTATGGTCCTGAACGAGAGAAAGGTAACCCATGGAGTGCCTATAGCCTCTTTGGAGGTTTACCGGCGGATGACGATAACAGCCCATTCGCGGTTCTGTATAGGAAACTAAACGGCATCGCGAAAGAGATTGGGATGGAAGGCCCGCATGGAGAGAATCATCCCGCAGTATTTAGGAGGTTTGAGTACATACATACCGAACCATCTGTAAGATTGCTGGAGAAGCTTACTCAAGGCGGTATCGTCATCAAAGTTGCGGTTGTTGATCACAAAGGCGATGATGCCGAAGTGGAAGCTACCAGCAGAGACTTCAGGCCTTGGATCGATGGGTGTACGGTTTTCAAACCGAATCCAAAGATTGAAGAAGATCGGAAGAGGGCTGAAGAAAAGGTATATTGGGATGCACGACACAAAGAGGTGGAACGAAAAGATCGCCTGCTTCAGAAGTTTGTTTACCTCCCGGTATTGGTGCTAATGGTGAGTGTTGCAGGATACTGCATATTCACTTCTCACTGGTGGATCGCCTTGGCGACTGTCCTATGTCCAGTCCTCATCTACGCCGGTTTCGTTCTTTGGTTCATTCGTCGTTCTTAACACGACACCGTTACTTACACCGCTCACGAAGGCCGCTTGGCTTTTGTTGAGCGGTTTTCTTTTGCCTAAATTTGAGCTATATTCAAGGCAAGAAAAGTTCCAACTTCATCCCACCGTCTCCGCCAAGTTCTGTACCCCATAAAATGCCGAGATAACCTCTTTCAATTTCGCAAAATACAACATTTCTGTGCTAGAATACGGTTATGTTAATCAATAACAATCAATTATTATGATGAATTCATTTTCTTACAATCAAACATGGGGAGTTACTCCGTGGTGGATGATGGGCATCGGTGGTTTGGGTATTGTTCTAGTTCTGGTATTTGTCGCCACCGTTATTGCCTTGAAAGGTTATTCGCTCTGGTATGCCGCCAAGCGCGATGAAAAATGGTGGTTTATTGCTCTCTTAATAATCAACACCGCGGGGATTCTGGAACTTATTTATTTGATTTTCATTGTGAAGAAATGGCATAAGAAAGACACGGTATCGCTCCCTTCGGAAACTAATAGCACTCCAACTAATACGACGACATGATAAAATTGATTTTTTAGTTCTTCTTATGTTACGATTGGGGTATGATACAAACATATCTTTCAAATTATTTGAACAAAGCTGTCTATGAAATGATCGATGGTGGCAAGCGTTTTTACGCTGAAATAAAAGAATTGCGCGGAGTTTGGGCGGTTGGCAAAACTCTAGAGGAATGCAGAGGTAATTTACTTTCTGTGATTGAGGGATGGCTTATTATTAGGTCTAAGGAAGGCCTTCCAATATGAAAATGATTACTGACAAAAAGAGAATAGAAGAAATCTTCGCGCGCGGCACGGTCGTGGAAGTTTTGCCGTCGAAGGAAGAATTGACGGAAAGATTGCTGACAGGCGAAAGACTGAAAATGTACATGGGTTTTGATCCAACATTCACAGCACTCCATCTCGGCCACGCGAAAAGCATTATGTTTATGGAAGAACTCCGTCGGCTCGGCCATGAAATCGTTATTTTGTTTGGAGATTTCACGGCGCGGATAGGCGATCCAAGTGACAGAAACGCCGCGCGCAAACAACTTACTCCTGAAGAAGTGAAAAACAATGTTGCCAGCTGGATGGAACAAGTTCGGCCTCTTATTGATTTCAATGATTCCGAAAATCCAGCCAAAGTCATGTACAATTCCGAATGGCTTTCCAAACTTACTTTCACTGATGTCGTGAATCTCGCTTCGAATTTCACTGTCCAACAAATGCTCGAACGCGATATGTTTTCCAAACGCCTGAAGGAAAATACCCCAATTCATCTCCATGAATTCATGTATCCGCTCATGCAAGGTTATGATAGCGTGGTCATGAATGTTGACGCCGAAGTCTGCGGCACTGACCAAATATTCAACGCCCTCGCTGGTCGCACGCTTCTTAAACGTCTGAAGAATAAAGATAAATTCGTCATTGCTTTAAATTTGATAGCCAATCCGAAAACGGGTGAGCTTATGTCGAAGAGTAATGGCACAGGCGTATTTATTAATCAGCTCCCTAATGATTTATTCGGCTCCATTATGTCTTTGCCGGACCCGATGATAGAACCACTATTCTTGAATTGCACGCGGATTCCGATGAATGAAAAGGATTCAATTATTGATTTGGGTCCGAGAGAAGCGAAGGCGCGTGTAGCTTCCGATATTGTAAAGCGATTGCGCGGCGAAGACGCCGCGAAAATCGCCGAAACATCGTTCGATTCAACTTTTTCAAAGGGGGGCGTGCCGGAGGATGTTCAAGGAATAAAATTCTCAAAAGGTGGCGAATCCTTGGTGGAATTGCTCATAAAAGCGGGAATTGTTCCATCAAAAACCGAATGGCGCCGGCTTGTAAATGACGGCGCGGTTCGTAATGAAAAAGATGAGAAAATTACAAATGTGAATTTTGCGCCGACGGAAACTACTATTTTGAAAATCGGGAAAAGGAGGTTCGTTAAAATTATTTTGTAATTTTGCGAACCATCGCCCCCCACAGAAACATTCTTTTTCCAAGTCTTCCGTATTTCGCGTTCCTAAGGTTTGTCTTAACTCTTGAATTTGTTCTCTCCTCACTCCTTCATTTCCACTCCGATGTACATCGGAGTGGAAATGATAGTCGTTCGTCGCGCGAAATAAATACTCGGACATGGAAAAAAGAATGTTTCTGTGGGTGACTCCCGCATATCAATGTGCCAGCGAAAGCCCGAACACATCTTTGAACCCGGCATTTTTCAAAGTTTCCATTGCTTCCTCCATGGTACTGCCGGTTGTAATAACATCGTCAATTACTACTACGGTGGTATTTTTCATAATTCGTGCCATCACTTCCTCATTCACCGCGAAAATACCCTTTATGCTCTCCAAACGGTCTTCGCGATTTTTCAACGTTTGCCGCGGTAAATGATGCGCGCGTTCGAGTAAATCTTTGCAAATAGTGAATTTATCATCAATATCTAGTCGTTTCATTTCATCAACTAACAGTTCACATTGATTATACCCTCGTTCATTCCTGCGTTTTTGCGTAATTGGAATCGGAATTACGGTGATATTGTGTGCGCCCTTCGTAAATTCGATGAATTGTCTATAAAGCGCGTACCCGCCAATCGTCGCCGCGCGCGCGGATTTCTTGTATTTAATATTCCAAACAAGCTTCGAAACTCGTTCATCCTTATAGGCAAAAATGGAAAAAGCGGCTTTCAAAGGCGGTTCGGGCGCGCGCGGTAATTTCAACCACGCCTCTTTCGGCTGATACGCGAGTGATTCCAATTCCGCTTCTGACCGCGGAAACAGGGCATCCAGTATAGTATTATAGACAATTTTGAATATCGGCATGCTATAATACTAGCATGTCATTTTGGTCATCTCTCTTCAAGAAGGAAAATAGCGTCCTCGGCATAGATATCGGTTCTTCCGCTATTAAGGTAGTCCAAATCAAGAAGAAGCGCGGTCGAGCCGTACTCGAAACTTATGGAGAATTAGCTCTGGGCCCCTATGCCGGAGTGGAGATCGGCCGAGCCACGAATCTGCCGATCGAAAAGACCGTGGAGGCGATGAAAGACATAATGCGCGAAGCCAAGACCTCGACCATATCCTGCGGGGCAGTCTTACCCCTATCTTCAAGCCTTATTTCATTCATCACCCTTCCGCCGGTTGCCGACAAACAAATAGCCGATGTGGTGGCCCTTGAAGCCAGAAAATATATTCCTGTGCCACTCGATGAAGTGATGCTCGATTATTCGATAATTCCCCGGGAAGAATCGTATGTGACGGAAGATGAAGCGACAAAGACGGACAAACAGGGCAAAGATGTGCTAGTTGTCGCTATTCACAATGAATATATAAATCAGTATCAAAGCATTATGGCCGGAACGGGGCTCACGCCAAGTTTTTACGAAATCGAAATATTCAGCGCCATTCGCGCCGTCACAGACCAGGGTGTTGGCACGAATATGATCATAGATTTTGGCGCGCGAGCCACGAAACTATACATTGTGGAAAGGGGCGTGCTCCGGTCTTCCCACATTATCAATAAAGGGAGCCAGGATATAACCCTAGCGCTTTCGAAAGCGCTTTCAGTCCCTATCAGCGAAGCCGAGAGTATGAAGCGCATCTATGGGCTCAAAGGTGGTCCGGAATACAAAGAATTGACGGAGATCGTTACCATCAATCTGGATTATATTTTCTATGAATCCAACGCGACACTTCTCAATTATCAGAAAAAATCTTCCAAGAATATAAGCCGGGTGATATTGACCGGCGGTGGCGCTCTCTTGAAAGGCTTTACGGATATAGCGAAAATCAGTTTCCAAACCGAAGTCGTGTATGCCGACCCATTCAGCAAACTCGAAACGCCGGCGTTTCTTGCCGAAGAATTCGCTCAAGCTGGACCGGAATTCGCGGTCGCGATTGGCGCGTCACTCCGAGCGCTTTCGGAGATGGGGTAGATGTTATACACAGTCATAAACATTTGTTTTATTGCTATAATTAAGGGAACTATAGAATATGGAAACGAAATTTCAAACTTCTTTCATACCCAAGAAACCTATTGCGACCATTGGGGGAGCCGTGAGTAATTTTGCGCCAAAACAAAGGTCGCATGCTACCGTAAGCATTTTCTTCAGCATTGGACTTTTGCTATTTATCGTTTCGCTCGGCATGGCCGGTGGCGTATACGCTTGGAAAAGTGTCACGCTTTCCAATCAAGAAAATCTGAAACAGCAATTGGAGGGCAGGCAAAAGCAATTTAACACCAGTCTCATAGAAGATTTGAAACGCGTGAATGTTAAAATTGATACTGCCAGAAAATTGATGGCGAACCATCTCGCCCTATCCAATATTTTCTCTATCATATCGCGTCTAACGGCTGAACGGGTGCGTTTCAGCAGTATGGAGCTCAGTGCTCCCAACGCGGGGTCAAATGATATAAATATTTCTCTGACGGGTGTTGGCGCGGACCTAAGTGCCGTGGCTTTCCAATCGGATGTGCTCGGTCAACTCGAGCAGTATAGTTTGCGTAAAATAGTCAAGAATCCAATTTTATCGGACCCAACTCTAGAAACCAGCGGGATGGTCTCGTTCAGCCTTTCCGCCTCGATAGACTCTTCGACTTTGTCTTACGCGAACGGTATCGCGAATCCCGTCGCGACATCATCTCCTAATGGTGGTTCACAGTAACAAACATGAATAAAAATATTATCGCCACAATTCTCATAGTTATAGCGGTCGGCATATATCTGACTTTCACGCGAGCGAAAATAGACGAGGTGAATATCGTGCGCGAAGTGAACAATCAATATTCCCAAGCGATACAGAACGCCGACAACCTTATCAAGGTGCGCGACCAGGTCTTGAAAGATTACAATTCGCTTTCGGCCGAAAACCGTGACCGGCTCGACAAGATGGTGCCGAATACCACTGATAATATTCGTCTAGTTATAGACTTGAATAGTATGGCCAAACTTCGTGGAGTAGTATTGAAGGGCGTCAAAGCTTCCATGGCCTCTTCCGGCAAGGCGGAAGGCGGGCAAAAGTCATCGACTTCATCGTCATTTCCAGTGACGAATAATACGACAAGTATTGACAATATCCCAACTCCAACATTGGATACCGTAAGTATTACATTTAGCGTCAGCGCGCCATATCAGCAATTCATAGAGTTTATGCGTGATATAGAGTCGAATCTGCGCATAATGGACCTCAACCGCTTGACTGTCGCGGTAAGTGATACTGGAACTTATGATTTCGGCGTACAACTTTCTACTTATTGGTTGCGTCAACAATAATTATATGAATTCTACTCATCCCCCAACATTGCAAACCTGGTATTGGATAGGCGGTATTATAGCCGTCTCGGCTTTGGCTTATTTCATATTCTTCAGTACGCCGGTCGACACATCGAATTCGACTTTGTTGGAAACTGGACCGAACAATGAGATGATAGGTTCACAGGTCTTGAATTTGCTCGGTCAAATACAGTCACTACGGATTGATCCGACTATTTTCGATAGCGCCGTTTATAAATCACTTCAAGATTTTAGCGTGAATATTCCGCCAGAAGGCGTCGGCCGTGACAATCCATTCGCGCCGATTCCGGGATACGCCCAAAAACAGCAGTGACTCTTTCCCGCTCTAGTCTTATAATTCAAACATGAGTATTATCGACATTCTTCTCGATAAGAAATTAATATCGAAAGACAATCTTAACGATGTGAACAAGCAGGCATCGCGTGGTGTTCCCCTGGATGAAGTATTAATCGCGCATGGAGTCAAATCGGAAGATGTTCTCGTGGCTCGCGGAGAATTATTGAATATGCCGATTAGAAAGATTAGCGACGCCTCCATACCCTTCGATGTTCTCGACTACATTCCGGAAGAATCATCGGTGTATTATCACTTCGTTCCGATAGGGATGAAAGAGGGAGTTCTCGAAGTCGGCATCGTTGACCCCGATAATATGGAAGCCCGCGACGCCTTGAATTTCTTGGCGTCCAAAAATAATATCCCTTATAAGATTTTCCTGATCACACTTGAAGATTATAAAAAGGCGCTGGAGGCGTATAAAGGCATTACCGGGGAAGTATCGAAGGCTCTTTCAGAATTGGATTCAGAATTGTCCGCGGAAGTCGAATCGGTGAAAAAGTCAAAGGATGGGGACAAACAGTCCATGACCGAAGGTGAAGCGCTCATTGTCGAAGACGCGCCGGTCATCAAGATCGTCGCGACCATTGTCCGATATGCCGTCGAGGGCAATGCTTCCGATGTGCATATTGAGCATATGCGCGAGACAGTGCGCGTGCGCTATCGCGTTGACGGCATATTGAATACGAGTTTGGTATTGCCATCCCAAGTCCATTCGGCGGTGGTGGCGCGCATCAAGGTGCTTTCGAATATGCGTCTCGACGAGAAGAGAAAACCGCAGGACGGTCGTTTTTCGGCGAGGATCGACGGCAAGAGAATTGACTTTCGTGTCTCGACTTTCCCGGCTTATTACGGGGAGAAGGTCGTGATGCGTATTCTGGATCAAGCGAAAGGCATCCGTTCACTCGATGATATCGGGCTCACGAAATCAAATCTAGCGCTTTTTCGCGAAGCCACCGCGAAGCCGTTCGGACTTATACTTATCACTGGCCCAACGGGGTCGGGAAAGTCGACGACGCTCTATTCGGTTTTGAATGAAATAGACCGCGAAAGTTACAATGTTTTATCTCTCGAAGACCCAGTCGAATATCAAATTGAAGGCGTTAGTCAGTCGCAAGTTCATCCGGAAATTGGATATGATTTTAGCACCGGATTGCGCACAGCTTTGCGTCAAGACCCTGATATTATTATGGTCGGTGAGATTCGCGACAAGGAGACAGCGCAACTTGCCATACAAGCGGCCTTGACGGGTCATATGGTCTTCTCGACTTTGCACACAAATACCGCCGCCGGCGCCATCCCGCGCCTTATCGATATGGGCGTTGACCCATTTCTGATAGCGCCTACTCTCATACTTTCGGTGGCACAGCGCCTAGTAAGCACGATAGTCGGCGGTGAAGAAATCTCGGTCGAAGGTAGTATCAAGGCGATTATAGACCATCAGTTTGCCGATTTGCCGGAAAAATTCAAAAAAGAGATACCTTTTTCCAATAAAGTCTTGAAGATTAAACCAACATCTGAATGTCCGAAAGGCACGCGTGGACGCATGGCCGTTTTCGAAATGTTCGCCATGGACAAAGAGATAGAACAAATTGTCTTGAAAAGCGCCACGGAATTGGACATCACGAAGATCTTGCGTTCCAAAGGCGTGCTTTCCATGAAGGAAGACGCGATGATAAAGGCATTCGAAAGGAAGATTTCATTCGAAGAGGTCAATAAGTTGTAGGTATCAAAGCATAATAATGTGTAAAGTTAAATCCAGAATATCGCGTAATGTGTGATATGATTTTACTGTGAAACTATATTTCATTATTCCTCTAATTTTACAGAAAATAATCTGGATACCTACTAGATTCATCTTGAAGTTTTTTGGCCGGCTTCACATTCATGGCCTGGAGAATCTACGGAACATAAAAGGCCCAATTATATTCGCCAGCAATCATTCGAGCGAGACTGATGTCTTCTTGATACCGGCGTCACTGCCTTTTTTCTCTCGCTTTTCGCCGATATTCTATGTTTCCAGAGAAAAATCTTTTTACAAAAATTCCGGTTGGAGGCAAATGTTTTACGGCGGAACCTTTTTCAAAGCATGGGGGTCTTATCCCGTCCATGTCGGGCTTCATGATTACGCGAAATCCCTGGCGAACCATATCGAAATTATCAATGGTGGAGGTAGCGTTAGTATTTTCCCCGAAGGCAAACGAACACTAGATGGCGCTATCAAAGAAGCCAAAGGCGGAGTCGCTTATCTCTCCTATGCCACGCGCGCGGCTATCGTGCCGGTGCGCTTCGAAGGCAATTTCCACCTGACTCTCAAGGGATTTTTCACTCGCAAAAGGCATTTTGCCATCTTTTTCGGCAAGCCGCTATATACCATGAATGATTCGAATACGTCGCTAGCGGACAATGATTTCAAAATGTTTGCGAATTTTGTGATGGAGGGTGTGAAAAAATTATGTATAAGCGCATAGATATTCACGCTCATGTGAACTTTGCCGCTTTTGCCGCGGACCGGGATGAGGTTATTGCTCGTACGCTGAAAAGCGGCACGGCTATGATCAATGTTGGTTCGCAGTACGAGACTTCGAAGTTGGCAGTTGAGCTCGCGGAGAAATATGAGAGTGGCGTTTACGCGATTGTTGGTTTGCATCCGATTCATTCGGATGCGGTCGCCCCGCCACTTCTGGCGGGAGGAGCTCTCCCTCGCTCGTCGCTTCGCTCCTCC
>CAYHQT010000014.1:0-11990 GCA_964358975.1 uncultured Candidatus Saccharibacteria bacterium | reverse complement strand
ACGGCTTGAGATCTAGGCTACAAGAACGCATTAAAGAAATGATAGAACTCGGGAGCGTCCCTCTCTTCGTGAATGAAGGCGATATTCTGAAAATAAACACCGAAACCGGCGAATACCGCGAGCGTATGTGATTCAAAAACAAAAAGAAAACAGGTACTATTTTATCTGTCGAGGACTGTCTGAACGACTATAATTTACTTGGTAAAAGGCGAGTTCGAGTTGGAATTACTCAAGGTTCTTACCTTGAGTAATTCCCTCGCCTTTTACTTAGCAAATTAAGGAGTGAGTTCCGCAGGCAGATAAAATAGTACCTGTCTTCTTTTTGTTTTTTACACCCAATTACCTCACGACATACGCCAAGAGTCCCATGAATCTAGCGCGCTTCACAGCAGTCGAAAGCTGTCTTTGGAATTTCGCGGAAATACCCGTGCGTTTGCGACTAATCATCCTTCCGTGAGGATTGATAAATCTCTTCAGGAGTTCAGTATCCTTGTAGTCAATATACTTGATATTATGCTGGTCAAAATAACATTGTTTTTTCATTTTATATAATTTATACTTTTATTCAATCGTAACCCAACCAATAATTAACTACCAACTATTAATAACTAGAACGGAATATCGTCAGGATTGATTTCTTCGGCCGGATAATCTATTTTTTCACCGCCGTCCGCCCCTGTCGCTTCTCCATTCTTGACTGAAGCATCAGACACGGCCCCATTCGTACTTGAAGGGCCTGCAGAACTTGAACCTAACGGTCTCATGCCAAACTGAATATTATCGGCAATTATCTCCGTACGATATTTCTTCTGACCATCTTGACCATCCCAGGAACGAGTCTGAAGACGCCCCTCGACAAGCACTTGTTGACCTTTCTTCAGATATTGTCCGGAAAGTTCACCCAATTTATTGAATGCCACAATATTGTGATATTCAACTGCTTCTTTCTTGACTCCCTCTTTATCTTTATAGATTTTATTCGTCGCCATACCGAACTGACACAATTTAGTGCCGGAAGGCAATGCTTTCACTTCCGGGTCACGCGTTAGATTACCTATGAGATATACTTTATTTAGATACATATTTTTGTTTCTAATTATTAATGATTAAAATTATGCCTCTTTAACCATTTCATCAATACTTTTATCAACATCTTCAATGGACATTGGAACCGCTGGTTTTTTGTTTTCTACTCGCTTCTCAATCTTAACCTCTACCTGTTCCGGCTTATTAGGCAAAGAGTTAATAATAGTCGAAGCGCGTTTACCGAGATAAGTATTCTCTCTGACGGTTGCGATCGCGAATGATCGGAGAATTGATGGATGATTCTCCACGGCTTTAGTGATAACTTCGATTTTGTCGGTTCCAACTTCGAACTTGACCCAGCCGAAATACGCCTGATCATACTTGTCATAAGAACCGGATACCGTCTTTTTCCTGATTGTATAAGCGAGGGGCTGGCGATGCGGAGCTTCTTCGGCAATGACCTCAGCGCCGGAGCCAGTAACAATACCGCGAATAATGTTAGCTTCATCTCCTACTTTTTCTTCAGGAATTCCCGCCACAATTTGATATCCTATCTCATAGATCGATTTTCGATCTTCTTTGGTGTCATCCATGAATTTTGCGACCAGTGACTCGCTTGGAAACGTTCCCGCGCGAGACCCTTCACCTAAGCTCGGGGACTGATTGCGATTATTCTATTAATAACATCAAGGTAACATGGAGCGGTCTGCCGCGCAAGAGTTGATTGTTATTGATAAATAGCGCGAGACCACTTTACTCTATCAAATAGGTGATAAAATTCTGATAAAAAAAGTATGAATTTTCGATAAAAAAAGTCTCAAAAAAGGATAAAAAAACAATGAAAAAAGTATGAATTTTTTACTTCCTCGCAAAAAGTGGCGCCTCTGGCATTTTATTATTCTCCACCAAATCAATGATTTGTTCGGCGGTTTTCGGCATTATCGGTAATAGCATAGTCCCGATAATATACAATCTCGCCAATAATTCTTCTATATCTTTTTCCGCGCCGGCTTTATCAATTTTAATTTTCTTGAATGGCGCGCGCTCTTGAACTATCGCGTCGGTCTTGGAAATGAGGTTCCAAATGGCATTTGTCGCGCGCTGTAAATTGTATTCTTTAAAACCTCTTTCATATTCCCGTTGTACTTCTTCAATATCTAGAGATTTACCAATATCTCCAACCAAATTCTTTTTGAATTTCATTTCATTCCCCGTCGCCATTTTCATTATTCTCGATACAAGATTACCGAGACCGTTCGCCAGATGGGCATTGTATGCATCTTTGAATTTGTCAATAGTAAATGGGCTATCTTCGAATGGTGACAATTCTCGAACGACATAATATCGGAGCGTATCAGTCCCATATTCTTTTACAAGTTCTAGTGGGTCCACGGTATTACCTAGCGACTTTGACATCTTGATACCGCCTTCGCCAGTCACGAAACCGTCAATAATGATCGTTTTTGAAGGCGTCAAACCCGCCGCCATGAGCATGGCTTGCCATATCGCCGCCTGCTGGCGAAGATTGTCTTTGCCACAGTATTGGACGACTCCCCCGGTTTCGATCCACCATTTCTTGAATGTGTCACCAATTGACATCACTCCCTCCTCGGCGCGACGAAGTGTCTTCGTTCGCTTCGTGAAGTCGACACTTGTCGCCGCCTCGACAGTCGTGGCTGACGACCATCCGACCACTGAAACATAATTGACAAGAGCGTCGAACCAAACATATATCACATGGTCAGAATCGTCGGGAACCGGAATACCCCACGGCATCTTTGAAGCAAGTCTGGAAATACTGAAATCTTCCAGTCCTTGTTCAATGAAAGATTTGATTTCTTTCAACCTCGAATCTGGAATAACAAAATTCTGATTTTTCTCGTATAGCTCTAAAAGTTGCTTCTGAAACGCGCTGAATTTGAAGAAATAATTCTCCTCATCAATTATTTCCAATTCTTGCAAAGGATGTAATGGGCATTTACCATCCGCAAGTTCCGATTCAGTTTTATTGAGTTCACAACCGACGCAATATTTGACTGAATAGTTTTTCTTATAAATATAGCCGTTCTTCTTCACGACATTCCAAAATTCCTGCGCGGCGGCAATATGGCGCGGGTCTGTCGTGCGGATAAAATTTATATCTGGACTAATTCCGAGTAGCGGAAGAATCTCTTTGAATTTCTCCGCCATCCGATCAACGTAAATTTGCGGCTCGAGGTCGAGCTGTTTGGCTTTTTGATAGACCTTGATGCCATGCTCGTCTGTGCCAGTATTGAAAAAAATATCGTACCCAGCCAGTCTTTTCGACCGCGCGATAATATCCGCGCGAATAAGTTCCATAGCAAAACCGATATGCGGTTTTGCATTCACATACGGAAGCGTGGTTGTGATATAGAAAGGTTTTCGCATACAAGACCTAGTATATCTCATTTTCAAACAAAATTTTAGCCCCATCCCGACTTCGCTAGTTAGCGAATCGGAACAGGGCTAAGTACAAAGTGGCCAAGGACAAGTCCTAAGTCACCAAGTTTTGAGGACTGGCTTGCGGGACGACGAACGCGAACCCATTCTCACGATTCCACCTGTAGTCAGGGTTGCCGTAGTACGCATAGAGCCAGCGACCATCGTCGTTACGACTCGCGTTGAGAAGGCGCAGATCGCCATCGGAATCACTTATGGATTCGTGCATAGCAATGATCCAAACAAGACCCATCTCCTTGATCTCCTCGTCGGTGAACATTTCACGGATCTGACAGGCGATTTCGGGACTGATGTCTTTCCCGTGTTTCAGCTTGCGCTTGTCACCTTCGGCGCGGATTTTCTTCGTGAACCGGTTGCCGTCGGAGAACAGCTCACCCTTCAAAACCGCAATATTGTTCACGACACCCGTAGTCGGTTGGAAGTCCGGAGAGTTCGGGATATCCTTCGACCACTTCGAGAACTGGAAGCCTTTCTTCTCGAGACGCTTGATCCATTGGGGACCGGTCGTGCCGTCCGTGGGCGGGAGGGTGAAGTAGATCACACCGCCTTGTTCGCGCCAACGACAAATGGGTTTGGAAACGATCCACTCGCCTGAATTGACGAGCCTAACTGCTTCGTTTGGGTCAGATTCCCCGGTCTGCGACATTATATTCTTGACCAAAGCGTTCAGTTTTTCCGGCAGGACTTCAGCGATTGCGAATTCGATACTATTACTCATCTTTTTCTCCTTGCGCTTAATTGCGCGGTGAGTTTTCCTCTAATCCGAGGAGGAACCATGAGCCATAGTGGTCATAGCCACAAAATGCCGAGAAATCAGCACTTTTTGGCTATGACCAATGCAAGTTGTATCAAAGAACTTTACCCCCATAGTCTAGCACACTCACTATATAAAGTCAATAGTAGATGTTACCGCTCTATTGAGCCATATTATTATGGAAAATAATTCTACACTCCCTGACCTTTCCCCACCGTCTCCCTCTCCGCGATTTCAGCCTTCTTGTATTTTTCAATATCGTGAATATATTCCATGAATGCCGCGGACAGTGGTACTGCGATGAGCGCGCCGAGAATACCGGCGAGTTTCGCGCCGATAACTAGAGCCAAGATAACCACGATTGGCGATATGCCCACTATTTTCTTAACCACAAGCGGATAGAATAGCTGACTTTCGAATTGATAGATGATGAGATATAGACCCATAAGAAGAAGCCCTGTCCCGAGCCCCCTGTCGGTGAAAGCGATCAGTATCGCCGGCACGGACGCGATGATCGGACCAAATACCGGGATTATCTCGAGTATCGCGGCGAACAATGCCAGTACCAAGGCATGCGGAATACCGACTATCATAAGAACCAAATAAACCAAAACACCGACCACGATTCCGAGAATGATTTGCCCTTGCAACCACAGAGCGATTTTCCGTTGAGAACGAGCCCATAAGTTAATAATATATTCATGGTGTTTAACCGGTGAAATTATCCGCAGGAAATCACCCACGCCTTCTTCTTGCACTGCTAGATAGAATGATAGGACAATTATAAGAAGAAGACTGAGGACACCGCCGAAAATGAAACTGGCAGTTTGGAATGCCCCGGCCCCAGTGCCAATAATCGAAATCCGTAAACTATTCACGAAGTCGGAAACCGATAAGGTGTGAGTTATCGCCGTTGTTGAATTGGAACTCATTCCGATATCGCGTATTGGACTCCACAAATTCTCGAGTGAAATCGTCTGTGGAAGATTATTAAGGAATTCCGCCGCGTCGTTTAATACCATTGGTATAAAGAATATTAATACGCCAGTAAGCACCGTGGCCATTATCAGGTACATGAATACCACTCCGACAACGCGATGCACATGGCGGCGTTTCAAACGGCGGATGGCGGGCTCTATGGCGGACGCGATCACGATCGCGGCGATTATAACAAGAAGAACATCGGATATATAATAGAAAGCTACGAGTAAAACAGCGAATAGAAAGAAGCGCACGATTGTGCCTGTGTTCAGATTTATATGGATTGGGCGAGGGGTGTCTAACATAGGATTATTATACATAGGTCCGACCTATGTATGCTACCATTTGAAATACGACTTTAGTCCTTGATCATCCTTGGTCCTGCCGATAAGTGCCATATTCAAACCCTTGTTTACGAATACTTCCTGCGCCAGATTTCGCACTTCTTTGGCGGTAACTTTCTGAATCTTGGCGATAATATTTTTCGGCGATTCGATCTTCTTCTTTAGAATTTCCTGAAAGCCACAAAACTCGGCGCGCGCGTCGGATGTTTCGAGTTCGAGCATGGTCGTGCCGGCAATATAATCCTTCGCTTTTTTTATTTCGGCTAAAGGAACCAGCTCTGTTTTCAACCTTTCACATTCACCAAGAATCCCTCTTACTGCTTCTTCCACGCGCGCATTATCGACCCCCGCGGAAATAGTAAGCACGCCGTGGTCGGTGAATGGGTCATGATTTGTTTTGATATAATAGCAAATTCCCAATTGATCTCTCATTTTGGAAAAGAGTCTCGAACTCATGCCACGCCCAAGTATCGTTGACAGAACTTCCATAGTTGGAATCCTTTTGTCTTTGACGGGGAAAGTTCTTGCGCCGATGACTAGATGCGTTTGGTCTGTTTCTTTGAATGAGGTCTTTATTTGCGGAACTTTTTGCGATTCGGTAACTTTCAATTTGTCTTTCATGGGGTCAATTGCGACAATACTGAATGCTTTTTCTATTTTCTTGACCATTTCTTTTTCCTTGAATGAACCGGCGACAATGACCGTGGTTGCTTCACTTACATAATGTGCCTTCCTATATGAAACAAGTTGCTCTCGCGTAAAAGACTTTACAATATCTTCTGTTCCGGCAATATTCCAGCCAGCTGGCTGGTCGCCATAAACAAGCTCCATGAAAATATCATGAACATGTCGTTGCGGCAAATCTTGATACATGCGAATTTCTTCGATGATAACTCCTTTTTCTTTTTCCATTTCCTTCGCGTCGAACAATGGATTCAAATACATATCGGATACAATATCTAGAATAGCGTCGGTATGCCTCGCATCCGCTTTGGCATAATAACCCGTATATTCTTGTCCAGTGAACGCGTTATAATGCGCGCCGACACTATCTAATTCCCGTGAAATATCTATGGCCTTCGGCCTTTTCGGCGTGCCCTTGAAAACCATATGTTCCAAGAAATGCGACAAACCGCTTTCTTTTTTCGTCTCATATTTCGAACCTGCCTCGACCATGACCAAGACTGTTACCGACGGGTTATCAGTCATCGGCACTGTGATAATGCGCAAACCATTTTTCAAGACTTTTTTATTGAATTTCATAATCTTTAATTTATTGACAATAGCGGCAGATTGATTTTGATTCATGGTTAAGAAGGAGTTGATAAACGTTCTTTGAAATATTCAATAAGATTATTCTCATCAATTCTTTCCTGTTTTCCTGTATCTCTATCTCGGACCGTCACACCTATCCCTTTCTCAATCGTTTCAAAATCAATAGTCACGCAATACGGCGTGCCGATCTCATCCTGCCTGCGATAACGTTTGCCAATATTGCCGTTATCGTCAAAAGTAGTGGCATAAATAACCTTCTTAATCATTTTGAATATTTCTTGAGCTTTTTCAACTAATTGTGGCTTATTTCGAAGCAAAGGGAAAACGGCGATTTTTATCGGGGCCATACTAGGGGTAAACCGTAACACGGTGCGCTTTTCTCCTCCCATTTTATCTTCATCATAAGCGTCGGATAAAAGCATCAAAATAGTTCTCTCCACGCCAACGGAGGTCTCAATAACATGAGGAATAAATCTTTCCTCAGTCTCTTCATCAATAGCTGACATATCCACGCCAGAAAATTTCTGATGCTGGCTCAAGTCATAATCACCACGATAATGAACACCTTCCAACTCGCCCCAACCAAAAGGAAATTCGTATTCAATATCCCACGCATCTTTCGCGTAAAAGACTAAATTATCATGGCGCTTCCAACGCAATTTCTCTTTTTTTATACCCAATCTTTCGTAATATGTCATTCTTTCCTTTTTCCATTCTTCAAAAAAATTCGGAGCATTTCTAGGATGAATAAAATATTGCATTTCCATCTGTTCAAATTCCCGCAAACGGAATAAGAATTGTCGTGGACTGATTTCATTTCGAAAGACCTTACCAATCTGGGCAATACCAAAAGGAATGGAATAAAATCCCATACTTAATATATTCTTATAATTAATGTATATACCCTGTGCCGTCTCCGCACGCAGATAAACTTCATGGTCATCTTCACCCATAACACCAAGAGTTGATGTGGCAAGCATTTTTTTGGCACGAACAGATCCAAAATTCTTCTTACCGCATTTTGGACACTTCAATCTCGTGCGGTTTTCATCAAAGACCTTGTTGATTTCAATTTCTGACATTTTTTCGTCAGCTTTAACATCAATAGTATCAAGTAAATGATCAGCCCGAAATCTCGCATGACATTCATTGCAAATCACCAAAGGGTCAGCGAAACTACCGACATGCCCGCTTGCTTCCCAAACCATTGGAGCTGTAAAAATACTCGAATCCAAAAGAGCAATATTATTATGTTCTTTCATGGCTTTCGTCCATGCATCCACTATGTTATGTCGTAGCTCAACGCCATAGGGACCAAAATCATATGTTCCGGCAAATCCCCCATATATTTCCGACCCTGGAAAAACAAAACCTCGTCGCTTGCACAAAGCGACTATTGACTCCAACGTATCTTGTTTTTGCGCCATATTTGTATTCTATACTAAACTTATTTAATTACCAAGAATTCACTTCATCACCGTCTCCTGCCCATCTTTATATGTCGGGTCTGTACTAAACCTTGTCGTCAAATAGCTTTGGACACTACCGACTACCGCTCCAGTGAAATTATCAACACCGGTAAGAGAAGCATCACCGATAATGGTCGGATAACTTCCTATCTGATTGACGTTAGGCTCGAATGAGACTTGGAAATTTACCTCTTTCCTCTGCCCGGAATTGGCCGTATATGTGCCGATGGTACCGGCATTCCAAGTTATAATTCCTGAATCCTGATTGATACTAATATCTTCCGTTGAGGGATTTATTTGATTGACCCATTTGACATATGGAGGCAATTTGGCCGTAACGACCGCGTTATTCACGATATTCGCCGTATTATCAATAGTCCATACAACCGTATAAGTTGTTCTCTTTTCCGCTTGGGGCGGAATAGGACCGGTATTCGCGAAAGGACCAACTGTTCGGACGGCTCTGCCGGAAAGAGAAATGCTGGTTCCTATTCTATCAATACGATTCGCTATAGCTGTAAGATTGCCGGCAACCCCCGTCTCTTGAGTGCGTTTGCCGGAGACACTAGCTGAAAGCGATAAGGTCGGGTTTATGACTGGTCTGCCGGGCACGCCCAAATCTCGTGGCGTAATAGTAAACGAAACATTACCGCTTTCTCCCGCGCCAAGAGACGCGAGTTGCGAAGTGGTTTGTTGATTCCATACTATATCATTGGTGCCGGAACGGAAATATCCCGTTCCCGATTGAACCAAAGTCTTATCATAAGCCGTACCGGATAATTTCATGATTATTTCCGCGTCGGATATAGCTTGCGGCAAATTGTTGAACCATGTTACTTCCACTCGCACAGGTTGGTTGAATTCAGCCATCGCGTCACCGGATGTTGTGTCGCCGTCGAGAGAAATCCCAACGGTTACGAACGGTTTTTGTATAGCTATTTCCTGCGTTATGGACATATATTCCGTGCCGATCGTATTCGGACTCCTGGAACTTTGGGCACCCACGCTAAAATGGAATACTCGAGTATCGGTATCTTCCCCTTGGAGTTTACCGTGAATGGTAATCGTTTTGTGTCTACCGGGCGGGATATCTCCAACACGCCATGTAGTATTATCCACTGAAGCTTTCAAGTCTGACGATAAATACGTAAATCCGAATGGATACGCGCTGGAAAGCAGAACATTCTTCAATGTTTCTTGCGAATTCGATTTGATATCCACTTTCATGTCGAATTCCTGCCCGGATGTTATCTCTTTGAATGATGAAACGGTCAGAATCACTGGTGATGAATTGATGAGAATATTATAAGATTTCTCTTTCGTAAATGACGATGATGAGCCTTTCACCTTGTAAGTAACATCGATAATTATTTGCTTTTGCGCGTTTTCTTCACCAAAAATAATAACCTTGACTGTCTTCGTGGCGCTTTGCCCCGCCTTGATATCTCCGACCAGTTCGCGATATATCGTTAATTCTTGTGATGGATTGTCCGGGTTCGTCGCGCCAGCGGGAAAATTCACGGACAAATCTACCAGTTGTAAATCTATATTATTTTTGTTCGTGACTGTAATGTCGAAAGACACGGGCGTACCGCCGGGCACCGATATGGGGCCATTTATGGAAATATCTATATTATTCGCCGAAATCATATTGGCGCCATTCCAGAAGATATACGCGCCAATACCGACAGCCACGACGCAGAAAATCCCTGAAAATATTAGTAGTTTAGTGAAAAATGACATGGAATGATCCTCGTATTCTTGGTTTAGCACTGACTTTAATGGCTCCTCTTTCGGTCTATCCCATTCGCTTTTAATTTCCGTTTCGGTATTCCCGAATCGAAGTTTGCGCCGCGTGCGTATATCAGGCGTTGTTCGCGAATAGAGCGATTCCTTCAATTTTTCTATGCGACTATTATCATCTGTTTGCACTTGTTTATTTTATCACAAATACGCGGACATAGTTACATAGGTTAGGCCTATGTATTCTATAAATGCGACTCCTTTAGCGCTTTATTGATATGCCCATTAAGCATTGCTCTTTTATTCTTCAATTCATTGAGTAATTGAGCGGTAAGATCGTTGGACCGAAGATGTCCATCCAACCGCGCGTCATTGCCGATATAGCCGAGCTTGTGGAGCGTTCGCGCCACCGTGAGCGATTCTAATGTTTGTGTTTGTTCTTCCGTAAGTTTATTTATATTTAAGAATTTAACACATTCGAAAACGCAATCGAATAATTCCGGATGCGCCTCTTCGCCATGGAGTAACCTGCGCAGTAACAATGCGAGACGCGCAATCAAATCGATGACCGTACTGCTTCTGGCGGGAACAGCTCTTCCTCGCTCGGCTTCGCCTCCTCGGAAGACTGTGTCCCGCCCAAGCGGTACGGCTGACGATATACTGTTATTCGCCCCGCCGCTTGGGTGGGAGGAGTCTCCCGAGGAGGAGTGAAACGACGAGCGAGGAAGAGCTCCTCCCGCCAGAAGCGGCGGGGCGGTCAATAGTTCACCAGCACTCGTCAGGCGCCAGAATTCTTTGCCATGCACGAATGAGAAAATACCAAATGAATATAGTTGTGACGAATAACGCAATTTCGATTTCTCCAATCTTATCCCCTGCGCCGTCGCTCGGACTAGACCGAGTTCACGCGTGAAAATAGACATAAGCTTTCCAGCCTCGCCGTATGGTCGCGAATCTATAATGAAACCGGGTGTAGTCGTTATTGAATACATAAGCTTGATAGATTCCAGAATTACTTTCCGCGATAAAACAGATATAAAATGCTATACCTTCAAATCAAACTTATCGCCGAATTCAACATTTATAAGATTCGTGGCTTTTTTTATCATTTCCCCATTCTTGGAAATCAAATTCTTCAAATCATCCGTCGCGACAAGTATCGCAGTGTCTCCGACGACCAGCCCTTTTTCTTTGCGTAAGTCTTGAATCTTTCGGAGGAGCTCGCGCAACTCTCCTTCCTCTTTGAGTTCTGAAGTCATTATGAGGTCAAGTTCAACATCTTTTTCGATTGACGAGTCGAAAACTACCCTTTTCACATTCACTTCATCTTTGATAAGTTTGAGGAGATTTTCATCAAAACTTTTGAGATTAGACATCTTGAACTTCAATTCTCCGAGTGGTTGCCTGACGTTTATCTTCGCCGACATCCTGACTTCCAAACCCTTCGAGGAAATCTCACGAACAATTTCCATATTCTTCAACAATTTTGAATCGATACCGCCGGCCTTCGGCCAGCTTTCCAAATGCACGCTCTCTTTGATTTCTTCTTGCGTACTTGCGTACTTGCGTACTTGCGTACTAATAGCCTGATATATATGTTCCGCGAAGAACGGCGTAAATGGCGCCATTATTTTCGCTAGGGTTATCAAAATATATCGAGTCGTCGCCAAAGCGTTCTCTTTGTCTTTCCCCTCTTCCTTGAATCGGTCGCGCGAGCGGCGGAGGTACCATGTCGACAAATCATTGATGAAATCAACGGTCGGTCTAGACGCCTTATCGAGTTCACCAGCCTCAAGTCCATCAGTTACAAGTTTTACAGTTTCATTTAACCTTGAGACAATCCAGCGGTCAAGAATATTAGGAACAGTCTCGCCTACTTCGCCGACGACCTTTCCACGAGCCATTAATCGCTCCGCT
>CAYHQT010000013.1:0-13590 GCA_964358975.1 uncultured Candidatus Saccharibacteria bacterium | reverse complement strand
TCATATTTCTTTCCTCTTTGTTTGTGGGTGATTCTTTCATACAAAAAGTATATCACGGCACAACAAAAATATCCCTCTTGGGATATTCTCCACATGAAATACATAGTGGATTAAGTTGCTAAAGTCTTGTTTTCAGTAGGACATCTCCAACGCCTAGTATTCTCGGTTTTGTACATTGGATTCTCTTTTTGAACTATTCAGCAATGGTATTGTAGATAGAAATAATCGCTAGTGCAATGTAGGTTCCTAGTCCCTAGTGTACTAGGAACTATGTATATACCCAATGACTAACTCAACTTCGTACCACTAGACCAAATATCAACCAATTTCGTCAACCTACGAAAATGGTCACCAATTATTGGTCTTTTTTGTGTGCAACAATAGAGTGAACACGATTACACCACCTCTAGTGTCTTCCTGAAACCTCGAAAATATGTATTATGCGAGTCGGAATCTTCCTCCACAACCATTATTCTCTTTTCCAGTTCACGCGGAGTCGATAGCTCGATCTTATCGAGTCTTGCTTCAATTCGAACAAACCTTTTATCCATTCTCTGCTCAAACCCAGTGAAACTATTACTAATCATGACTGCAAGGTCATTATTTTCTTGATCTATGTAGGCTTTTAATGTTTCAACAGAACTATCCATCTTGTTATTTAACGTCCCATCTATCTTCAATATCAAATCATATAGACTTTGTAATGTTACTTCATTCTGGTTATTTACCATATTTTTGTTGTATTAGTCTGATAATCGCAAAAGCGTATGTGCTGGCAGTACAATACGCGACCCTTTCAAAATCCTAAGTGTTTACAAATATAGATGTGATAACTTTAGTGTCCCATAATTCTATCACCAAAAAAATATTCCGTGCAAGTTCCGCGAATTGCAAAAATGTTTTATAATAAATAGATATTAGTACTCCCTCATCGCCACCTGCGCGTCTATTTTCTTCAAGAGATCTAGAACCACCGAAACCACGATGAGAAGCGCGGTACCGCCAATGGCAACGGAGCGATCGCCTTCATTAAAAGCGGAGATAATCAAAGGCAAAATAGCAACAATACCCAAGAATAGCGCGCCGACTAGGGTGATGCGGGTGACAATATTGGCAATATGGTTCTGGGTATGTTCACCCGGCCTAATTCCAGGAATGAAAGCGCCGGAATGCTGGAGATTCTCGGCAATCATTTTTGGGTCAAATGTAACCGCGGTGTAGAAGTACGTAAAAGCGACAACGAGAACGAAATACATAATGCCGTAAACCAATTGATTGTTCAAGAAAATGACGGCGGAAGAAGCTATACTGGCAATAGTGACATTAGAGACATTGGAAAGGAAGTTGGCGATAATTTGCGGAAAGAGAAGGATGGAAAGAGCGAAGATTATTGGGATAACGCCAGCTTGATTCAAACGCAAAGGCAAATATGTCGAGGCTCCGCCGTAAACTTTATTGCCACGGACTTGTTTGGCGTAAGTGACTGGCACCGACCTTTCCGCTTCGGTAACATAAACAACTCCGGCGGTAACGATTATGGCCACAACCAAAATAGCAATATAAATAGGTATCGCTGAAGGACCTACTGAAACAATCTTCTGATAAGCCTGAATAACATTCGTTGGTAAACTCGCGACAATGCCCGCGAAAATAATAAGAGAAACACCATTCCCTATGCCAAATTCAGATATGAGTTCACCGAGCCACATAAGAAGCATCGAACCCGCCGTGATAATTACGGCATTAAATATCAAAGATGAGGTTGTAAGCGCCGGCAACACATTCTGGGACTGAAGTAACATTATAAAACCGATAGCGGAAATTAGAGATAGCGGCACGGCGAGCAATCTTGAGTATTGAGACAATTTCATTCTACCCGCGTCACCCTCTTCATGCATGAGAGCCTTCCATTTCGGGAACATCATGGTGAGAAGTTGGATAACAATAGACCCCGTAATGAAAGGTCCAACGCCAAGCATTACTATTGAAAGGTTGGAAAGACCACCGCCGGAAAATATATTAAATAAGCTGAAGAATTGATTGGAAGCAAGGAGCCTTGAAAGAGCGGCCACATCAACGCCTGGTATGGGAATAGTAGCCATAGCGCGGAATAATACGAGAATCCCGACGGTGAAAGCTATCCTTTTTCGCAATAATGGATCTTTGAGCGCGTTTAGAAATTTTTGCCAGAAGTTTTGCATATGATATTTTTATTAGAAACTACACCTCGTCGCTTCCGGCGGGAACAGCTCTTCCTCGCTCGGCTATCGCCTCCTCGGAAGACTGTGTCCCGCCCAAGCGACGGGGCGCGACCTCCCCCTTCATTTTCTCAATCTTCACTTTTGCAGATTTTGAAATAGAACAACCGGAAACCTTCAGTGCCTTCGTCAACTCGCCATCACCTAATATTTTGACAGCGGGAATTTTACCGGATACAAGCTCAATTACGCCTTTTTCCACGAGAATAGTCGGGGTTATCGCGTCACCTGACTTGAATACTTCTTCGAGGACAGCAACATTCACAATTGCTGGCTTATTCGCGAAAGATTTATTCTGATTGATTCCGCGTCCGCGCAATTTCGGTAACTTCTTGATAATATCACGCCATTCCGGGCGTCTTTTATTACCCGCGCGGGCGGTTTGACCTTTGCCTCCACGACCAGAAGTCTTGCCTCGTTTGCCTCCACGAGCAACCGTCATTCTTTTTTTATTCTTATGCGTTCTTTTTAGTTGATTTGTTTGCATGGTATTATATTCGTCCTCTCAAAGCCGCTTTAGAAATTCTTGAAAGATTCCCGAGTGCGACAATCGTCGCTCTGGCGATATTAACCTTATTTTTAGAACCGGACATTATCTTGGCGCAAACATCCTTTATTCCAGCAAGTTCGATAACGGCACGCGCGGAGCTACCAGCCACAACACCGCTACCTCGTGCCGGAAAAATCTTAATTACCGCACTGCCGAACTTGCCTTCCACGGCATGAGGGATGATCATTTGTGGAGAAAGTGGGACTTTGACCAAATGTTTTTTGGCTTCACGAACGGCTTTCTCCACGGAAAGCGCCGTATCGGAACCTTTGCCCAAGCCTACCCCCACACGGCCTTTATGGTCACCAACCACAGCCGCCACGCTGAAAGTGAATCTGCGACCGCCAGCGGCTACGCGCGTAACACGGCGAATATCAATAGTCTTGGAGTCAAATTCCGGCTTAACGCGTTCCCTGCCTTCTCCGCCGCGTCCGCCCTCTCTATTCCTACCACTTTTCGACGCGTCATGTCCTCTACTACCACCCTTCCTGGCGGAATCACGCATGCGTCTTCCCGGAGTTATTTTACCTCGAGTGACAACAGGAACAATTATTGGAACAACTGTCGCGATATCATCAACGATAATCGGTGCCATCGCTTCATCAGTAATGGTGGGTAACGCGATATCATCAATAACAGGTATCGCGACACCGTCGACTATTATTTGATCATTATTTGTTTGTATATTTTCGTCTTTCATGATTTATTGTTTAATCCTGGATTTCCGTCCCCAATCGGGTTGAGGACAAACCTTTCGCGGGAATGACACATTAAAATTCAAGCCCGCCTTCTCTCGCGCCCTCCGCTACCAACTTTATCTTGCCCGCGTACAGGTAACCACCGCGATCGAATACTACCTTTTTTATCTTGGCGGTTATCGCCTCCTTGGCAATGCCAATGCCTACTTCCTTGGCCTTTTCCGACAAGGTCTTCCCTTTCGCTTTCCTTGAATTGAACGAGGTCAAAGTATGACCCTTCGTATCATCGATTATCTGCGCGTAAATATATTTATGAGATTTGAAAACGGAAAGTCTCGGTATCTCTTTTGTGCCGGAAATTTTCGCCCTGACTCTGGCGTGGCGCCTCGCGAATTTCTCATTATTTATTTGAATTAAACTTTTCATATCTTTAACATTATTTTATGCCGCCTTCTTGCCCTGCTTTCTTCTTATGACCTCATCTGAATATCTAATACCTTTGCCGAGATACGGCTCCGGCTTCTTTGTCGCCCTCACAACCGCCGCGAATTGTCCGACTTTCTCGGTGTCTATTCCAGAAATTAAAATAGCGCTCTTTTCCGTGGTAACTTTCAAGCCTGAGGGAATGGGAATGGTCACGGGATGCGAAAAACCAACAGCTAGAACTAGGTCTTTACCTCGCACATCCGCCTTGAAGCCGATACCTTCTATGATTAATTTCTTTTCATACGGCTTATTCACTCCAGCTATCATATTTTTCAAATGAGAAGCGTATGTGCCCCAAAGCGCCCTGGCTTGGAGACTTTCATGGCTCAAGGTGAGAGTTACCGCTTCTTTCGTTATCTCAATTTTGATATCATCGCGAAAAGTCTTTTTTAGTTCCCCTAATGGACCCTTTATGACCATAATTCCACCTGAATATGTAGCTTCAGTTTTCGGTGGCAATTGTATTGGTTTTTTCGCTATTCTTGACATTGTATTTATTTTGTCATTCCCGCAAAAGCGGGAATCCAGTGTATTATTACCAAATCCTGAACAATATTTCCCCGCCGACCTTGAGCTTCTTGGCTTCCACATCCGTCAATATCCCCTTCGGCGTCGAATATATCACATTGCCGAAACCACTTTTGAATGAACGAATGTCGCGAGATTTCTGATACATGCGCTTCGACAACTTTGAAATCCTCTCGACCCCATGAATGCGTGGTTCATCATCGAAATAGACTATACCGAGTAAAAGTTTTCTATTTTCTTTATCTTTTTCGACGGACGCGAGATAACCGGCTTTCTTCAAAAGATGCGCGACATTCTCCGCGAATTTTGAATCGGTAACGGCAACCACCGCCTTGCCGGCAGAACTGCCATTCTTGATTCTTATTATTAAATCTGAAATTGGGTCGGAAATCATAGATTAAATTAAAATTAAAAAATCAAAATGGAAAATGACATTGTAAAATGTAAAATCTTTGTGTGTCATTCTTAATTTTGAATTGTCATTTTTCATTTTGATTTTTCCATTACCAAGACGACTTTTTAATTCCCGGTATCATGCCCTCATTGGCGAATTCACGGAAACAAATGCGACATAGGTCGAAATCACGCATATAGCCGTGTTTTCTTCCGCAACGGAAGCAACGACGCACCACGCGCGATTTGAATTTCGGCTTTCTTTTTGCTCTGGCTATTACTGCTTTTGTCGCCATGAATGTTGTATTCTCCCGTTATTTGAGCAAAGAAAAGGTGATTGGTTAGCTTTCCTTCACCAGCCTCTTGACCGATTCAGGACATGCTTCCAATCTTGCCTCTTTTCACGCTTATTTCGAGGTAATTTGATACTAGCAGATAGTAATAATATGGTCAATGGCCGTTATATGTAACCGCTTATTTAGTATAACTCCGCATGTGTGCCTATTTCTATAAAAATAGCGACATTCCCGTGTTCATAAAATATCGCTCTGTAGTCACCTGTTATATTAATGCTTCTACTGCCCGGAAATACTTTCTTCACTGAATGATTATTTAGAATAATATCATGTGGATTACAGAGAAAGAGTCTCAATCGTTCACGAAACTGCTCCTGAATTTTTGGCAGGAGTTTCGTAAATTTTTTCTGGAAAGAATCATGGAATATTGCTTGCACACCGCCATCATATCATATTACTTTCTCAAATATGCAATCGCTTCATCTGCCGATGAAAAGGCGGGTGAGAGATTCCTACCTTTCGCAATATCCTCTAGTGCCAAACTAATTCTTTTACTTGTTTTATCATTAAATTTTTCAGTCTTGAACAAACCGATATCCAAGTATCCATCCACAAAATCTTTAATCGCCATCTTCAAAATGGACGAAAAAGGCACTCCAGCAATCTTTGCTTTCTTCATCGCTCGGCTCTTCAGTTTACTATCAACATTGACGATTACTTGGCTGTACATGTTTGTGATATTGATTATTTTTAATACATATATATCTTATATAGTTAATACATATATGTCAACCCGAGCTTATTGGAATTACAAAAACAATCTCACCAACCTTATCTCCTCATAAGAATACGCCCCACCCAAAATCGCTTTTACGGGACTGAGTGGTCTTGCACCACCTTCTTGATATCCAACTTTCTGAAAAACCGTCGCTATCTTCTCAAATTTACTATTTGATATTTCTGAACGCAATCGTGAAATGTCCCAAGAAGGATCATTTTGTTTTATTTTCTCTATATGTCCCATGATCGTGTCCACCACAAGTCCGCGAGAGACCTCGACATCTTTTATAGACATGCCAGAATCAATAAGTTGTTTCGTCAACAGTTTCGAATCAATCTTTTCTTTTTTACCGCTAATTGGAAAATCTTCTTCAAATTTATTTTTCCTATCATTCTTCTCTCTTTTTATTCTATCTCCTTCCTTTTGCAATACCGTCAATTCCGGTCCCAAAAATGACATATGTAATTTAACAATTTCTTCATATGGCAGAACCGCGAATTCGGCTCCATGGCTCGCTGACAATTCCTGAAATCTCTTATCATATTCCAGCGCCTCATCGTGCACTTGAAGCGCGGTGTTATTCAAGCCCAGAAGATGGAGACCAGCCAAACTCCTCACTCGGGATAGCGCAACATAGCCCATACCCTTCTCGAACGATTGCGACAAATCTATATGCGCCGCGTCCAAGGACATTCCTTGACTTTTGTGTATAGTGATAGCCCAAGCGAGGCGCAGTGGATATTGCTCTATTTCCGCGAGAGACCTCCCATTATCTTCCACCCGCCATGTTTCTTTTTCCACATATATTCGACCATTTGCTGTCCGCACGGTGATACTGTCATAACCGCAATCATCAACAATACCGAGTGTGCCGTTCACATAACCTTTTTCATAATTATTTTTCACGAACATTACTCGCGCGCCTCGCTTCAATCGCAATCTCTCCGGCGCCAAACAGCTCTTTTTCAAACCTTCCACCAATTTCTTATTCCCATGCCCCTCCATTCCATATTCGAATATTCGGCCCTGAATCTTGACGAGTTCGCGTTCATTTTCGGCATCAACATTCGCGTTGTGGGAATAGAGTTTTGTTGGTTCGATCACCGTGTCGCTTCTGGCGGGAACAGCTCTTCCTCGCTCGGCTTCGCCTCCTCGGAAGACTGTGTCCCGCCCAAGCGACACGGCTGGCGAAATCCCAAAAAACCTCGTCCTTAGCAAATCAACAACGCCTTTCGTCACAGTGGCATTGCGCACGGCATTCAAAATAGACAAATATTGCGGATCAGTCTGGCGGAATTGTTCTTCAAGATAGCAGACGATGAAATTCGCCTCTTTCCATGCTGTTGAATGATATGCAAATCGCGCGCCACCATTATCGTATTCGTCATATTCGAAAAGTTGATTATTGTTGCCGGAATAAACAGAGGCGCGTGAAATAGGCGGTAATTGGAAGAAATCTCCGGAGACGATGATTTGCAAGCCACCGAATGGCAAATGGGAATTCCGCACATGTTTCAAAACTCTATTTATCATATCCAGCCGATAATGGTGTAACATTGATATTTCGTCAATAATCAAGACTTTTGCCGCCACTATTCTCTTAGCGGTATTCTCCTTCCCCACTATTTCTTCTATATCATATTCAGTAAGCACGTCTTTCACCCCTATTCCCGCCCAAGAATGAATGGTTATACCGCCCATATGCGTCGCCGCTATGCCGGTCGAAGCCGTTACGCCCACTGGTATCTTACGCTCCCGAAGGCACGCCAAATATTCCCGCAGAACATGTGTTTTACCGCTTCCAGCCGCGCCGGTCAAGAATACATTCACGCCGGTTTTCAAAATGTTTAAGGCTTCTGATTGGGTCATTCAGACATTATAGCTTATCTTATGGGATTCATGCCTTCGATAAGTTGTGGTTTACCGGAACTATTGGTGTTTTCAAGTGGGAGTGAATAGGTAGAATTATTGTTTTGTGATCCTAAATCAATATTCGGCGTATTTTCGGGAGAATCTGTAGAAACATTTACCGTTGGAGAAGTAGTAGATGCCAATGCCTGACTAAGCTCATTTTCCAAATATATAACTTCCGCCTGTGCGTGATTTGTAATGTTTTGTTGTTCTTGAATTTGTTCCGGCGTAACAGTATTCTGATTTTGATTCTGATTATTTTGGCTGTTTTGATTATCGGAGTTATTAGAGGAGATTTCTGATTGTGCTATTTCCAATATAAAAACTGAAGTATTGATTTCCTTAATAGCGTTATTGACTATTGTTTGATAATTTTCTATTTGACTTGGCGTTAGGTTCGAGTTTTCCGGCGTCAAAGAATTAACGATTGTTTTCAACTCCCCGATATTGCTTTCCACGATCTTGGCATACTCTTTTGCTTTTGTAATAACCTTTATGTCTTTAACATCGGAATCTTCTATCAATTTTTTCCATTGTTCCAAAACCTGTTTTATTTTGGATTTTTTAGTATTTATTTCTTCATCAAGTTTATTGCTTTTTATGGCATCGGTTTTATTCGCCACATTGACAGCTAAAGTGTATGAATCGGCCACCGCGGTATCTACAGGATAATCAGTTATGCCGGCTTGCGCTCTATAATAACGCAATCCAATTGTTTCTACCGCTAGATCGGACCTGGCCTGTTCGAGGTCGGCGCTTATTTGTTTGGGGTCTCGTGCTCCTTCCCCCGAAGAGTTCGAGTACTTCGACATTATTGCGTCCGCGCTATTATTCCTATTGCTTTCAATGAAATAAAAATAAACTCCGGCGGCAATCAGAGCCGAAACAAACGCGATTGAAATTATCATGATGACTAATTCTTTTGCCGAACCTTTCATATTTTGTATTATAACATCTCGTTTCGTAGTTCGTGTCGCTCCTACTTTCAGCTCGGTGTCTTCGACACCAAGACAAGAATTATGAGATCATTCTATCTTATTTTTCCAAAACTCCTTAATCTTTCCCGTCTGTTGGTCAAACACACCACGATTGGGATTAAAAATATCAAATGTTGGATCATTCTTTTTTACATAGTCGTTTACCAATCTAAAGTCTTCCGGAAAACGCTCTAGAAACGACTTTGGGTTTTCAAAAAATCCTTCACAAATTTCAGCCCAATATTCCGTTGCAGCTACATACATTCCATCTCGCGTGCCATCAATAAAAGTTTCGTGATACTTATCATTATCTCTCTTAAAAGAGTTGCCGCTTGTCATCCGTTCATACACCCGAAGAAGTAAATTCTGCCTATCAGCAATATTTAAATCCATATCATTCTCCCAATCATTGGCATGTCCAAATTCATGGGCGATAATTCTCTCCGAAAATGGAGCAACTTCTTCTCCAGACCCTGTCTTTTTTATATTCCTATAAATAGACATGACTGGTTTTTTACCGAATAAAGCTCTTGAGATGAGTGAGGATGAATTCAACTCACCGCCTTTCGTGTGTTCGTCACCAATTTTCAATAATTTGTCCGTAAATTCAATCACATTAACTTCTCCATTTATCCAATTCTTTGGGTATAATAAGTGTTCTTCGGTAAAAGAATATTTTGCGTGATTAATCCAACCACGCTCAGCAAAACCAATTATTCTAGGACTATTTCTCGGTTTGGTTTTTTCAAAAAACGCCAATCTGTCTCCGCTTTCGATAAAAAAGATCGCTTTTTCTCCAAAAACACTCCTTATTTTTTCCATTTTTACATCTTTCTCTTTCAACTCAACGGCACTCAGAGTTTGTACAACATTCTCTCTCCATTCAAGGTCATGTTCATCATACTCTTTCTTCAACTCAATTCCCACAAAGATAGCACCAGTAAGTAAACCGAGCTTCCCCCAATTCTTGAAACATCTCAGTCCTTTTTGCAAAAAAGTCTCACGAATTTCAATTTGTCTTTCTCGCGCGGAAGACTCTGATAAATCCTTCTCCACCACCTCTAAACCTTCGTTATTAATAGGAATTTCTTGTCTATTGTTATCATTAACTGAAAAGTCTATTGGGATTTTCTCCATACTATTTAATTTTCTTTTCCACTAAAACTAATTTAGTCAAAATGACTGAAGTAAGGATGGCTATAGGTGACTGTTCCATATTCTTATGCGAATATCATAACATGAAAGGCCAAACTATATCCATAAAGTATAGAATAGTTAGTGTTGAAAATATTATTTCTTCCCTTCCTCTCTCTTCATGGGGAATCCGAGATGTTCCAGAAAAGCCAGCGTGGACTTTTTGTCATGTGAAGTCGTAACCACGGTGATAGCCATGCCGAAAACATCTTTCAAATCTTCATCGGAAGTTTCAGCGAAAATCGTATGCTCTTTCACGCCTATGGTTAGATTACCCATATTATCAATAGCGGTGCGCGCGAGACCGCGAAAATCTTTTGTTCTAGGTAAAGCAATATTTATCAAACGGTCTAAAAATTCACACATGCGCTTTCCACGGAGAGTTATCTGGTATCCGACGGGATCACCGACGCGAGTTTTAAATGTGGCAATAGCTTTTTTCGTCGCCCGGAGAGCCGGCTTTTGACCGGTAATCCTAGCGAGACGGTCGGCAATAAGTTCTATCTTCTTCTTGTCCTTAGTCGAACCGAAACCGTTTGAAACAACCACCTTCGTTAATTGTGGCGCCTGCATGGCATTCTTCAAGTCGAGCTTTTCCTTCAAAGCTTTGAATGTGTCTCTATTCAGTTCGTAAATTGTTCTGTGGATCATAGTGTTTATTCTTTACATTACTTTTTTGACTTTACAAGCGTGAATCGGCATTGCTCTTTCAACTACTTGTCCTTTTCCCCCCTGTTTCCTGGCTCTTTCATGTTTCTTCGTCATATTCACGCCTTCAACTAAAACTTTGCCATCGGCCGGAAAAGCCCTGACAACTTTGCCTGTCTTGCCTTTGTCATCGCCTGCTAATATTTTAACTGTATCTCCTTTTTTGATATGCATGGTAGTTAGTTACAAGCGTAAAGTACGCAAGGCGCAAGTAAAATTAAACGATTTCCGCCGCTTTTGAAGCGATTGTCTTGAATCCGGCTTCTTGAACTTCTCTTGGAATTGGTCCGAAAATACGACCGGCAAGTGGTTCCTTCTTGCCTTTTTCCAAAATCACAACGGCGTTTTCATCAAAACGAATATAAGAACCGTCTTTTCTGCGAGTTGGTTTGACTTGGCGTACGACTACCGCCTGTAGAACATCTTTCTTTTTGACTGCCTTTCTGGGTTCGGCTTTTTGCACGGATAATATGACCATATCGCCGATTTCTGCGTATCGCTTCCTTGTTGCTCCAAGTACTTTGAAAATGCGTCCGATTTTCGCTCCGGAATTATCCGCTATATTTACGATTGTTCGTGGTTGAATCATGATAATTAAGTGAAAATATAAAAATTAAAACTGGAATGTTACGCGATTACCTTGAACGCCTTTCTCTTCGATATCGGCCTGCAGGCTTCGACTGTCGCCTTATCGCCTATTTTCTTCGTATTGCCTAAATCTTCGGCCATTATTTTCGTCTTTCTATTCATGTATTTATGGTATTTAGGATGCTTCACATACCTAGAAACTAAAACAACAACGGTATCTTTCATTTTGTCGGAAATAACAACACCATTGAATGTTTGGCGATTAACCCTCTTTCCATTATTTGTTGTTGCTATTGACATGTGATTTGTGATATTACTTGAATCTGAACAAAATGTCCAGAATCATCAAGCTTGCATTTACTTGGCATTCATCGCCGTCATAATCCTCGCCACATCTTTCCTGACCGCTCTGCCCTCCTTCACATTTTTGGTTTTCGCCCCCGCTCCACCGAAGCGAAATACACGCAATATTTCTCGCTTCTCACCAAGCATTTTGGTGAGGTCTGCTTGCGTTTTATTCATTATATCCTTCATTTTTATTGCTTTCATGATAGTTACGCGATATTAAACCCTGCTTATCACCTTCGTCCTTACCGACAATTTTGTTCCAGCCTTACGGAGCGCTTCTTCGGCAATTTTCGATTCAACTCCGTCAATTTCAAAAACAACTCTACCCGGCTTCACTTCAGCGATAAAACCGACAATATCACCCTTACCCTTACCCATCTTCACTTCGGCCGGCTTCTGCGTATATGGATGGTCAGGAAAAACACGGATCCAAACTTTACCTGTCTTACCAGCGCTATGCATCGCCGCTTTGCGGGCGGCTTCGATTTGGTTGGAAGTAACACGGCCATATTCCAGTGCCTTCAAACCGAATGAACCAAAAGCGATACTAACGCCACGAGTATCAGCATGATTGGCTTCCTTCAGGGGATGTTGCCTCATGGTGAACCATTTTCGATGTTTTACTTTTTTGGGGAATAACATAGTGGTAAATTGATTTTTACTTTATTTTGTCGTATCTTTCTTGAACACTTCCCCTTTGTAAATCCATACCTTGATGCCAATATCTCCATATGTCATATGAGCCTTCTCACGGGCAAAATCGATATCGGCACGTAATGTCTGAAGTGGCACGCGACCACGTTTTGCTTCTTCCGAGCGAGCGATCTCCGCCCCACCAAGACGACCTCCGAGGAAAATACGCACGCCTTTCACATCTTTTACGGCCATGATTTTCTCGACTGTCTGCTTCATGACACGACGATATGGCAAACGCTTTTCCAACGATTCGGCAACCATCATGGCGACGATCGCCGCGTTTGATTCCGGATTGCGTATCTCTTCTATATCGAGCTTGAATTCTTGTCCACCCAAATCAATTTTGTTTTTTCGAAGCAAGGTCAAGATCTTTTCGCGAATTTTCGCTATACCATCACCACTTTTGCCTATAATCATTCCCGGTCGGGAAGATTTTATGATTACGCGTACGAATTTCCTTGTTCTTTCAATATCAACGCCCCCGACAAAATATGGACGAAGCTCTTCTCGTAAGAACTCACGAATTGTCAGGTCTGTTTTTAGGGCCGCTCTGTATCCTTTATCCACGCCAAACCAGCGACTTTTCCAGTCTCTGATAATTCCTAGCCTATGAGAATACGGGTGTACGGTGTGGGACATGATATTATTTCCGTACTTGCGCTCTTGCGCTCTTGCGTACTTGCGCACTTTCCTCTTTTTTTGCAAGTACAATACTGACATGGCTTGTTCTCTTCTTGATCGGATGCGCCGAACCTCTCGAAACTGGCATACTGCGCTTCAGGATGAATCCCTGGTCTACGCGTATTTCTTTTACAAAAAGGTTTTTACTATCCAGATTGAAATTATTCTTGGCATTGGCGATAGCGGAATTGATAAGATCGCCAAGTGGATGTTTCGCTTTCTTTGCCACATGTTCCAAAATGAGTTTTGCCTCTATGACATTCTTGCCTCTTATCATATTCGCGACTACGCGGACCTTGCGGGGAGAAATCCTATAATTCTTGAGTGAAGCGGTTATCATAGCGGTTAATTATTTCTTCGTGGTGGCGGTTGTCGCGGCTTCTTTGGCGGATTTGGCGGCCGTGATTTCAGCTTCCTTGGGTTTCATCTCTATTTCCTTCTGTATCTTACCTCCATGTCGCACGAATTTGCGCGTAGGCGAAAATTCACCGAGGCGG
>CAYHQT010000012.1:0-14679 GCA_964358975.1 uncultured Candidatus Saccharibacteria bacterium | reverse complement strand
TACATGATTTTGAAATTGGTAGTACACTGGATTCCCGCTTTCGCGGGAATGACAAGAGTATGCGGGAATGACAGAAACATGTGGGAATGACAAGAGTATGCGGGAATGACAGAAACATGTGGGAATGACAAGAATACGCCCTCTTTTTTCGTGTGTCGAAGACACTGAGCGCGGCGAAATGCTATAATCATATTTATGGAACTAAATCTTCGGTTTTTCATGTTTTCGATGCTATTTGTGGCTTGTATGCCATTTTTCGCGCAGGCTCAATCGCTGACTCCGGCTCAAAAAGCCCAATTGGAACAGGAATTGGCGCAGGTGGAGGTGGAACAAAAACAGGCGGAAAAGGAATTAGTATCGGCGCAAGCCCAGAGTTCTTCTCTTTCGCGCGATATCAAAGTTCTCGACGCCAAGATAAAAACCGCCACGCTTGACATTAAGGCCAAGAATTTACTTATTCAAACCCTCGGCAATGATATAACAAGTAAACAGAATAAGATTATTGATCTTGAGGGGCATATCACAAAAGGCAAGGAAACATTGGCGCAAATTTTGCGGAAGACGAATGAAATTGACCAGAATTCTTTGCCGGAATTGCTTTTGTCGCAATTCACGGTTTCAAGTTTCTTCCAAGATATTGACTCTTTTGATTCTGTTCGTCAGGGTTTACAAAATACCTTTGAACAGTTGAGAAGCGACCAAGACGAAACTGCGGCGGAAAAAGATTCGTTGGGCAAGCGCCGTAGCGCCGAAATAGACGCCAGGTATGCCATACAACAGCAACAAAAGAATATCGAGAATGACCAGAAATCCAAACAACAGCTCCTAACTGTCAGCAAGGGTAATGAAAAAGCGTATAGCGCTATCCTCGCCGAAAAGCGCGCTCGTGCCGCGAAGATTCGCGCCGCTCTATTCGCTTTGCGCGACGCGGTCGCTATTCCATTCGGTCAGGCACTCCAATACGCGACTCTGGCTTCGCAAAAAACCGGCGTTAGACCAGCTTTTATTTTGGCGATTTTGACGCAAGAATCGGCTTTGGGAAAGAATGTTGGAGCGTGTTTGGTAACGAATTTGAATACGGGTGATGGAAAAGGGAAAAATACGGGAACTTTATTTGAAAAGGTCATGAAAGCTCCGAGAGATACCGACCCATTCAAACAAATAACAGACGCGCTTGGCATGGATTGGTCCAGCACTCCTGTTTCATGTCCGATCGGCGGAACAGGTTATTATCTTGGTAGGGGATATGGCGGCGCCATGGGTCCGGCGCAATTCATCGCTTCGACATGGGAGCTTATGAAAAGCCGGATTAATTCTTTATTGGGTATTGGAGGAGAACCTGATCCGTGGAATCCCGCGCATGCCTTTATGGCGTCGGGTATTTATTTGAGTGATTTGGGAGCCAGCCCGAAGACATATTCGACTGAAATCAGGGCGGCATGCAAATATTATGGCAGTGGGGGAACAACCTGTACTTATGGCAAAAGCGTGATGGCTTTGGCGGATAGTATTCAACGCACCATGATTGACCCACTGCAGGGATTGTAGTTTTGTGGATAACTTTCAGTTGACATAATACCCTATGGGGGTATAGAATATCTTTATTATGAAACAAGATATAAAAAGAAACGCCGAAAGGAGACTGAATATAATTAACGGTCAAGTAAAAGGTATTCAGAAGATGGTCGAAAAAGAGAAATACTGCGTGGATATTATTACTCAGATTGAAGCGGTGCGGGAGGCGTTATCAGGCGTCAAGAATGTTATACTTATGAATCATTTAGGCACGCATGTGTTGGAACAAATGAAAAATGGCGAGGAAAAGAAAGCGATGGCGGAAATTCTGAAAATATATAAACTTGCGCAGAAGTAAAAAGGTCGATCATTAATAAAATAATCAAATATAATAACTATGATGTACGGATTTTATAACAATTACGATTGGGGCGGAGGAAATATGATGGGTTGGTTTGGAGGTGGAATTATGATGATTGCCTTCTGGATTTTGCTCATTGTTCTCGTGATGTGGATTGCGCGTGAAATCAGAGGAAACAATTCAAGGTCTAGCTTACATGCGCTTGATATTTTGAAAGAGCGTTACGCGAAGGGTGAAATCAATAAAGAGGAGTTTGAGACCAAGAAAAAGGATTTGAGTTAGGTTATGTTTTGTTACAGTATCATCTTACAATTAATTATTAAATAATAAAATATCATGGAAAGACTATCTTTGAAATCATATGTGTGGAAATGCGCGCTTGGCTCCGAAATCATTTATGTTTTGTGTATTATCGGAGGATATCTCCCATGGCGTACAGCGGCAGGCACGGAAATTCACCACGCTTTATTTGAGACATTGCCGGGTTTTGTCTGGGGTAATTTCGGTAGTATTATTCTCGGCGCGGTATATATGTTCATATTCGCATGGGTCTTCGGAAGTTATATGGTTTGGATGCACAATTCTAGTTTAGTTCGCGATACAAAATAATAATTAAGAAAATATATGCATGAACATAATAATAATGGCAATAAAGAAAGTAGACACAAAGGAATGTGGTTAATGATGATTCCATGTCTTCTTTTGGTAGCGGTTATACTTTTTAGCGGAAGCGCGTTATCATCATCTCGGTATCTCTGGCTGATTATTATCGGTGCCTGCGTGATTCCTCATATCTGGATGATGTTCAAAGGACATGGAGGACACGGCGACACTGATATGGAAGATAAAACTAATGGCGCTTCGGCAAAACAACCAGAGACAAACCTATCTGCCACGACGAGTGTAACGCGGGCAGGAGACGAAAACAATAAACACAAGTCCGACGGTTGTTGCCATTAATATTATTATATGGAAAACTCCTACGGTCTTTGGTCGCTTGTTATTATTAATTCGCTAATCTTCATTATCTTTGCGTTTAGCTTTACTAAGCCAAAAACATCGAGAGATTGGCGATCGTTCGGCGCGTTCTCCGCGTTCCTTGTCGCTTTATTCACGGAGATGTATGGTTTTCCGCTCACGATATATCTTTTCTCCGGATGGCTCTCCACGAAATTTCCTGGTATTGATTTCTTGGCGCACAATTCAGGGCACCTCTTTGAAGACTTTTTCGGCTGGGGCGGTGACCCGCATTTCGGACCATTTCATATCGCAAGCTATGTCCTGATATTTTATGGTTTTGTACTTCTTGCTAATGCATGGAAAGTACTATATAAGGCGCAGAAGGATCACACTCTCGCGGTCACCGGTCCCTATGCTCGTGTTCGCCATCCGCAATACATTGGCTTTATACTGATTATGTTCGGATTTTTCCTTCAGTGGCCAACGATTCTTACGCTTATTATGTTCCCGATCCTCGTGTGGATGTACACGCGACTCGCCAGGAGTGAAGAAAAAGAAGCTCAAAAAGAGTTTGGGGCAATATGGGACGAATATGCCAAGAAAACCCCTGTCTTTATCCCACGATTTAGTCAGTTGTCGTAAGGTATAATAAGAAGATAAAATCATGCAATACATCTGGTTAATTTGGAGTTTGATATTAGTTATAATTTGGTCTGTAATATATCTTTTTCAGAGATCAAAAGTGGAACGGCGAGAAATGCTCATTGTAAGCGCATGGACATCGCTTCTTGGTCTTACAGAACCGTTGTTTGTCCCCGAATATTGGTCACCACCTTCATTGTTTGACCTGGCGCTACAGACAGGTTTTGATATTGAAAGTCTTATATTCGCTTTTGCCGCCGGAGGCATTGTTTTTTCTCTTTATCAATTATTCCTTCATAAAAAACATGCGCATATGTCAGAAATGTCTCACAATGCCTCGAGGCATCGATTTCACTATGTCGTGATGTTATCGGTACCTGTTCTCATTATTGGAATGTTGGTTGGAACAAATCTGAATCCGATTTATGATTTCATAATCGCGGGATTGGTCGGCGGTCTTTTATCTTGGTATTGCCGGCCTGACTTGGAAAAAAAGATGGTTGTGAGCGCGGGACTTTTTCTCGGCTTGTATTATGTATATTTCTTAACATTGATTGCCATGTCGCCTGACTATGTTGAACGTATCTGGAATTTGAAGGCTCTTTCTGGCATTCTTATTACCGGCATACCTCTTGAAGAATTACTATTCGCAATCATGCTCGGTTTTTACTGGTCAAGCGTATACGAGCATTTGACATGGCAAAAAATTAAATCAACAAAACAAATATAAATTTATGGAACACAGTCATCATTTATCTCATGAAGAATTATATCAATGTCCTGAATGTGGTTTGTGGTATGGGGATATTGAATGGGAGAAGAAATGCGAGATATGGTGTAAAGAACATAAAAGTTGTAATCTTGAGATTATAGGTCATTCAGTTCTGCCACATAGCACGAACCATAATAATTTATTATTAAAATAAATAAAAGATGAAAAAAGAAACATACAAAATTCACGGAATGCATTGCGCCAGTTGCGTCGCTACGATTGAACGCGTACTTTCGAAGACCGTCGGGGTGCATTCAGCATCCGTCAATTTTGCCACGGAATCGGCGCTGATTGAATTCGATGAAAAGGTTATTTCCGAAGCGGGGCTCGCAAAGGTTGTCGGTTCCGCGGGATATCATCTTAAAGTTAATGTTGTCATTCCCGCGAAAGCGGGAATCCAGAGTCATATTGTTAATATTAGTAGTAATACACTGGATTCCCGCTTTCGCGGGAATGACAAAGTGAACGGGAATGACAAAGTGAACGGAAATGACAGTTTGTCGTCAGCCACATCGCGCGGTCGTGAGTCAGTCTCTCCCGAAGACGTGAAGGAGCCGACACTTCCCGGAGAGAGCCTTAGCGGAGCGGAGCGATTAAGGGCTCTCGGAGGGAATGTGTCGGCGACTGAAGCAGCTTCGGGAGAGACTGCAAACGATGGAAGCGACGCGGGGTTTACTGAAAACATCAAAACAGTTTCACTAAAAGTTTTGGGCATGGATTCTCCTCATTGTGCGATGGTTGTTGATGGGGCATTGAAGAAATTGCCCGGTATAAAAAATACCGATGTTGATTTCCCCAATCAACGGGCAAAAGTAGTCTTTGATTCATCTTTACTCAATATTGATACTATATTCAAAGTTATTATTGATGCCGGTTATAAGCCAATCAAAGAAGAGGGAGAAACGGAAGACCTTCTTGATAAGGAGAAAACCGAACGCGAAAAGCAGTTGAAAATACTCAGAACAAAACTCACCGTTGGTGGCATTCTTTCACTTATCATATTTCTCGGCAGTTTCCCGCAATGGTTCTCTTTTGTGCCACAGATTTTAAATAATAACTGGATTCTTCTAATTTTAACCACCCCAGTGCAATTTTGGGTCGGTTTCCAATTTTATAGCGGGCTAAAACTTCTCGTAAAATATCGTACCGCAGATATGAACACGCTGATTTCCATTGGAACTTTAGCGGCGTATTTCTATAGCGTGGCCGTTACTATTTTTCCCGCGTATTTCACGAGCGGTGGAATAAAGCCGGCAATCTATTTTGACACTTCGGCGATTATTATTTTTCTGATTCTCCTCGGAAAGTATTTCGAAGTGTTGATGAAAGGCAGGGCTTCGGAAGCGATAAAAAAACTTATCGGTTTACAGCCGAAAACAGCGAAAATTTTGCGTGATGGCAAAGAAATTGAGATATCGATATCCGAAGTGCAAGTCGGGGATATTATCATTGTTCGTCCCGGTGAAAGAATTCCGGTTGACGGGAAAATCACCGAAGGTGAGTCTGAAATAGACGAATCCATGATTACCGGAGAATCAATGCCCATTCACAAGAAAGTCGGAGGCATGGTTATCGGCAGTACAATAAACAAATTCGGCACATTTAATTTCGAGGCGACTAAAATCGGCAAGGATACCGTGCTTTCGCAAATTATAAAAATGGTTGAGGAAGCACAAGGCTCCAAAGCACCTATACAACGATTGGCTGATTTGGTCTCTTCATATTTTGTTCCAGCGGTTTTTGCCATCGCGATTCTTACCTTTATTGTTTGGCTTTCCTTCGGACCTGCCCCTGCTTTTACTTTCGCTCTTATAAACTTCATTGCAGTCTTAATCATCGCTTGTCCTTGCGCTCTCGGTCTCGCGACTCCGATGGCCATTATGGTTTCTTCCGGCAGTGCTGCCACAAAAGGAATCTTGGTAAAAGACGCGGCTTCGCTCGAAATTGCCAATAAAATAAATACCGTCATCTTGGATAAAACAGGCACTCTTACTCAAGGAAAACCCGAGCTTACCGATATTATCGCTTTCGATAATGGAAACAAGAAAGATGTTTTGGGTTTTGCCGCTTCACTGGAACAGCGCTCAGAACATCCTTTGGCGCAAGCGATTATTAATGAGGCAAAAAAGGAAGGAATAGAGTTTTATAAATTGGAAGAATTCAAAGCCATATCCGGAAAAGGCCTGCGAGGGGTTCTTTCTATTCAAAATAAAAAAGTTGAAACATATTTGGGGAATAGGGCGTTGATTATTGATATTGGACTCGATATTTCACCTTATGAAGATATTATCAGAAAGCTTGAAAATGAGGGGAAGACTGTGATGATTCTCATTGTTGATAAAAAGCTCAAAGGCGCGTTTGCCGTCGCCGATGTTTTGAAAAAAGAATCAATAGAAGTCGTGCGGATTTTGAAGCAAAATAATATAGATGTCTGGATGCTTACCGGTGATAATAACCGCACGGCTCGCGCCATCGCGGCGCTGGCGGGCATAGATAATGTTATGAGCGAAGTATTGCCGGACAAGAAATCGGAGAAGGTTCGTGAACTTCAAGGGCTGGGAAAAATCGTGGCCATGATCGGTGACGGTATCAATGACGCGCCAGCTTTGACTCAAGCCAATATCGGTATCGCTATGGGTGAGGGTACGGATATAGCCATGGAATCAGCTAATATTACCCTCATGAGAGGCGACCTCATGCTTATTCCAGAAGTGATAAAGCTGTCAAAACGAACAATGAGAATAATAAAGCAGAACCTTTTCTGGGCGTTTTTCTACAATATCGCTTTTATTCCCGTCGCCGCAGGGGTTCTATATCCGTTTTTTGGCGTACTTTTGAATCCGATTTTCGCCGGCGCCGCCATGGCATTTAGTAGTATTAGCGTGGTCTTGAATTCGCTACGGTTGAGAAAACTTTAGTTGTTGACCGACACGACTCCTACAGGTATAATAGACGGGAATACAATGAAATTTATCACCACAATTCTTGTTTTGGGACTACTTACCGTAAGCATTTTCGGCTTTGTCGTAATGGATAACGCCGGCATGAACTGCGACCCATCTGCGCCGAATTCAATATGTCCACCGTCGCAAATAGGCATGGCCTTCCATCACATTTCTTCTTATGGTAGTTTTATGCTGGCAACAATTTCTCCTACGACTAAGACTACCTTTTCAATGGTTTTACTCCTTATTGTTGCCGTTATTTCCATACAATACATATTACTGAATCAAATACTTACTTCTTCAAGATTATATTCTCGGAAAAAGATTGAATCATCCCAATCAAAGAAGATTATTCATTGGCTTTCATTGTTTGAGAATAGTCCGTCTACAAATTGAACCGTGCCTTATTCGACCCGCCCCAGCTCCGCGACGGCGGGCGAAGCAGGCACGGCTGACACTTGCGTATAATCGTAAGTTTTTTGCGTTTATCCTAATCCTAATTATTAACCTCTAATATTTAAAAGTTATGAATCTATTACTCGGTGCCTCAATTGTTTCAGCTTTCATCGCCGGGATGGCGGCTTTGTTCGCGCCTTGCTGTATTACCGTACTTCTGCCGTCATATTTGGTCTCGATTTTCCGCGAACGGTATAAAGTCTTCTTGATGACTTTTATCTTCTTCCTCGGAATCTTAACAGTGTTCTTGCCACTTGGTCTCGGTATGGCCGCTCTCGGACAAGTATTTAGTCGCTATCACGGACCAATCTTCATCGCCGGCAGTATTCTACTTATCGGCTTGGGAGTCATGCTTATTACCGGTCTGCATATGAAGATGCCATTCACGGTGACGCCCAGATTACGCAAACATAATGCTATTTCAGTCTACCTTCTTGGCATCTTTTCTGGCATTGCCACGACTTGTTGCGCGCCTGTTCTGGCGGGTGTTCTTGCTCTGGCTGTTTTACCGGGTTCGATCTTCTGGGGCGGCATATACACCTTAAGCTATGTGCTCGGCATGGTCGCGCCACTCTTCATTCTCGCCCTTATCCTCGACAAAGCAAATCTATCAGGAAGATTACAAGCAAAGTTTTCCGCGCCGGTGACCTATTCGCTTGGCTTTAAACAGGTTACCATCACTCTCATGGAAGCCATTTCCGGCGTGATGTTCATTGCCATGGGTATTATTACCGTTTACTTCGCCATGACCGGTAGTCTAGTTTCTCACGCGGGGTATGGGTCATATGTTAATATTTACGCGGCCAAAGCTACGCAAGCTTTATCGGGAATCATTGGTGGCATGCCATCTGTAGGATGGATCATCATCTTCGTGGCCATAATTATCGGAATCATCGCTATAGTCGTTAGGCAGTGGAAACAGTCAGACAAGTTAGAAAGTGCTATTACCAATAACGATCATGCCGAAAAGTGTGATCATTGCAAAAAATAATATGAAAAGTCCAAATAATATTTTTATAGTCGTTATTATTATCGCCGTTCTCATTGTCGGAGGAGTGATGTTTGCCGTTGGCAGGAATAGTTCCGCTTCCAGCTTACAATCAAACACTCCTGTTATTGAATTGGCGGATATGAATTCATTGTTAAATAAACTGGCACCGGATTTTACCCTAGCCGACAAGAATGGAAACGCGATTAAATTATCAGATTTGCGCGGCAAAACGGTTGTCTTGTTCTTCAATGAAGGCTTGATGTGTTATCCAGCCTGCTGGAATCAGATGGCACAGCTATCATCAGATCCTCGTTTGAACATGGAAACTATCGAATCATACTCGGTAGTCGTCGATTCTGTTAAGAACTGGGGACCGGCCATAAAACAGATGCCTGAATTGGCAAAGGCCGCCGTGCTCTATGATACGGATAGCACAGTGTCGAAGATGTACGGCATGCTCAAAGGCACTTCATCTATGCATTACGGAATATATCCGGGGCATACCTATATAATTATCGACCCTTCAGGCATCGTGCGTTTCGTCTTGGATGACCCGCGTATGGCTATTAACAATGATAAACTGGCTGAGGAAATTCAGAATTGGCAAACATCCTCCACGACAAGCTCCGTTAAATAAAATAATATGCAAGACAATTCAAGAAATAACAGGTTTACGATTTCGTCGAGCATTATTATCGCTGGAACTCTGATCGCGCTCGCTATTATATTCAAAACTTCGCCAACACGGAATATTCCAGATTCAAATCGAGCGAATACTCAATTATCTGTCACCAATAACAGTAGCGCCGTAAATCGAGAGATTGTATCGGTTGCCAATGAAGAAGTTACTCCATCAGCCGGTGTCGTTCTTCCCGTTACATGGGGCAATCTCGGAGTTCAGTTGGTAAATGCCGGCGCGATTGACGCGGACAAATTCAAGGCGCTTTACGAGCAGAGAGGCACATTCACCAACGAAGAAAAGAACTTACTGACCGGTCAGAATGATGACAAGCTCAAGATTACCCCTGAAAATGCCGGATATTTACTGAATTTATTTTGGGCGCTTGGTCTGACGCAGAATAATCCTATTCTTATGCAGGGTGAAATGATGAATATAAAATATGGCGGTCCGCAAAGATTCGCGTCTACGGCTGGCTGGACAATCGCGCGGGGCGACCCGATGGATCATTATAACAAGCACGCATTTTTCAGCTTGACGCCCGAACAGCAAGCGCTTGTGGAAAATGTCGCGGAGAATATTTATCGTCCATGCTGTGGAAACTCCACGAACTTTCCTGATTGCAATCACGGTATGGCCATGTTGGGTTTGCTTGAACTCATGGCTTCGCAGGGCGCAAGCGAAAAAGATATGTACAAAACGGCTCTGGCGGTCAATTCTTATTGGTTTCCAGACCAATATGGAACAATCGCGGCGTATTTGAAACAAAAAGGCATTGAATGGAAAACAGTTATTCCAAAAGCAGTTCTAGGCGTGGACTTTTCCAGCGGTCAGGGATTCGCGAAAATCTCCGCCCAAGTGACGCAACCGGTTCAAAAACAAAACAGTGGCGGATGCGGCGTTGATTCCGGCGAGCCGATTGTCGCGCCCAAACAGCAAGGCGGTTGTGGAGTGTAAAAAGTTGCGCGATTATTCAAGTCGTGTTATCTTTGTATTCATGAAAAAAGATATTCATCCCGCGAACTATCGTCCTGTTATTTTCGTCGACAATTCAAGCGGCGCCAAATTTCTCATACCTTCGACAATAGCGACGAAGGAAACCGCGAAATGGACAGATGGCAAAGAATATCCCTTACACGGCGTGGAAATTTCCAGCGCTTCCCACCCTTTCTACACAAACGAAGAGAAAACTATCGATACCGCCGGCCGCGTGGAGAAATTCAAGACTAGGATGTCAAAAGCGAAAGTGAAGAAGTAACATTTTGTCATTCCCGCGAAAGCGGGAATCTAGTGTCAAACTAATAACTTTATTTTTTAATACTCTGGATTCCCGCTTTCGCGGGAATGACAAGTAAACTAACATGAACCTTGAAGAATATAAAAATAATCCCAAGACGGCTTTTTTGGCTAGTCTGTATGAGAAGCTGAATAGGGAGGAAGGCGAAGCGCGCAAAATGGCCGAGAAGGATCCTTCGATGAAGGAATTAGTCGAGGGCGAGATTGCCTCATTCGCGGAACAAAAAAAGAATTTGGAAGAGCAAATGAGTGGTATTGTCGCTGAAGAAAAGGAACGGGAAGAGACCGAAAATCTCGAAATAAATGAAGTTGTTCTGGAAGTGCGCGCTGGCGCCGGCGGAGATGAAGCGTCTATTTTCGCTAGTGAACTTCTCGACATGTATAAGAGGTACGCGGAGGCGCGGGGGTGGTCGGTACAGCCGATGGAAGATTTGTCAGTGGAAATCCGAGGCAAGAATGTCTACAAGGATTTGCGCTGGGAAACAGGCGTGCATAGGGTTCAGCGCGTGCCCGAGACGGAGAAAATGGGCAGAATTCACACTTCGACCGCTTCGGTCGCCATCTTACCTATTCGCAAGAAATCAAAATTTGTCATCAATCCGGTTGACCTCGAAATGGAATTTTCGCGGGCTGGTGGCAAGGGCGGACAAAATGTCAATAAGGTTGAAAGCGCGGTTCGTATCATTCACAAGCCGACTGGACTTGATGTTCGTTCGACGGTGGAAAGGAGTCAGAACGCCAATCGCGAGCGCGCTCTACAACTCCTAACCGCCAAACTTGAAGTTCTGAAAGAGGAAGAAGAAGCCAAGAAATTTGCCGCGCAGAGAAAGGGTCAGATTGGCACGGGTGATAGGTCGGAAAAGATTCGCACTTACAACTTTCCGCAGGACCGCGTGACCGACCATCGCATCAAAGAGTCTTGGCATAATATTCCGGAAATCATGAAAGGGAAGTTTCAGCCGATAATAGACGCTCTGCATGAATTCGAAAGGACGGGGAAGGCGGGGAATGGGGAGTAAATATTTGTGCAATTAACACAAGTGTTGCAATTGATTGTTGAACTCGGGGGAAAGTATATTGACTTCATCCCGCATTTTTGCTAACTTGACTCTACAATGTCAACAACAGCGAATCCTTCCATAGACGCGATGTTTGCCGCCGGATGCCATTTTGGGTTGGGACGGTCGCGACGCAATCCTTCCGTGGCAGAGTATATTTTTACCACGAAGAATAGCACGGATATTTTTGACCTTGAAAAGACCGTGAACTTGCTCGATACGGCGAAGAAAGTCGTTTCGGTTATCGCCAAAGACGGCAAAACCATACTTTTCGTCGGTGGCAAGAAAGAGGCTGGATTGGCCGTGAAAGTCGGCGCGCAAGCTCTCGAAATGCCGTATGTTGACGGTCGCTGGATCGGCGGAAGCCTGACGAATTTCAGCCAAATCAGAAAGCGCGTTGACCGCTATGAAAAATTGGTTGCCGATCGCGAAAAAGGTGAATTGGCGAAATATACGAAGCGCGAAAGGATGCTTATAGACAAAGAGATCGCCAAGCTTGAGAAGATGTTTCTCGGTATTGTTTCCATGAAAAAGTTACCGGACGCGCTATTCATCATTGACCCAAAACATGAGAAGAACGCCCTCAACGAGGCCTCGAATATAAAAGTTCCCATTATCGCTCTCGCAAGTTCCGATTGTAATATTCTACAGGTCAAATACCCAATGATTGGCAACGACGCTTCGAAATTGAGTATTCAATTCTTTGTAAATGAAATCGTGAAGGCATACGAAGAAGGTAAGAAGGATATGGTCAAGAAAGCTTAATCTATTCTCATATGATAAGCCCATTTCTTTTTTGGAAAAGGCGTAAGGACGATGAACCCCCGCAAACCGAATTACTGTTCCCCGATAATAGGAAAAAGACGGAAGAAGATGGTATCATTAGGGAGAAGGCGAAACAGGTGAATAATAGCGAGAAAGTAAATAAGTTAGACAATAATTTAAAGACAAACATGAACATAACAACCGAACAAATAAAAGAACTTCGAGACCAGACTGGTATCTCAATAATGCAGTGCAAAAAAGCACTCGAAGAAGCCGAAGGCGACGCGGGAAAAGCGTTAGTGATTTTGCGCAAGAAAAGCGGGGAATTCGCGGCCAAAAAAGGGGATAGGATATTCAAAGCCGGAACCATTCAAGCCTATATTCACTCCAACGGTAATGTCGGGACAATCATTGAGCTCGATTGTGAAAGTGATTTCGTTTCCAATAATGGGGAATTCGTCGCCCTGGCTAGAGACATTGCCATGCATGTGACCGCCAGTAATCCGAAATATTTGAATATGACTGAAATAAGCGAAGCAGACCGCGCGACTGCCCTCGGCGTCTTTGAAGCGGAAGTCAAAGGTAAGCCGGAGGCGGTCAGAGAGCATATTTTGGAAGGGAAGTTGAACGCGTATTTTGGCGAAATGGTCCTCATGAATCAGCCTTTCATCAAGAATCCCGCCATCACCATTCAAGGGCTTGTCGATGCCGCTTCGCAGAAATTTGGCGAGAAAATGGCGGTTGGCAGGTTCAAAAGATTCAAGGTTTTGGAGTAACGATAATATTCCATTCACTAGATGGCGGACTAAATTCCAGATTCCAAATTCTAATCATGTATACACTCATCACAGTCTTCTATATCTCGTTTATTGCCATGATTGGCATGGTTATATTCAAGCGTCGCGAAATAAATACCGGCAAACAATCGATTGTTTCGAAAATTGGCGCGGGAACCGACCACCTTTTCACGGTTATTTTCGAGACCTTAAAGAGATGGATTTCATTCGTGAATAAGCATACATTCATCGCCCTCGCGCATCTCGTCGCATATCATATTTTATTACGCATTCGTAATGTGTATGTTGAAATCAAGCATCGCACTCTCAAAAATCCACATGGAAAGAAGCTTATCAATGCCGTTCGAGGTAAAGGCGAAATCTCTAATCATGGCGTCTCGTTCTATTTGAGGAGGATTGCTGAATAATCTTCTATTATTATCTCGGATCAGTTTAGTGATTTGCAAATATGGGTGAAAATTGTTACTTTTAATAAGTAATATTTGTTGTATGCCACCTTAGCTCAGTCGGTAGAGCACCCGTTTTGTAAACGGGATCGCGTCAGTTCGATTCTGACAGGTGGCTCAAATATAGATGCATGTTAATATATGTAGACCAATATAGACTACTATATTATACTATACTTTGTTTATGAAACAGCAAAGAAATTGTGTTGGTTGTGGGATTACCCTAACAATAAGACATAAAATAAAATATTGTTCGAATAAATGCCAGATGAATTATCAACATCTGAAATGGGTAGAGTCATGGAAAAAAGGAAAAGCGAATGGAAATGTTGGAATAACAGCAAGAAATATTTCCACACATTTAAGAAAATACTTAATAGATAAGTTTGGAAACAAATGTTTTGTTTGCAACTGGAATACTAAGCACCCAATCACAGGCATAATCCCGTTAGAAATTGATCATATTGATGGCGATGCTGAAAATAATCTTGAGGAGAATCTACGATTAATTTGTCCAAACTGTCATGCTCTTACACCTTTTTATAAAAACCTAAATAAAGGTAAGGGAAGAAAATGGAGGATGGATAAATACATCAAGAATTCCTAACATAAATATGTAGATGAAATATTTTAGCTTTTCTGTTAAAGTTATAGTTATGAATTGGAATCAACAACCAAATACCAACAACCAAATACCAACAGGGCATTTGCATCCGATTACGCAAACGATTCGAGAGATATACTCGATCTTTTATGATATGGGATTTGAAGTAGCACAAGGGCCAGAGCTCGAATATGAGTATTATAATTTCGACGCACTCAATATTCCTGCAGATCATCCATCGCGAGATATGCAACAAAAAGATTTACTACTGCCTTGGCGTACAGTATTAGACAATGTGATTTTGGGACTTGAGTTGAAAGGAGTTATCAAATCAGAGGCGCGCCAAAAGGCAATTGAGCATATAGAAACTTTTGGATTGAAAGGTTTTGAAA
>CAYHQT010000011.1:0-17683 GCA_964358975.1 uncultured Candidatus Saccharibacteria bacterium | reverse complement strand
TGACACAACTGTTTTAATAAAGAAAGGTCTGTAAAAATTGTAAAGCCATTTTACTTCTTCGTCTTTACCTAGCTCAAGAATCCTCTCGACAATGTATTGAGAGTCTTTAAAGGTATCTATTGTATTAGAATCTCTTTCCCAGAAGAGTGATTGTCTGAATTCCATGCCTCTATTGTATCATACTTACGACATATTTTCCTGCGCCTTTCGGCTCTTCATCTTTCCGTAAATCCAACCGAGTAATACTCCAAGAATCACCAGTAAGATCAAGACAAAAGTTAATGGCGTAGAAATATTACAACCTTTATTGTCTCCCATTATTTTAGGAAATACATAATTGTTGCACCAGAAGTTTACGATTGGACCAGATACGAAATACAAAGTATATGGGTAAATGTACGAAGTAAGTCCTACAACGAGACCAATAATTCCCCCTCTTAACCAATATCCTTTTTGTTTCATAAGTTTATATTAAACTCCCCGTTTTGATCAAATGCTCCACGATGATGTCGGAATGAATTAACGCCAAAAAAGATTCTAGCTAAATTACGAGATTCCGGGTACAACTCGCTCGCCAGTCGTTTCTCCAAGATGCTTTTAATCACATCATCTCCGTAAACAGTTCTCAGCCATTTCCAATCCGCCATTCTGCCACCATTAACAATATTAATTATAATGTCATTCTTATCGTCTTCAATGTTGAGCTTGTCCCATTTGAGTCCCCAAAGGAGAGGCCGAAGTGATTCCGGAATGTTGTTTTCTTTGCTATTCATGCTCCTATTATACCATACTTGCAATCATTTTCTCTTTTTAAAAAGTGGGTATATTATGCCAATAATAAGAAGGATGGGTGCCACGGATAATAAAATAAAGGCTGGCGAAAGAAGGAGGACTGCCCCAAGTTCCAGTTCTTGTTGGGTATTGATATAATATACTATAGCAAAATTCAGTATCGATATATAAATACATAATACCGAAAGAAAGGAAAAACGATTGACTGGACGAAGACCGAAACCAAGCAGTATATATATCAATCCAACTACAATTGCAATGGAACCTATGTCAGTATTCCGATTATCGAATATACCGAATATGCGTAACGGCCCAACTAACAAAACAATAATACCAGCAAAAATATGATTTAAATTTATCTTCATAATATTTTTCAATTATCGTCTTTATAAAACCAAATTATTACACCAACCTCCCCGCCTTAATCACATGCTCGACCAAGGTATACGTGTACCCCATTTCATTATCATACCACAGCAGTAAGCCATTCCCATAAAGGAATAAATTGTATGGTTTTTCCGTCTTTCTTCACTTCTCGTTTTTCATTCCAGGTGAGCACGGTCAGTTTGGTCACATCCAATTCCTCTCCTGCCTCAATCAATGCTTTCACTTCTCTTTCCTCAACATCTTGGCTGGTTGAATCATAAGAGACTTGCATCAGTTCGACAACTTCATGTCCTTTTTTAAGCACGAAATCTATCTCTCGATCGTTTCGAGTTTTGTGGTAGAACAATTCGCGGTTTGGTTGGTTGCCTCGTTTGACGAGTTCCATAAAGACGAGATTTTCCATGAGCTTACCGCTATTCGGCGAGTGTTGCACCGCCTTGGCAGTTACGAATCCATTGTCGACAACGTATGTCTTCTTCGGAGACCGCAATCGCATACCTGCTTTTGTCGAGTGACGTTTCAAGGAAAAAATCAGATACGCCTCGGTAAGATAGCCGAGGTAATTTTCCAATGTAACCTCACTCTTGAATTTGAGCACATCGGCAAGTTTTTTAGGACCATATTGATTGGAAACGTTGTTTATCAAATACGAACCGAGACCGTCTATCTGTTCGGAAAAACGGATCTTGTGACGCTTCACCACATCCTTGAACAGGACAGCATCAAAAAGCACATCAAGATATCCGCGTGGATCAATGCCTTTCGTGACGACCTCAGGATAGCCGCCATTCGTCATATATTGCTGTATGTATCCAAGTAGCTTTGCTTTCTCGTCAGGTACCAGGAGTTTGTCTGCCGAAATTTCATACTGCTTAGCCTTCAAAACTTCCATAAAATTAAATGGTAATATTTCTATCGGAATATGCCTGCCGGTTAGGTGAGTGGCGAGTTCTTTTGAAAGGAGGCTTGCATTTGATCCTGTCAGCACCAGATTGTATCCCGCTCGATGCAAGCGATTCACGAAGAGTTCCCACCTTGGGAGGTTCTGTATTTCATCAAAAAGAATATATTTTGTTTCGCCATACGCGAGCTTCAGTTCTGTCATGAGCTCATCAAGATCAATTTTTTCTTCTCCAGGAAGCGACTCATCATCAAAATTAAAATAGGCAAATTCCTTGCCCTTGAGAAGCATCAATGCAAAGACGGATTTACCCGCACGACGAGGACCGAGAATGACTTTTATGAGGTCTGAGGCGATCCATTTCTGGACATCTTTTTCCTTGGTTCGCTCTATGTATGGAAGCGACAAAAGTCGCTCTTTATCGTCTCTTTGCTTGGAAACTGTGGCTTTTAGCATAGTATTTATGTTGTACTATGCTTATTACCCCTTTTTAGCATAGTACAGATAGTTTACTATGCACCCATCGTTTGAGTCAAGGGTAAATTTAGAGCGCATTTTAGTGAGGCGAAACATTGCCACTTTAAAATTTCCCGATTTACATGCGTATATGTCTTATTTCATTGTCGTGCCATGCTGTTACTTCATATCTCTAATGTACCCGATAAGGTTTACTTTCATGTTCCAACACCCCTTTTCTGGATTAATTCCGCAAACGGTGCGCCCGTTGTAAAGTGGTAGAAATGTAACTAGCAGCATAACCAGTACCAGTATCGGAATTAACATTTTTTTCATATTACCCCAAGCCCAGCCAACCAATAAACCTAGAACAATAATTGGTGAGAAGTAAATTCCAGCTATCATTACCGCAAAACCTGGACCCCATTCGTCACCAAGTGCCAATATATATACGACAATCAGTGCAAATACATATATCACTACTCCAGTTATCAACCCTCTTAGCCAATATCTCTTTTTCATAGATTTGTTAGATTAAACTAATCGACCGGCTTTTATTACATGTTCAACGAGGGTGTATGTGTACCCCATCTCATTATCATACCACGCGAGTACCTTCACCAAATTACCGTCAACCACACGCGTGAAGTTCAAATCGGCAATAGAAGCGTGGCGATTGCCGATAATATCGTGCGAAACCAGTGGCTCTTCGGTCACGGTGAAAATATTGCGCCAGCGGTCCTCGTTTGCCGCCTTTTTTAAGATGGAATTGACTTCTTCGACTGTAGTATTTTTCTTGGAAATGAATGTAATATCAACTATTGAACCGACAACTACTGGCACGCGAATGGAAATGCCATCAAACTTTCCTTCCAATTGTGGCAAAGCTTTGGTCACAGCGATGGCGGCGCCAGTGGAAGAAGGTACAATATTCTGCGCGGCCGCGCGGCCTTCACGAGGGTCTTTCTTTGAAGGGCCATCAACCAGAGCTTGACTGGCGGTATAGCCGTGAACCGTATTCAAGAGCGCCTTCTCAATGCCAATAGTTTCGTCGAGAATTGCCATCAATGGACTGCCGGCATTGGTCGTGCAGGAGGCATTTGAAGAAATCAGGCATCCTTCAAGCTTATCCTCATTCAAAGCCATCAAAACTGTTGCACCCTTTATTTTTGAATCAGCTTTATCTTTGATTGGCGCTGTTACCACAACACGCTTGGCACCGGCATCAATATGCGCCTGCGCCTTTTCACTGGAAGTAAAGAGTCCCGTTGATTCAACGACAACATCAATATCGAGTTTCTTCCACGGTAATTTCGTTGGATCCTTTTCACTGATAAATAATACTTCAACGCCATCCACGACCAATGAATTCGTTTTTTCATTAACAGAAATGTCAAAGGAACTCACGCCGTATGCGGTATCGTATTTTAATAAGTAGGCAAAATTCTTAATATCACCCAGATCATTGACCGCCACAATTTCAATCTCTTGGCGTTCCCTAGCGACTTTCAGAAATGCGCGCCCGATTCTGCCGAAACCGTTGATTGCAACTCTTATTTTTTTCATATAAATATAGTTAATTTGATTAGTGTATTAATTGTAACATAAATCCCCCGTCCTTCACTCGTCGCTATGCTTCTCGTTCAGGACACCCCCTTTTTCAAAGGGGGAATTAACGCAACTTGCGCCAAATCCCCCTTTGAAAAAGGGGGTACCTTGTGAAGCAAGGTGGGGGATTTTGAGACTCTTTGCAATCCTCTTTATTAACCCTGGCCCCTCAAAAATCATTCCGGTAATAAGCTGGAGGAGGTCGGCACCGGCGTCAAATTTCTCTTTGGCAGTTTCCGGCGACATTATTCCCCCGACGCCAATAATTGTAAATCGTTTACCGTAGGATTCTCGCGTCTTCCTAATAAGTTCCGTGGAAAGTTGCCGACACGGCTTACCGGAGAGCCCACCCTTAAACACAGCGGGTGCTTCCGAACGGACTTCCAACGAATCATAATCTTTATTCAAGTTTCCGATGACCACGCCGTTCATACCATTGATATCAATAATTTTCAAAAGCGAGTTGAATTGTTCCCAAGGAATATTAATGGGCATCTTCACATAAATAGGTTTCGAACATGGAATCTTCTTCAAAGCTAAAAGTAATCGTTCTAACAATTCCGGATTCGCGAAAGATTCACCGTCGAAAGCGTTCGGGCATGAAATATTAATCGTATAATAATCGCCGACATTTTCTTCATTTAACCTTTTGAATGAATAAACATAGTCGTCAATACCCGCTTGAATGGCTACCGATTGCGCGTCGTTGGTTCGCGCTATGGAAATCCCCATAACAAAATCTTTTTGCCGTGGCGTCTTTTTTAATCGTTTTATAATTGCGTCAACACCGTCATTTCTAAGTCCTTTATTAACTAAAATACTTTTTGATTTCGGCAATCTGGTAAGTCGCGGCTTCGGATTACCCTCGCAAGCCCTCGCCGTAACCGAACCGATTTCTTCGCCGCCGAGACCAATACTCCCCAGAATTCTCGATAGACGGCCATTATAGTCAAAACCCGCGGATAAGAGAATTGGCGTACGATATTTTATTCCGTCAACAATCTTTGAAATGTCGGACCCGCGGTAATTGTAAATGGCGCCGACAAGCGAACACATAATACTATTCTTGCCGAGAAATTCACCGGTGGATGTAAAGAAGTCATGAACCGCTTCCGGATCGAAGTGAAATAGTATCGGTTTTAGGAATTTCTTATAGAACATGACAGAGTAAACTTCTAATATCAATAACGAATTTATATCCGTCATCGCTTTCGATAATACAGCCAGGTTGTTCGTATTGGGTTATTTTCATGGGTCAATTATAGCATCACACAAAGTAAATTCACCAATCGTGTAAATGATTTTCCAGCTGTGTAGAACGAAGTTAGGACCTATTTATCCACGACTTTTCTCTTATAGTTTGAAGACGATCTTTTTTTGGCACCTTCAATCGCCTTCAATGCAACTTCATCAAAATCAACATTATGCTTGGCTTCGATCTGCTTATATTCATCGAATTTCTTCTCTGCGATTTCTGCCGCCAGTTCATGCGATATTCTGCCGGCATCGCTCAAAATATCTTTATTGTTGATCCGCAAGAATCCATGAAGTTTTTCGATCCAATCAACCATCCGCATCGGAATTCTCTGTGTTGCTTGACCTTCGGCAAATACCAAATACTGTTCTACTAGATTATTCAGGACTATAAGTTCCTGTTCATTCAAATAATTCTTGGCAATTACCACTTCTTCTTTTGTAGGTTTGTTGCCACGAAAGTCCGTCAAACCCACATTCGGTTTTTTGCTATCGACTCTGTTCGCGATTATCTCCGCTGCCGTTTGTCCCGTAATTGCATAGTGGACTTTGTTTTGAACTGTCTGAAAAAATATAATACTTCTTTTATCTGTTGGATCATAGTCAACACTAGTCGCATATATATCGGTGATTTTCCGGTAAAATCTTTTCTCTGAACTGCGAATATCCGCAATGCGACGCGTCAATTCTTCAAAGTAATCAAATGGTAAATCCGGATTCTTCAATCGTTCATCGTCAAGTACAAAACCCTTGATAATATATTCTCTAAGTCTAGAAGTTGCCCATTGGCGAAAAGCCGTGGCAATAGAGCTTTTGACACGGTATCCGACTGAAATGATTATGTCCAGATTATAGTGCTCAACATCCCTGGAAACCTCTCTAATGCCTTCTTTTTGAACTGTAAAGAATTTCTTTACAGTTGAATTTTCCGATAATTCACCTTTCTCTAAGATATTCTTTATATGCTGACCAATATTCTGTTTCGTCGTTTGGAACAAGTCCGCTAGAGCATTCTGGGTCAGCCAAACTGTATCGCCGTCAAAACGTACATCGATTTTGGTATTCCCATTTTGATCCTTATAAATGACAATTTGTGAATTATGGTTTTCCATTTTGGTATAACATCACTATTTAATTGTAATATATGCCCACATTTACGACTTAAATTGCTGATTGGATCTCCGAAATCTTAAAAACATACTTCAACGGATCAGCTACATGAGGCACCGGAGGTCTAGCTACTTCCTTTAATGTTATATTGAATTTCCTACCATTTGTTTCAACAATGTGTGTCTTATTTGATAGACTGTCAAATTCATATTTTCTTGAATCTGGTACTAAAATCTTTAGACTGGTCATGGAAAAAGTAGTATTTCCCCCGATAACTTCGCCAGTATCTAGATTTATTTTAACAGGATCATTATATTTTATTACATGAGGAATAAATGTTTCTATGTTAACAGTATTTAAAGCGAGAGTAATACCTGTAACACCGTTTGTGTCGATGACAGTTAAATCTCCAGCATTATCAAGATTAATTGAATCATTTCCACCGAGAGATGTTGGCCAATGATTAATATACTGCTCGGAAGTGTAAGGCTTGTATTCTGTTGAATATTTATTCCCTGTAACATTATCGCCGTTACCATAATGTGTTTGTTCTATTGTTTCCTTTGTTTCAGTCTTAGACATAAGCCCCAAGAATTTAGGTAAGAGCATGTAAACCATAGTAAGGAATAATATTATTATAATCGTAGTCCTAAAAGGATTTTCCTTAAGATCGGTACAAATCTGAACAAGATTTTGTTTAAAATCAATATAGCTCATGCTGCGGGGGAAGGAATCGGACCTTCATTCACGGCTTCAAAGGCCGCTGTACTACCATTATACGACCCCGCAAATTCGACTATTTTCGGATTAATTTATACTACTACAAACCCTTATCACCGCCAACTCTAACGGCAATACTTCTATCCTTGCCCGCCCTACTCCTTCCGCGGCCTCGAGAAGTGTGGTGAGTATGAATGGAGTAAGCAGTTTCTTATTCGCTTGCGCGGAAATGAATTCCCAATCATCCGGCGACACCCTTTCTTTGACTACCGCGCCAGAAGCCGGTGAATGTTGGACAAGTAGAATGAACCGTGTCTTTTCAAGGACTAAAGTGATGAAAGTATTCATCGAGATTCCCGCTTTGTCGGTTTCACCCAAAACTTTCAGGGCCGCGTCCTCATTCTTGCCAAGAAGATTTTCGATGAATTGATTGACGAGTCCGGCTCTCGGCGCGCCCGTGATCGCTTCGACTTCCTCACGACTTATCTTTTTGTCTTTGGAGGAAGACATAACCTTCTCGAGCATGCCTAGAGCGTCGCGAAATGAACCGTCGCCGAGAAGCGCGATGAGGTCGGCGGCGCCGGCGTCCAATTCAATGCCTTCTTTTTTCCCAATACTCGTGACTTGTTTCCTAATGATTTCCCGAGAAGGTTTACGAAAATTGAAAGTCTGACATCTTGACACAATAGTTTCCGGCACCTTACCGAGCTCGGTCGTAGCTAGAATGAAAATCACATGCTTCGGCGGTTCCTCTAAAGTCTTAAGTAATGCGTTCCAAGCGTCTTTGGAAAGCATATGCACTTCATCTATTATATATACCTTGAATGGCGAGCTGAATGGCAAAACCGAAACATGCTCGCGAAGTTGGCGAATATCGTCAATACCTCTATTCGAAGCCGCGTCTATTTCATAAACATCCTCGTCTTTCGTCTCCACCGCCTTCGCTAGAATTCTCGCCACGCTCGTCTTCCCCGTTCCTCTTGAACCTGAAAAGAGGAAAGCGTGAGCAATACGCTTATTCGCGATTGAGTCTTTCAATGCTTCCACGATATGGTCCTGCCCCATGACTTCGGACCATTTATTTGGACGATATGTTCTGTACAAAACCGGCATATGTATTAGTTTACAGTGAAAAGCACAATCCGCCAAATGAAAAAATATACCCGAGACGCCGTATTGCGTCCCGGGTTCAATTTGTCCTGTACCTTCACTTCGGTGGCAGGTCTAACCACTTCTTCTTTCTAACCTTGACGAAGGGATTTGTCCGGACATTCGACATTTCCCCTAGCCTCTTTCGTAGTCTTCAATCTCCGTACATTGGGCTTTCTCCGGAGCGACCCGATGGGTTTTCCTTATACTCAATATATAGGAGGTTTTATAAATAGACCATCGGTAACCATATATCCCCAATTTATTCCATCTCTAATCTTACTCATATATTAGTTTCTGTCAAGCAACCCCAAGTAATCCACAACCACCTTTTTCACTTCCTTGAAATTTTTCGTGCTCATTAGTTTTACGCGCAATTCCTTGGCCCCATCCCAGCTCTTCGAGTCTGAACGACCGGAAACATAGGCTTTGAAATGTTTTTTCATGACCGCGAAGTTCTTCAGGTGTTTTTTACCGCAGAATGTCTTGTCGAATAATTCGGCATGTTCCAACATTATTTTCAATCGTTCTTTTGGAGCTCTTTCACTTGAATCACTGAACAACCACGGCTTACCGAATATTCCGCGGCCGACCATTACGCCGTCACAGCCGTATTTCTCGCATTTCAGAACACCATTTTCAATAGTTTCGACATCGCCATTGCCGATAATTACGGTCCCTGGACTGATTTCATCACGCATCTTAATAATATCCGGTATAATCTCCCAATGTGCCGGCACATCCGACATTTCCTTACGCGTTCTCAAATGAACGGTCAGAGCTGGTAATTTTTGCACCAATAATAATTTAATCCATTCCATGTCAATCTTGTTATAACCTAGTCGAGTCTTAATCGAGACTGGAATTTTTGAATTAGATAGCGCGAGCCCCTCTCTCGCCGCCTCCAATACTAGAACCACCTTCTTAAAATCTTTCATCATCACAGCGCCACCGCCTTGTTTTTCCACCGCCCTGTCCGGACAACCCATATTAATATCCAAACCGTCAAAACCTAAATCCGCGATTATTTTCGCGGCTTCCCTCATAACCTCCGGATGTCCCGTAAAAAGTTGCGCGACAATCGGCCTTTCTTTATTCGAAAATGCCAAATCAATCAAAAGCTTCTTCTGCCCGGCTGAAATGAGTCCATCTGCCGAAACAAATTCCGTCCACATCACATCGGGCTTGCCGTATTTGGCGATAATTTTTCGAAACACCGAATCGGTCACATTCGCCATTGGCGCCAATGCGAAAAACGGCTTGGGTAATTTCTGCCAAAAATTGGGATTTTTTCCTATTTTCTCCACTGTGCAACTACTCTACCTTTTTTGCCATTGAATTAAAAGTACTTTTGAGAGTTTGGTATGTATCTATTTTTTGAGTTCGAGTATTTATTTCGTGCGACACGCGACTAGTATTTTCCAATGTTTTTGTCCGTGCATGTCCGAGAGGACAAAAACATTGATAAAATACAGGAGCGTGGAGATCGCAATGTTCGAACAAATCTTCGAAACGCGAAATACGCAGAACTCAAAAAATAAATACATACCAAACTGTCATGTTTACTCCCTAATTTTCCCCAAAAGTTTAACCACATCCGCGTCTCTTGCAACACTTCCCAAAACAACAATCGCGTAAATATTTTTCTTCGAACCCATGGCAAATATAACCGCACCCGTGCGATTCGCTTCCGGCGTATAACCATTCTTGCCGCCTAGATAGTTTGACCAGCTCAAGAAATGCGTCGGATTCACCCATGTATGCGACTTTATGGTTTTGGCTTGAAGCCGCGTAATATTCAAGATTTCCGGGTCATTCACGCGAATCCAATTCAAGATAATAGTAAGGTCATTAGCCGTTGAAACATTATCGGGAGAAAGACCGGATGGGTCGGCGAAATATGTGCGATAGGCGCCGATACTTTGGACAAAGTCATTCATATATTGCAGGAACTTTTTCCGACCATAGCTCTGCGCGAAGGCTTCGGCGGCGTCATTGGAAGAAACCATGAGCAGGGGATAATAGAGGTCTTTCGCGAGAAAAGTTTCGCCGTTTCGAAACTGCGCCGTATTGCCGTAAGTCGCGATAATCTCTTTCGTAAGAGTTATTCTTTTATTTGGGTCAATCAATTTTCGCGCGACTATAGCCGTAATAAGTTTCGAAAGTGAAGCGATCGGCATACTTTTCTCGGAATTATGTTCCGTCACGACAGAACCGCCGGCGGTCAAACTCTTAACTATATAGCCATCGGCCGTTACTCGATTGTCGGCGCCGAGAGGCAGAGCCAGTGTGGCGGCATTGATAAGGTCCTCTTCCTCAAGGGCGGTATAGCGAATAACCCGCTTAAAACCGGAGACGGTCGTACCCGGATCCGGCTTTATTATCACCGATTCGGCGGCCGCCATAAAAGATGAGATATGAATATTGGCAATGATTGGGGTTATATTCCGCCACAGCCATGCCGAACCGAATACTATACCCATACTCAAGCCGATTGTCGCGAGTCCTCCGAAAACGATTTGGAAAAATTGCTTCATAGAATCTATATTACCTCACAATACGATAAAAGATGTTCGAACCATAACGCAAATCTATGGAATCAAGCTCCAATGTTCCACTCTTGTTGTGAGCTTTTTGACTCACATCATTCCAGAATGAAATAAGCGCGGTCAGCTCGTTCTCCAAACCGTTCATTTCATTGAAATACACGACGATTATGCTGGAATCCGTTCCGGCGTACATTTCATATTCGCCCCCACCTTTCACCAATAGGGCTTTGACATTTATCCCATAGTTACGCGCGCTGTTATAAAATGACTGTAATGCTCGAAATATCGTAGTCGAAGCGATTCTCGTCCCTATAATTGGTGTTGGTGAAGCGGCATTCACGATATTGGGCATATAATAACGATTTACGCCAATATTAGAAGTACTGGCGTTCATGAAAGCGAGTCCAGTTTCGTCAACGAGATAACACGAATCAAGAGGGCTGGATATCAAAATAGGTCCATCCCAGTTCGGCAAATTCACGCAAATGACAGCCACCGGGGTTTTCTCACGGACAACAATATTTAGAGATCGGAATCCACTACGGCTCACGATTGCGTTATCTATTCGCGTATCCGAGTCTTTCAACGATCGCTGAATCGCTTCTTTCGGATAAATAAATGAATTGGCTTTCGAGAATAGTCCAAAATAGTCGCCTTGAACGGCTTGAATGGCGGAAGCTTGAAGAGAATCGCTGATATCGCTATCCGCTCCTTCTATATTTATTACTTGAATGTCGAAAACGGCCAAATGAGTCAGATTCGATGTCGCGAATAACCACGAAACAACCGCCACAATACCAAGGGCACAGCCCAGGACAATTCTCTTGCGGCGACTTTCAATAAATTTTCTCGACTGTGTCCTTGAATGTTTTAGCTTGAATTGATTTCGCGCGGGAATATTCATTATTTGATTATAACATCCTTACCGAAATACTTTACCAACACTTCCGGTATGCGAATACCACCATCCGCCTGTTGGAAATTCTCGATGAGCGACACTAGAATGCGCGGCGTCGGAATCGCGGTTGAATTCAAAGAATGCGCGTACTTTAATTTACCTTCCGCGTCTTTGTAGCGAATATTCAAGCGACGAGTCTGAAAATCATGGAAATATGAAGCTGAACTAATCTCGCGATATTTACCTTCTTTCGGCACCCACAATTCAATATCATATTTCTTTACTTGACCAAGTCCCAGGTCGCCACCGCAATTAATCACGGTTCTATACGGAATACCTAGAGTCTCTATGAATTCTTCAACATTACGATTTACATCTTCATGATATTTGACTGATACCTCGTGCAGAGCTTCGCAAATGACGACTTGCTCGAATTTATAAAATTCATTGACGCGGATAAGCCCCTTGACATCTTTACCGTGCGCGCCCGCTTCCCTACGGTAACATGGTGAAAAACCAAGATACTTTTTCGGCATTTCATTCAAGTTCAGAACCTCATCGGCATGCAAACCCATGAGTGGCACTTCCGCCGTGCCGGCGAGATAGTCGCCGTCTTGAGTCTTGTACATATCTTCTTCGCCTTGAGGCAAATATCCCGTGCCATAAAGATTGAGCTTACGCACGATAATAGGCGGTATTACGGGTATGAATTTCTTCTTGGAATAAAAGTCGAGAGCATAATTCCAGATGGCGAAACACAATTTGACCGCGTCACCCGTGAGGAAATATCCGCGAAAGCCGTGCACCTTCGTTCCGCGTTCGAAATCGGCCATATTGAGCGCGGTCATCAGCTCGACATGGTCTTTTGACTCGAACTTAAACTTCGTTTTTTCTCCCCATGTTTTCACCTCCATATTTTCCGCGTCGGACGCGCCATCCGGCACCGACATGTCTGGAATATTGGGCGTGTTTAACATCAGCTTTTGCCAATCGCCCATCACTTGTTTCAATTTCTCTTCATCGTTTTCCAAATCAGCTTTGACTATTTTCATTTCACTTATGACCTTTGACCTCTCTTCGGGGGTTGTCGCCCGCGCGATCACATCATTGGCGCTATTTTGTAGCGCGCGCTTCTTTTCCGAACTTTGAAGCAACGACTTTCTCTCTTCGTCTTTTGCTATAAGTTCGTCAACATTGAAATCGAGATGCTTTTTCTTGGCCGCTTGTGCTATTATTTCCTTGTTTTCACGAATGAATTTGATATCTAACATAGTGTATATATTAACATATTGTATTTTATTAAACGAGAATAGTGGAAGTCGAGGAAGTACACACTCATTTATTATTGAGGAAAACAATAATCATCTCGCGCAAAATTATACACCAACTTAACCTTTTCCGAAATGATAAATGAGTGTGTACTTCCTCGACTTCCACAATAATCATGAAAATAAATAAAATCACAAAAGACCAATACCCATTTTTACTGCGCCAAATATCCGCATTACCAAAAACGATGGATCTTGCCGGTACATTGCCATCGGATAATAATAAATTTTTATGTGTTATTGGCTCACGACAAAATAGCAATTATGGGGAAGATGCGTGCAAGAAAATAATACGAGGATTGGAAGATTATCCGATAGTCATAGTCTCGGGACTCGCGATTGGGATCGATTCTATCTCCCATAACACAGCCCTTGAAGCTGGACTAAAAATAATAGCTTTCCCAGGTTCTGGACTTTCTCATGAAGCCTTGTACCCATCTACTCGCAGATATCTAGCTGAGAAGATTTATGATTCAGGTAACGCACTCTTATCGTCATTCGCTTTTAATCAGCCCGGAGCCAAATGGACATTTCCGGCGCGCAACCGCTTTATGGCGGGAATATCGCATGCGACTCTGATTATAGAAGCGGCAAGAGGTTCCGGAACTTTGATAACCGCCGATTATGCTGCCGAATTCGCCAGAGATATTTTAACTGTGCCTGGATCTATATTTGCCGATCTATCATATGGTCCCCACATGCTCATCCGCCGCGGGGCAACACCCGTAACATGCAGTGAAGATGTCCTAGAAGCACTCGGATTCAAAGTAAACCGCAAAGACGGCATGACCGAAGCGCTACCAAACTTCGCCGAAATGTCATTGTCAGGAGACCAAATGAAAATAGTTGACAATCTAAAACGCGAATCCCTATCTTCAAGCAAACTCATCGAAATAACTAATTTTTCATCGTCGAAATTCAATACGATCATGTCCGAGCTTGAATTGCGTGGAATTATTCAAGAAAAAGAAGGTCAGTATTTTTTGAAATAGTATGCAGGAATAGTTCGCGAGGGTGTGTTTGAATTATTATTGAGTATAATAGGAATCACCCCGCGGTTTTCTCAGTCTCAGCACTAACCTTATACGAAATAATAATTCAAACACACCCTCGCGAACTATTCCTGCACATCAACAGTTTGTTCAATCAATGGCACCTTAATTCCCGGCGCCTCGTCGGTAATCCGCAAAATATCCTTATCGACTTTCTTCAATTCCTTGCTGGAATTATTGTAATGATTGACCACGGTTTTGAGCGAAGAACCGAGTTTGGAATGATAATCATCATAGCGTTTGAGATGTGTGCCGAGCTCGCCAACTCTTTTAATAATATCCTTGGCGGTTTCCTCTATTTGCAAAGCCTTGAGTCCTTGGAGAACCGTCTGTAAATAGGCCAAAAATGAAGTCGGCGACACGATAATGACCTTGAATTTACTGGCGGCGCGCTGAATGAGATTGTCGGTTTCTTCTGTAATAGCCCCAATTTTATTCACCAGCAAATCATAATAGATAGCCTCATGCGGAATGAACATGAAGGCAAATTCCATAGTATCTTCTCCGGGACGAATATATTGCGCAGTCTCTTGGATCCGCGTCTTCAAGTCTCCAACAAACGCCTTTTCTAGCTTCTCTTTCTCGGCGGGGTTCTTCTCTTCGGTTAGCTTATTGTAATTCTCCAATGAGAATTTCGAATCGATCGGTATGATTTTATCCTTCACAAAGACTACGGCATCAACGATTTTCCCATCTTTGAAAGCGTATTGCATCTGATACTGTCCGGGTGCCAAAACATTCTTGAGTAAAGTCTCGAGATAATATTCACCCAAAATCCCGCGATGCTTGGGATTTTTCAAAATATCTTGCAGATTTTGGAGCTGATCGGCAAATGAAACGACTTGCCTATTGGTCTCATCGAGTTTGGTAAGTCCCTGCGTAACTTCTTTTATAAGTTTTGACGATTCGGAAAGCTGACTGCGCATAGAATCTTGCATCGAACGCGCCGTGTCTTGCATTTTATTATCAACAGTCTTGGTCAGGTCCCCAACCTTACGGTCAATGGTCCGAGACAATTCATTCATATTCGAATTCATCAGTTCCAAAAGTGGCTTCAGTGCCTCATTCTTCTCATCTTCTTCATTTTCCCGCGCGGAGCCATTCTTGCGTTTCAAAAAAGCGAAAATAAAGAAAATATTGATAGCTACGGCGATAATGACCAGAATGATGAGGGTAGTTTGCATAGGAATAGTTTATATTACAAAGCAGAAAATGAAAAGCGTCTGAATAAGTCAACTTATTCTTGCTATGTAAAAAACTTTTAAACGAACGAACGCTAGTAAAAAATAAAATTTTGTGGTATCGTAAGTATTCAAATGCCAAATAAGATTGCCAAAAATCGCGTACAGCGAGCTCCTATCGTCGTGGTCATGGGTCATATTGACCATGGCAAATCAACCCTGCTCGACTATATTCGAAAGACAAAAATAGTAGCCAGCGAGGCCGGCGGCATCACCCAACATGTCGGCGCCTATCAAGCCGAACATATTTCTAGCGATGGGGTCAAGCACGCCATGACATTCCTAGACACGCCTGGACACGAAGCCTTTTGCGGTATTCGCGAGAGAGGCGCCAAAGCCGCCGATGTCGCCATTCTCGTTGTTTCCGCCGAAGATGGAGTTAAACCACAAACTGTAGAGGCCTGGAAGGCCATTCAAGCCGAGAAAATACCCTATGTTGTCGCCATAAACAAAATAGACAAACCGAATGCCGATATCAATCGCGCCAAACAAAGTCTCGGAGAAAACGAAATATATGTCGAAGGTTGGGGTGGTGATATTCCCTGCGTCGCTATTTCTTCCTTGAATGGTACCAGTATTCCCGAACTTCTAGATATGGTGATTTTGGTCTCTGAATTGGCGGATTTGACTTATGACCCGGATAAGCCAGCTGAAGGGATAGTAGTCGAATCGGAGCGCGACAGTCGCAAAGGCATTTCCGCGACTTTACTCACCAAAGATGGCACCTTGAAAATCGGAACATTTATCGTGGCGGGAGATGCTTTCACGCCGGTTCGCTATATCGATAATTTCAAAGGCGAGAAAATAGATTCCGCCATCGCTTCCATGCCGGTCCGCATTATCGGCTGGAATAAAATCCCGGCTTGCGGCATTCCATTTTGTACTGTCAATTCGAAAAAAGAAGCAGAGCGAATGATTGAATTGGTCGCCCCGCCGCTTCTGGCGGGAACAGCTCTTCCTCGCTCGTCGCTCCGCTCCTCCTCGGGAGACTCCTCCCACCCAAGCGGCGGGGCGAATAACAGTCTAACGTCAGCCACGACCGTCGAGCCAGCGACAAGTGTTTCCCGACGCGAGCGAAGCGACAGGAGGGAAACCCTTCGTCGTGGCGAGGAGGGAGTGGTGCCATTGTTGTTAATCATCAAAACCGACGCAATCGGCAGTCTCGAAGGCGTACGGCATGAACTCGCCAAAATCAAACACGATAGAGTAAAAATCAAGATTGTCTCCGAAGGCATAGGACCAATAGGAGAAAACGATATTAAAACCGCCATGAGCAATCCGGAAATCATCTTGGTCGGATTTAACGCCAGCCCGGACAAGAAAGCCGGCGCCATGCTCGAGCGAGCGCCAATCGAAATAAAAATAAAAAATTTCTCTATTATTTATGAATTGGCGGAATTTGTTCGCGACACATTACAAAGTAAAATACCAAAAGAGTTTGTGGAGGAATCAACAGGTCGCGCCAAAATCCTGGCGATTTTCTCGAAAGAAAAAGATAAACAAGTAATCGGCGGCAAGGTGGAAAGTGGCACATTATTCTCCGGAAATGAAGTCAAAATATTGCGTCGTGAAGCGGAAATAGGTCGAGGTAAAGTTCGGGAATTGCAGGAAAAGAAAATGCGAATAAGTGAAGTCGCCGAAGGACATGAATTCGGAGTTATGATCGAGGCGAAGACGGGGATAGCGGTTGGTGATAGAATAGAGGCGGTGAAAATGGTGGAGAAAATCAATTAGTGTCATTCCCGCGAAAGCGGGAATCCAGAATATTATGAACCAAATTAAAGAATCAAAACTTAAAGATGTGATAAAGGCGCTTGCCGCCGACTTCTTTTCCAAGGAGTCAAATAGGAAATCGCTTATTACTATTACCGATGTGGAAATAAAAAGTCGCGGTTCTAGAGCCATTATTTTATTCACGGTACTGCCGATAGACCAAGAAAACGCGGCACTGGATTTCATGCGTAGACAACTATCCGATTTCCGCGGGTATGTGACGGAAAATTCCCGAATGCAGCGAGTTCCTTATTTCGAAGTAAAGATTGATTCCGGCGAGAAGAATAGGCAAAAAATAGATGAAATCGCGAACAAAGTCATAAGTCCTTAAATTTCTCAAGAAAAAATGCTAATATATGTTTCAGACCTTTACAAACTTTATAACTTTCAACATTATAAACTCATCACATGGCCACGTAGACAAGTGGTAAGTCGACAGTCTGCAAAACTGTTATGCGCGGGTTC
>CAYHQT010000010.1:0-18883 GCA_964358975.1 uncultured Candidatus Saccharibacteria bacterium | reverse complement strand
CGGCAAGCGCGTGGCAATCGGTTCGGCTTCGGGCGGTTTTGCTCTGATGCAAGAAGCTTTTAGCTTCGCCGGCATGGCCGAATTGCCGTTAGTCATTGCTGTGTCCCAGCGCCAAGCTCCGGCAACGGGCGTGCCGACTTATTCAAGCCAAAGCGATCTGCAAATGATTACTCATTCAGGCCATGGAGAGTTTTCTAGAATCATCATCGCGCCCGGCGATGCAGAGGAAGCATTTCTCGCTGGTGCAAACGGGTTGAATCTCGCTTGGAAGTATCAAATACCGGTAATTGTTTTGATGGATAAAATACTGTCGGAACATTCGTCGACTAGTCTTCTAAAAACTGATGGAGTCAAAATCGAACGCGGTTTGATTAGCGAAAATACTGGAGAAAAATACGGTCGTTATGAGATTACTGAAAACGGTATTTCGCCCATGGCTTTTCCCGGTACCGCCGATACAATCGTGAAAGTTACCAGTTATGAGCATGATTCGGCTGGAATTACTGCCGATGAGGCCGATTCGGTCAAAGCAATGATTGATAAAAGATTTGCCAAAGCCAAAACGCTTACCGAAGAGTTATCAAATCAAGAAACCGTCAAAGTTTACGGCGACCAAAATAGCAAGAATGTGATTGTATTTTGGGGCTCGACGAAAGGTCCGGTCTTGGAGGCGACTAAGCATCTCGAAACATCCGTCAAACTCGTGCAAATACTTTGGGTTGAGCCTTTCGATACCGAAAGGGTTGCGCGTGAATTGAAAGGCGCCAAGAAAATAATAAACATCGAATGCAATCATAACGGCCAGATGGCGGCGCTCATTCGCGAGAAAACAGGAATCGAGATGACGAATAATATTTTGAAATACGATTCCAGGCCTTTTGAAGTCGGAGAGTTGGTAAAACAAATCAATGGAAAACTCAAATAATTTAACCGCAAAATCGAAAATCACCTGGTGCTCGGGTTGTCCGAACTCGCAAATTCTGGTTGCTCTCCGGCAAGCCATCGAAGATATGGTGCGAGAAAATAAATTGAAAATTGAAAATATCGTTATGGCGGCGGGCATCGGCTGTCACGGCAAAATCACCGATTACTTGAATACGAACAGCTTCACCGGTCTCCATGGTCGCGTCATTCCAGCAATGACGGGAATAAAATGCGCCAATCCGAATCTGACCGTTATCGGCTCTTGCGGAGACGGCGACGCTTATTCGGAAGGGTTAGAACATTTAATGCATGCCGCCAGACGCAATTCCGACATTAAAATACTCGTGCATGACAATCAATTATTCGCTCTGACTACCGGTCAAGCCAGCGCCAGAAGTCCCAAGGGTTTCAAGGGAAAATCAACTCCGTTTGGCAGTATTGAAGAGCCGTTCAACCCATTACTTACAATGCTAGCCGTAGGCGCGACTTTCGTGGCGCGGACTTATGCCGGGGACATTCAAGGCACGAAACGCGTAATAGAGGCTGCCGTTGACCATAAAGGTTTTTCATTCGTGGACATTATTCAGCCATGTATTACATTCTTTGACACAAGAGACTTTTTTAAAGATAAAATATTTTGGATAGATGAAAAAGCGCCAGCGAATGATTTGAAAAAAGCGATGGAGCTTGTTGGTGGAGAAAGTGATAAGATTCCGTTGGGAATCTTCTATAATGTGGAAAAGGCGACTTTTGAGGAACAATTAAATCAATGAATTTAAATAATTTCTTCAATCCAAAATCAGTCGCCGTTATTGGCGCAAGTGCCGATAAAAACAAAGTTGGCTTTGCGATTATGTCGAATCTGGTTTCGGGATGTGACACATCCCGGGTGATTTACCCGGTAAGTATTTCCGAAAAAGAGATTCTGGGTTTGAAGGCTTATTCGTCAATCAAAGAAATACCGCTCAATGAGAAGGTCGGACCTTTTATCGACCTCGCGGTTATCATCGTGCGCGCAGATATCGTGCCGCAAATTCTCACTGAATGCGGTGAAAGAGGAATAAAGGACGCGATAATTATTTCCGCGGGCTTTCGGGAAATTGGCGAGGTCGGCAAAGCATTAGAAAACAGCGTGAAAGAAATAGCGAATAAGTTCGAAATTGCCCTTCTTGGTCCAAATTGCCTCGGAACCATAGATTCGCATGCTGATTTCAACGCTTCATTCGGTGCGAAAAAACCTATTAAAGGCAATATCGCTTTCCTTTCCCAATCGGGCGCGCTGGGCACTTCAGTCTTGGATATGGCTGTCAAAGAAGGCGTTGGTTTTTCGAAGTTTATTAGCCTCGGAAATGAGGCGCAATTAACAGAGATTGAATTCTTGGAGTACCTGGTAAACGATGATGATACAAAAGCGATCCTTATTTATTTGGAAAAACTTTCGGACGGTAAAAAATTCATGGAATTGGTTTCAGAAATCACAAAGACGAAACCGATTGCGGTTTTGAAAGCCGGAAGAAGTGAGAGGGGTATTCAAGCGGTTATGTCGCACACCGGTTCACTCGCGCCGGAAGATTCCGTTTTCTCGGCGGCTTTGAAACAGAGCGGTGCTGTCGCGGTTGAATCAATCCGTGAATTTTTCAATATGGCGAAACTATTCCAGCTTGGAATCATAAAACCGCTTAGAAATTTGGCAATTCTCACAAACGGCGGCGGTCCCTCCGTCGTTGCCGCTGACCTTATCGATTTATCGCGCTCGCTTTCATTGACCGAACTTCCCGACTCAACTAAGGAGGCACTTCACAAAATTTTACCGAGTATGGCGGCTGTGGGAAATCCGGTTGATATTATCGGTGACGCTTTGAGTTTTAGATACGAAGAAGCGCTCAAGATTTTGTCAGATGAAAAAGAAATTGACGCGATTATTCTCATGCTTACTCCGCAAATGATGACGGAAGTTGAAGCAACGGCAAAACTGATTGTTCAATATCGCAGTAAAAAGCCAATCGTTCCCGTTTTTATCGGCGGTCCAACTATTGAGAAAGGTATTGAATACCTAGTCAGGAATGGGCTGGTTAATTTTACTTTTCCCAAAGATGCCGTGGAGGCATTGGACAGTCTTGCTCTTTGTCATTTCTACGATTCAACTTGTCATTCCCGCGAAAGCGGGAATCCAGGGAAGCTTAATCATTCTATTAAAAATACGGTCTGGTCTGAAAATGCTTCTCGGATAATGAACTTTGCCGATACGATAGAACTTCTAAAAGAATACGGTATTCCGCTTACCGGAATTTTCATAAAAGAAAAAACCAAATTAATAGGTGCGATTTCAAAGCTTGGAACCGGTCCTTACGCGATGAAGGTTATTTCGTCCGAAATCGTTCACAAAACGGATGTCGGCGCGGTCAGTTTGAATCTTAAAAGTATTGAAGAAGCGAATACCGCGTGGAATTTAATGGAAAAGAAAATCTTGAAGGAAAATTCAAATGCGCAGATTGAAGGATTCCTTATTCAAAAAATGGGTGTTGGCAGAGAAGTTATTATTGGCATGAAGCGAGACGCCACATTTGGTCCGACTATTCTATTTGGTCTTGGTGGAATATTAGCCGAAGCGATCAAGGACACATCCTTGCGTATTGCGCCTGTTAGTAAAGATGAAGCTTTGCGGATGATGCAAGAAATAAAAGGCGTTAGTATCTTGAGTGGCATGCGTGGCGAAAAACCAGTTGATTTCGACGCGCTCGCGGATATTACCGTGAATCTTTCGCGCCTCGCAGTGGAACATTCGGAAATAAAAGAAATAGACCTGAATCCGGTGATGGTTACAGATACGAATGCTGTAATAGTGGATGCGCGGGTGATGGTTTAATTTAAGAGTTGCTTCAAATCAAACTCAACATCTCTTAACTCTTTGTACTTCTCCGACACATCCACATTATTTTCAATAAGTTTCGCGATTGTCGTAAGTTCACTTGTCCTATTTATCAAGGTTGCCCCAACCAGTTCTTTATCGACTATTAATATCCGCGCGTACGAATTTAGTTCGGGCGAACCGCGTTGTATTACGACGCGGTCTGGTCCGGGCCGCGCGTCGCCGATGAAGGCGATACTTATACCGACGCCCTGGGTGGTATAAAAAGAGACGAACTTAAAAGGAGTTTTTTCACCAACCATATTTAACCCAGCGATTCTACCTTGTTCACGAGCATTAACCCAATTACCGAGCTGAATATTCTCTTCAAGAATAAAGTCCTTATATTCGGCGATATCGCCGGCGGTGAAAATGTCGGGAATATTGGTTTCTAAATATTCGTTTGCCAAAATACCGCTTTTAATATTCACGCCAGCATCTTTCACCCAATCTAAAGGCGGTGGTACGATACCAATTCCGGTAATAATCATTTCGCAAGGGATTTTCGTGCCGTCTTTGAGAATTATTCCTTCAACGGATTCATTACCAATAACTTCAACTACTTCCGCGTTTTTCACAATCTTAATTCCAGCTTTTGTCAGTGCTTGCTCGATCATGAATCCGGACGCTTCATCCAAAGTCGGTTGCCAGAAATACGATTCGCGCAGAATCATCATTGTTTCCAAACCGGCTAGTTTCAATAAATCAGCCATTTCGAAACTGATAAAACCACCTCCAATAGTTATAGCCCGCTTGGTACCCTTAATAGCGCCCATTATAGCTTTGCCATCCTCGAGTGTTCGGAGAGAATAGATACCTTTCTTATTGGCGCCGGGCACATTCCACGGCCTAGTTCGAACACCTGTTGCTATTAAAAGTTTTTCATAATGAATTTGTTGTTTGTCATTCTTTCCGAGAGTCACCACTTTATTTTTTGTATCCAAAGAAACCGCGGTTTCTCCTCCCATAAATGTTACGGCGTTTTCCTTATACCATCCTTTACTTTTCAGCCAGACCTGGTCAAAAGGGATTTTACCAAGAAAAAAATTCGGTTTGGAAAGCATGACGCGCGAATACAAAGGATGTATTTCATCGCTTATAATGGTAATAGAACCATCCTTATCTTTTCCTCTAATAGTTTCCGTCGCGGATGTTCCGGCCGCTCCGCCGCCGATTATTAGATATTGAGTATGGTCCATTACTTTGGAAAAGCTTGTTTGCCGTTTTTATCAAACAAAAGTATCGCTTTCGTCGGACATGATTCAGCGGACATTATTAAGGTCGCATCGTCAATAGCATCGGGTCCGATCACAATCGCCTTGTTTTCATTATCCAATTCGTAAGTTGCGCCTGATACCGCGATGCACGAAGCCGCGCCAATGCATAGGTCGCGGTCTATGACTATTTTTCCAATATTTGAACCCTCTTTGTTCCTCGTATATTCTTTTGTATTTGACATATAATGTTTCTTATTAGTAGCTTTTTAATAAAACAATCTTCTTAATTTCAGGAATCTCTTCCTTCAAAAGTCCCCCTATCATCTTATTATAAGTTAAATCAGCCAAAGAACAATGTGTACAAGCGCCGCTTATTCGAAGTGTGACCACGCCTTTTTCGACACCTACTAAAAAGACATCACCGCCGTGCATTTGGATATAGGGTCGGACCTTTTCTATCACTTTTTCAATTTTCTTTTCCAAAATATTTTTCACGATAAAAGCGAATTAATTCCTCGACCTTTGGAATGCACTCTCTATAGCCAATACCAACTTTCGTGCGTTTTTGAACGGCTTCCAAGGTTATCGCGCCTTCTAAAACAGCTTCCTCAATATCAGCTTCCGTTACCTTTGTATTTGGATCAACGACTTGTGTGCCTTCGACAACGATTCTTTTGAATTGTTTTGTTTTCTTGAACCAATTGTTGATTGCCGCACGCAATGCCTTATCGCCCAAAACAGAGCAATGAATTTTGCGGTCGGGAAGTCCGCCAAGCCGTTTCATTATGTCTTGCGGGCGAATCTCAAGAGCTTTGTTGATCTTCTTACCGCCTTTTTCGGTGACCATAACCGAAAGTATTGATGTGGCGGCGATTGCCGAGGCACAGCCGAAAGTGCGCCATTTGAATGCTGTTATTTTATCCTTCTTTTGATTCACATTTATCCAGACCCGCATTACATCTCCGCAGGCCGGGCTACCCACAATTCCTTCGGCGTCATATTTGGCTTCTCTCGGATTCTCCCATAGAAGATTTCTCGGTTTGAAGAAATGACTGCGCACGATTTTTGAATACGCCCATGTGTTGCCGGTATGTTTATTGACCACGTCGGGTTTGTTGGACCGCCCCCCTGTCGGCACATTCCCTCCACGAGCCATTAATCGCTCCGCTCCGCTAAGGCTCGTTCCGGGAAGTGCCGACAGGGGGGCGACTGACGAAATTCGATGTTTTTTGATTTGTTTTTTCATTTTTTATTTAATTTTCTCAAAAAATGTGGCATCTGACCGCCAATAAACGCTTTTTTCATGGACGGCGTCGGTACCGAATCTTTTTGACCAAGTTTCAATTCAAGCGGTGAAATGGCGCGCAACTTCTTCACGGTTATCGGCAAATGTTTCAAAACATACTTCACGTCATTCATCGTATTTTCTTTGCCCAGCGTGAAGCGAATACTGCCATGAATATATTCATAAGGATTACCAAGGGCGGTCAAAACATATGAAGGTTCCAGACTTTGCGAATTGCAGGCAGAACCGGTATTGACCATAATGCCGAGTTCGTCGAGATGAAGGAGCATGGCTTCGCCTTCTATATCAAGAATTGAAATGTTCAAATAATTCGGCAAGCGTTTCGTCGGATGACCATTCAAGACAACTTTCGGTATAGTCTTGAATATGCCTTTCTCTAAAACATTTCGCATTTTCTTTATTCGCGCTGATTGAACTTTCTTGTCCCCATTGTTCAATCGCAGAGCCTCGGCAAAGCCAACTATACCCGGCACATTCTCTGTACCCGAACGCAAGCGACCCTGCTGACCGCCGCCGTAAATGATTGGATTTATTTTCGTGCCTCTGCGAATGTATAGGCCACCAATACCTTTTGGTCCGCCAAGTTTGTGGGCTGACAAGGTCATAAGGTCAACACCAAGCTTTTCAACATTGATATCTAAATACCCGGTGGCTTGCGACGCGTCTGTGTGGAAGATTGGGTAATTCGCCCCGCCGCTTGGGCGGGAGGAGTCTTCCGAGGAGAAGCGAAGCGACGAGCGAGGGAGAGCTCCTCCCGCCAGAAGCGGCGGGGTGATCATATCAGCAATCTCTCTTATCGGCTGTATCGTTCCCGTCTCACTATCGGCATAAGTAATAGAAACTAAAATTGTCTTTTCATTCAAAGCTTCTCGAAGTTCAGGAAGCGAAACAAGTCCGTCTTTTCCAACAGGCAGTTCAACAATATCAAACCCCTCTTTCTTCAAGACTTCACATACAGCGAGAATACCCTTGTGTTCAATTCTAGAAATAATAATCCTATTACCCCCATGTTTATTTGCCCTTGCCGTGCCGAGAATTGCCAAATTATCCGCTTCAGTAGCCGAACCGGTAAATATAAATTCGTCCGATCGGCAACCGATAATATTGGCGATAGTCTCGGTCGCTTCTGCAATAGCATGATTTGCTTCACGTCCCAAAGTATAAAGATTTGACGGATTACCGAATTTCTCTTTTAGGAATGGTTCCATTGCAACAAACACCGCAGGATCAAGCGGCGTGGTCGCGGCGTAGTCGAAATAACACTGATGTCGTGACATGTTTTATAATGCCACTATACTATCTTATTTGGGATTCGGGAAGTGAAGTCTCCACAAAACTAACCAGTCAATCAAACCAACCACCCGCGAATAAGCTCTTTTGTTTCTTCGGGTCCTTTGACTTGAATACAATCCACGCCGGTCGCCCTAGCGGGATAATCATTACCTCCTTGAAACAGGGCGTCTCCAACGAAAAGTATTCGGTCAGCGGTAATTTTCAGAAAATCTTCAAGCTTCCTCACGCCGTACCCCTTATTGACTCCTCTCTTTGTAATATCTATTGAAGTGGCGCCACCTAGACGCACATCAAATTCCGATATTTTCTTTCGAAGAATTTCGGCAACCTTCTCTCGCTTTGTTCTCTTTGGATCCCACGCGGATTTTAGAACAAGAGGAGCACGTTGACCCAAGGCGGAAAAAGTGATTTGTGAACCGCGGTCTTCAATAATAGGACCATAAGTCCTTTCCGGTTCGACATAGCCGCCGGACCTCAAGGATTCATTGAGCGCGGTCATAATCTTTTCTTTTTCTTTGGGAGTCAAATGTTCAGTATATTGTTCGCACCATGTTCCGCGCCAAACATAAAGTTGTGTTCCGGAAACCGGAAGAAGCAGTAGATTGGTAAATGAATCCGATGAAGTTGGGAACTTACTCAAGAATTGAGTTTGAAACTGCGCGTAGTGGCAACCGGAAATGACAGCAACTTTCTTTATTAAAAGGAGTTTTACCAAAAGCTCGGCTATTTCAAGTTCGAGCGGCGACTTGCTCGGCGTCAATGTTCCATCAAGGTCGAATATTATTAAATCATAGTTATCGATGGTCATATAGTTAAATTAAAAATCAAAATGTGGTCATATTAAACTTCAAGCATTTTAAGCAAGGCACCTATTTTGATGGTTGCCACACCTATGACGCTGTCCGCGGCGCCATAATACATATACGCGGTAGTTCCACGAACAACTAAACCGCAAGGAAAGACGACATTGGAAACCATGCCTTTGTGTTCGTATTCTTCTTTTGGCTCAAATAGGGGAATAGCGGTGCGCGCTGTGATAATAGTCGGGTCTTCCAAGTCGAGAAGCACGGCGCCAACTCTGTATGTAGTGCTCCAAGACACGCCATGATACAAAAGCAACCAACCCTTTTTTGTTTTTATCGGTGGAGTAGAAACGCCAACTTTACCTCCATCCCACATTCCACGCCGAGGATTTAATATTTCTATGCATTCATCTATCCTTTCTCTCATAAAGTCCAGAGATGGTATATAGTCGCCACAAATGCTCTCCGCGACGCGATGCAAGACCAAATATTTACCGTTGATCGCTTCCGGCAAAATAGCGGAATCTTTATTGGCGATATTTGGCGGAGTTATGGCCTCTGGTTTTGACCACGCGCTCCATTTTTTCGCTAAAAAATCATTTTTGTCAATAGATGATACGGCTACTCTCGGCGTTGTTCCATCATGTGCTGTATAGGTCATGTACAGACGATTATTGATATTTACAATACGCGGGTCCTCACAGCCATAATTACTCTTACCACCATCATTACGCCTTTCGAATTCCGCGCGAGGAAAATATATCGGTTTATCTAACCTCTCGTCTATTGAAAGTCCATCATGAGACACGGCGTAGCCGATGGTAGAAACATTCAAGTCTGATACGGCGCGATACAATATGTGGATTTTGCCGTCAAGTTCCACGGCGGCGGGGTTTATCGTTCCCTTGGCTTCCCAGAAAACTCCGGGACGCGGAGATATTATCGGATTGCCGGGGAAACGGACGACGCGCACTTTTTCCGGCTCCAATATACTGTTCAGAAGATTATCGAGCGGTATCGTGGCAAAAGCGCAATGTGTATCCGTGGCTCCGTAATAAACTTCCAACTTGTCACCCCGAATAAGCGCGCCGGACGGGAAAATGATATTCGGCACTTGACCAACTTTCTCATAATAAGTTTCGGGAACCATGAATGGGCCTTTTGTTCTGCCGATTATTTTGCGCGGATTTTCGAGGTCGAGCATGACTATTTCAGTCCCGAATACCACATCACTCGCTCCGTATCTTTGAATATGGGCGTATACGACAAGCCAGCCCTTGTCGGTTTTTACCGGCGCCGCGCCCAATTCTAAATGGTCGGTCGGCAAACGACGAATATGGATTTTATGAGAGTCGACATTCTTGAGCCATTCATCCCAATATTCCGTCTTCCACATATCTTCCGGCCTATTGAATTCAGCGTAACATATCTCCGATGGCGGAAGGTCGCTATTCATGGTGAGTAAGACGGCGATTTTGCCGTTTATTTTTTCCGGAAACATGGCGATACCTTTTGCGTTGAATGGAGTGACCTGATGCTTTTCTGTGATTGTACTCAAGTCTTTACTCAAAGCTACGGCAGTTCGAATATTATCTACCGAAAAAGGGTAGCCGCCAAGGGCGGTATAGAAAATATAGTAAATTCCGTCCAAGAATGTGACTCGCGGGTCTTCGCAACCAAACTTGTCGAATGAACTATCAGGGTGAACAAGTACCTTGCGATCTTTATAATGCGCGTGGTCTTCTGATATTCCCCTGGCAATCACCGATGTTTTGATATGCGGTTCTTTTAGGAGTTGTGGTTCTGACATCGCCCTGTAAATGAGGTATGTTTTACTATCGCGAATAATAGGGCATCCATTGAAAGCCGCCGATGCTTCCCATGGATGGTCTCTCGTCGGAGAAAGTATGGGGTTGTGTTCAGATCTTGTTACCGTGAACATTTTGATTTTTAAAGTTTAACACCACCACACCGCTTCAGGCGGGAACAGCTCTTCCTCGCTCGGCTGTCGCCTCCTCGGAAGACTGTGTCCCGCCCAAGCGGTGTGGCTAACGGTATTCTTCATGTTTTTCCGTACCTTATCAACCATTCCAAAAGTTCCTTGAGTGGCGTATGCGCTACGCAGACATGTTTATCTCCTCCGCCGTAATAGACATACAATATCCCATCTTTCACGGCGGCACCGCAGGCGTAAACCACCCCAGATTTCCAATCGTTTTCGTACCATTCGCTCGGAACAAGAATTGGAGAAGGTGACCGCGCGACGACTTTCGTTGGATCATTCAAATCGAGTAATAAAGCCCCGACTTTATAACCAATGTGAGGTTCTTTCTTATCCATAGCATGATACATAACAAGCCATCCTTTATCGGTTTTAATAGGCGGTGGTCCGGCACTGCGAATCAAATTGTCCCAATAATCTTTTCGTCCCGGTTGCGGCCCATGTTTTCTCGGGCTATCTATTTCTGTCGTCGCGTCGAGTCTGTCAACATATTCTATTAAGATATTTGGGACAATGGAATGAAGAATCGCAAATTTACCGTTTATTTTTTCTGGAAAAAGCGACCAATTCTTATTAACCTTATTTTTTTTAGAAATGAAAAGTGGCTTGCCCCAATTCCATCTTTTATGGAAAAAATCATCGGCTTTGATGGACACCACTCCTATCCGTATAAAATCCCAGCCATCGAATGCGTTGAATGTCATGTATATTTTATCGCCGATTTGAACCGCGCGCGGGTCTTCACAGCCACCCCAACTTCCGCCGGATGGATACATTATAGGGTCGAGGTGCTTTTTTTCTTCGGGAATATTTTGTCTGGGATTTTTGAGTGAAAAGACGGGATATGGAGAATGGTCGTCAATAACAAAACCGTCGGCGCTAGAAGCGTAACCGATTCTGGAGACACCGTCCGCGCCGACCGCGCGGTAAAGAAGATGTATACGACCAGTTTTGTCTTTTATCGCCGTTGGGTTGAATGTTCCACCAGCTTCCCATTCACTATGAGGAGAAGGAGACATGATTGGATTTTTATTATATCTGCCTATCTGTCTTTCTATTGGTCGAAGAACTTGTAGTTTGCGTTTGGTCAACCATGCATACCAAAGCGCGATAAGCGCAAAGACAAATGATATGATAGAAATTGTTATGGCTTTCAGAGTGTCGTCCATTTTTGTTTATGTTCTATTGTAACGATCTTCGATGCGCTCGATATCACTCTCGTCGAATTGCCCAGTCGAGACTTCAAGCAAGACGAGGGGCATATTACCGGCTTCAAGGCGATGATTTGTCTCTCTTGGAATGATATATTCGCCGTTTATTTTTGTTTGAATCTTTTCGGTTCCTATGATGATTGTTCCATTTCCGGAAATGATATACCAAAATTCATCTCGTAATTTATGTCGCTGAAGGCTAGTTGCTTCATTCGGCTTCACTGTAATAATCTTGACAGTCGAAGGAGTGTTCTTCGTAAACTCAACAAACTCCCCCCACGGCCGATTTTCACGGTAGATTTTCAGGGAATGCATATTGCTTATATTTTACACTATTTTCTATATAATTATTTGACTTTACCTGTGTATAACTATCAGAGAATACATAGGTCGGACATATGTGTTAAAAAAGTATGCTATACTGATTCCTATGGCAAAAAGAGCAACAGGAATAGAGAAAAACCGCACCTCGCGGTCTCGCAAGACAAAGAAGCGTTTGGCGAAGAAACACGCGTGGATGAATAAAGAGTAATTACGGAACAGATTTATGGGCTTGCTTAAACGCTAATCTTTTGCCTATAATAGGCGCATGAATAGTGTTATAAACATAATTACCGTAGTGGGATTTTCCTCGATGGTGGCGGGGTTCGTTTATTTTGGAAGAAAACTACAGATACTCGATGATTTAAAGATTACGGTTGATAGAATAAAGACTAACCTAAAAGTGGTCAGTGATTTCCTAATCAAGAAGTTTTCTGATTTCAATGTTTCGGAGATTCAGGCCTATAGTCCATTTTCCCTGACGGAAATTGGAGAAGAGTTTATACAGAAATTAGGATTCGATAAAGTCTTTCAAGATCACAGAAATGATTTTTTCGGTTTTATCGATGGTGAAAGTCCCAAACTCAAGTATGATGTTGAAACCGCCGCGATAAAATCAGTTTTCGCTCTTTCGGAGAATGAATATATGAGTTTTTTGAAGATTTTTCTTTATAACAATCCAGAACGAAACTTGAACAATACGGCTCCAACTCTTGGTATTTATATCAAAAACCAATACCTATCAGCGCATCCAGAAATCACTCAATAACAATAAAGAATTTTTTTATTTCTTCTTTTTCCTCAATTCAATCCCCAATTCTTTCATTTGTTTTTCGGTGATTTCCGCGGGAGCACCCATCATGAGGTCTCTGCCTTCACCGGTCTTGGCAAACGCGATAACTTCACGGATATTCGGTTCATTTTCTAGAAGCATGACAATACGGTCTATGCCGGGAGCGAAACCGCCATGCGGTGGGGTGCCGTATTTGAAAGCCTCTAACATATGGCCGAATTTGATTTGTTGTTCTTCAGGAGAAATATTTAAATATTCAAAAACTTTCTGTTGCATATCGGCTTTGTGAATACGAATACTGCCAGAACTCAATTCATAGCCGTTGAGAACGAGGTCATATGAATTAGCGCGGATGGAAAGTAGATCTTTGCCAGACATGAATTTGTCGATGTCTTCATCTTTAATTGAACAGAAGGGATGATGGACGGCTCCAATATTACCTTCCGCGTCTTTTTCGAACATAGGGAAGTCAATAACCCATGTAAAAGCTAGTTCATTCTTATTATTTTTATCTTTTCTCATATCCGGTTTATCATTGCCATATTTTTTCATTGAATCCGCGTAAGTAATGCGCAGAAAAGGAGTTTGCGTAATATTTTTATTCGGATATAAGGTTTTGATGAATTCAATAAACATCTTTTCAGTGTATTGCAAGACTTCTTCCTGCGTGACAAATGACATTTCGAAGTCCAATTGCGTAAATTCCGGCTGACGGTCTCCTCGGGTGTCTTCGTCACGGAAACAACGGGCGATCTGAAAGTATTTTTCAAAGCCGGCAACCATGGAAAGTTGCTTGAATTGCTGTGGTGATTGCGGAAGCACATAGAACTTGCCGTTTTCAAGTCTTGAAGGAACAACATATTCACGCGATCCCTCTGGCGTTCCTTTCATAAGTATTGGTGTTTCGATTTCCACGAAATCATTCTTGTGCATATAATCTCGGAAAAATGAAATAATTTTATCGCGTATGCGAATATTCTTCTGCATTCTCGGTCGGCGCAAATCGAGGTAGCGATACTTGAGGCGAGCTTCTTCGTTAATATCGGAGCCATCGCCTCTGACATCAAATGGTGGAGTCATGGCTTCATTCAGGACCTCAATTTTTTTCAGTTCAAGCTCTATACCGCCATTCTCTTCCTCTTTGACAATCATTTTCTCTGGTCTTTTATTGACAATACCCTCGGCGCGAATAACCCATTCCGACCTCACTTTACCGGCAATCTCATGCGCTTCTTTATTATTCGGTATGGCTACTGACTGAACTTTTCCCGTCATATCGCGTAAATCCATAAAGATAAGTTTACCATGGTCGCGTCTGGCATCTACCCAACCGGAAATAGACACCTCTTTGCCGATATTTTCTTTCAGGTTTTTTATATATGTTCGATTCATGCGCATACTATATCACCCTATAAAGTGCTTGACAAATAAAATGGTTCTGCTATACTACCCATGTATAGCTCTTTGATTTGCGGTTGAATGCCACCAAAATGAGAGTGTCATTACCACCGCACCGTGTGAACGTCGCATCGCGCCTCATACCGCCCTAGCGGGGATGGAAGTGAAGGGTTCCGCGAGGGTCCTTCTTCCGGGCTAGGAAATCAAGAAAGTGGGGCCCGCGTATGCCACTCCGTTCACACTCAAAATCAGTTGTGTCGGTCTATAAGGGGGGCAAGAGATTCCCCGTTTTGTGACCACTCACTGGTTCACACGCTAACCCCTTGGTTAGCGTGCTTTTTTGTCCATCTCAATTCACTATCGCTCCCGTTCCAGTGTATTTCCTTAAAGCCTTTATTCCAGAAGAAGTGTTGATAAGCACTTTTGAACTGTTTGCAGTGTCGGTTGTTTCTACTAGCGATACGCCATATATTGTTCCATTTTTCGCCATTCGCAGTTTTGAGGTTACTGTGCCCTTAGGTTCGGCGGCAATTTTTACTGCTATTGTTCCGTTCCAGACACGGAGGCCGATATCAATGTATGGATATGGGTTAACAACTGTAAAAGGTATGTTTTCGTTAAAAATATAATATCCTGGTGCTAATGGATCTGGTCTAATAAGCTGACGGTATACTGCAGAATATTTGCTGGTAGCAGATTCTACGTAAGTTGTGATGTATAGATGATGAGTGCCGACAGTTGAAGGCGCGTTGAACGACGTTGGCCATCCCCAACCCCCGCCGGCTAGTCCAAGCAACCAAGTCGAATATGCAGGAACAGGGGCACCAATATTTGCGGGATCGACGTTAGCATTATAAGCGGGATTGTCTAATCTTCCATATGTATATATAAGAACCGCATTAGCGCACTGACTTGAGTCGCCGTAGACATTTACACTCATAACCTCATTCGGAGCATAAGAGCTTTTGTTAAGATTGACTATAACTGTTGCGGATGATCCGTCGTTCCAAAGTTGATGTTTCCAACCATCAGGATCCATAGCCATATTGTATGTAAATGTATCTGCCTTGGCTTCATGAGGCAACAATATCGAGAAGCTTAGACTGGATACGATGAAAAGCATTCCTAGCGTTACGACATTGCCGGCCTTCTTTTTTGTGAAATGAATAATTCCCGCCAAAACAAGCAGTATAAAAGAAATTGCAAGAGGAATAAATGGCAGAGAATCTTTCTCAAGATTGCTTGGTGGTAAGACGGGAGCTATCTTAGACGCGGTATTTATTTGAAAATCTTTAGTCACATTTATTGGCGAGCCATCTAATGCGGATTTACTTGAAAGAGAGAGATTTACTTTTGGCGAGACACAATCATCGGTAATTGGGACAGGAATATCTTTTTCCACAATATTTTCAGGTTTCTTATTTAGAATTTGTCCACAAAGACTACCATTTTTATCAGTTATGGTGATATTGAAGTTTGGCTGTGTAATTCCCGTACTTGTGCCAATGCGTGACCCCACAAATCCATCAGCAGAAGGTGTCCAATACACAGTAAGTTTTGCCGTATCGCCCTTTTTATAATAATCCTTATCCAGCGTGAGGTTTTGGATTGTGGCGCTAGCGCCACGGAGAACATAATGGGCAACTATGGTATTTGAGATAGTGGGACTTCCCGTATCGGTAGAATTGACCAAAGAAAACTTTATATCATAAGCCTGTGGTTTTTCCACTTTAGGTAGAGCAAATGAGAGCGCTTTGATTTCTCCGGCTTTAAGTGTAATTGCAGGGGTTTCTTCCGCTACTTGTTTAACTCTGTTTCCAAATACTGTGCGATAAAATGTCTCAAATTGGGGCTTGATTTCAATACTGCGAGAAAAACTATTTTTGACTTTACATGTTATTAAAAGGCTTTCCTCTTCAATAATGTCTACTCCTTGAGTTAATGTATATTTAATATTTTTCGAGTCGTTTTTTATTGAAAGAAAACAGGTTTCGGGAGAGATTTCTAAGCTTCCCGAAGGATTACTTGAAAGCGTGACTTCTTTTACTGAACTTAAGGCAAACATCATCCCGCTTTCGTTTCGGCTTATTATCCAGAGTTGATATTTACCGCTAAGAGCGACTGGTGCTGTATAGGAAATCTCTTTGTGGACGGTAATATTTTCCCCGAGACTTAAAGAATCAGGATAGACATATTCATCGGCCATAACCTGTGATTTTGAATCTGTTTTTATCAATTTGACGCTATAGCGGACATCCGGTTGAGTGCCTATTCGGTTTGAAATATCAAAAACAATCCTAAATGTGTTCTTATCTTGTGATAGGATTTCCGCATTATAGATATTTACCGTGGCTACTAATTGGGCAAATGTTTGAGAAATTGGCACAAATAAAATTATTCCCGAAAAGATCAGGACAACCGCGGTTATTGTTATCTTTTTGAACATAATAAAATAACTAGAATTATTTAATTTACTATCAGCCACATATTGCCATTTTGGAGATTCGCAGGATTGCCTTGGGCGGCGGTGCGTGTTTCAATAATAAGTCCTCCGCTCGCTTTTATCGGACCACCAACTACATCAAGCTTACTATTAGGGGAAGGGGAAAGGGTACCAATCCCTACATTTCCAGTAGTAGGATTTAGGACAAGATTATTATTATCAGTTTTAATCACAAGACCATAACCAGATTCAGACTGCGATATGCTATTATAACCTATGATAACACCCTGATTATAATGATCTGGTCCACTTGTTGTTTTAAGTTCCTTTGCAATGATTGACTTTGCAGTGGTGATCGAGCCTGTTTTTGTCTGGTCTACCGATCCAACATTAATCGGCGCATCGCAACCGGGATTGCCTGATGCGCAATTTGGCGGGGAACTTAGCGGTGCCGTCCAGTCTGTGGCTAAAACCGATAAAGCAAATGCCCCCAAGGCAAATCCGGATAAAATAGCTACTCTGGCAAGAATCGGTGAATTATTTTTCATATTTTTTTATTTACTCATAATTATAATTAGTACAATTTAAGAGAATTATAGCATAATAAAATGAAGTGATAGTGAAAGATGTGCATAACTTTTTTATTTATGTTATAGTACTATGTGTCGCAATAACAATTAATTATTAGCTTAAAACGCATAGTCTATTAATATGAATACAGACAAAAAGTCAAACGGCATAATCATCGCCGTCATCGCGGTTATTATAATCATCGCCATAGTCTGGATAGGTCGTTCTTCCAAAGCCCCTGCTCCAATAGCGTCTCCTTATGGTGACAATTCGACCACTACTCCCGTATTAGTATCAGAAACAACCAAAGTGTCCAGCTCTCTATCCGAATATCAGAACGCTGAACTTGGATTTTCCGTGAAGTACCCGAGCGTTTGGGAAAAAGGAGAAACGAATTCCGGAATTACCTTCGTCGTTCCTCTCGACAAGACTCAAGTTTCAACGGTTAGAAATCTTCAAGCCAATGTTCAAGTTATTTCCGCGACTTGCGCTTTTCCGCCGGTTACCACGATAAAGGACCGCTCAACCGTCAAAGTTGGTGACCTATCCTTCAACACGATATCCATGTCGAACACGGTTCAAGGTATTTCATATTTCAACCGCATGTATTCTCTGCAAAAAGCCAGCATCTGCTATATGTTCTCACTTGTTTCCGTAACAAAATCTCCTTCCAGTAGCGGTTTGACTGGCTCGCAGGCGACTCAAGCGACGAATAATAATAAGGCGATTATTAATACCGCCGATACGGCTTTTACCGAAATGGTAAAATCTTTTGCTTTTGTGACCGGTCCTCAAGGTCAAGATGAGACTACGATTACTCCAGTCAAGAAATAATTAATAGAAAATAAACATCATGAAAAAAACACTAATAATCATAGGAGTGATAGTTATAGTCATATTCTTCTACGGACTGACTGCTTACAACAGCCTTGTGACCATGAAGGAGTCGGCAACCGCGCAGTGGCAACAGGTTGAAACGCAATATCAAAGGCGCTTTGACCTTATTCCAAATTTGGTTGAATCGGTCAAGGGCATTATGAAACAAGAGCAAACCGTCTTTACGGCTCTGGCGGACGCGCGGACGAAATATTCCGGAGCTCAGACCTTGAATGATAAGGCGGCCGCGGCTGGTCAGGTGGAGACGGCTTTGGGTAGATTATTAGCTATTGTCGAGAATTATCCGACGCTCAAATCTTCCGAGACCGTGCAGAACCTGATGACCCAGCTTGAAGGCACGGAAAATCGCGTTAGTGTCGAGCGCCAGAGATTTAACGATACAGTGAGAATTTACGAAGTCGCTATTAAGCGTTTTCCAAGGTCAATTTTCGCCTCAATGTTCGGCTTTGATGATATAAATTACTTTGAAGCTGATAAAGGAGCGGAAAACGCGCCGAAAGTTCAGTTCTAATTGTTGTCATTCCCGCGAAAGCGGAAATCCAGTCCATGCGAAGATTTTTTCTAACTGCATTCATTGTTATTATCCCCATACTAACAATGGCGTATATCAGTCCCGGGCAACCGACTGGTTTCGTGAATGATTTCGCGAATGTTTTGAACGCGCAGGACAAGCAGACAATAGAGACGAAACTTCGATCATTGAAGCAAACGACGAACGCGGAAGTTTCGATCGTGACTATTTCTTCGCTGGGAAATGATGAGACTATCGAAACTTATGCCACGAAACTTTTCCAAGA
>CAYHQT010000009.1:0-19505 GCA_964358975.1 uncultured Candidatus Saccharibacteria bacterium | reverse complement strand
CTTCGCTGGGAAATGATGAGACTATCGAAACTTATGCCACGAAACTTTTCCAAGAATGGGGAATCGGAGTAAAAGGGAAGGATAATGGCCTCCTCATTCTCGTAGCGCCGAATGATAGGCAGGCACGCATTGAAGTCGGTTATGGTATGGAAGGGAATATCACGGATATTCATTCGGGAATAATCGTGAGGGATGTGATGATTCCGGCTTTTAAGGATGGGAATTATTCAAAGGGAATTAATGGGGCAGTTGACGCGGTTATGGCGGTTATTACCAAATCCCCGGAAGCCGCACGGTATTTACAAGATTTAAGTTCTAATAATACCAATAATTCCGGCAGTTCAACTGATTCAAATATTAGCTATATTGCGATCTTTGTTTTCATTATTATAATAAACACGTTAGCTAAAATCCTCGGCAAAACAAAATCGTGGTGGTTGGGAGGCGTAGTCGGCGTAATTATAGGTACTATTATCGGTTTTATTTGGGGTTTTATTTTTGCTGGTATCGGTTCAATCGTAATTCTTACAATACTCGGACTTATTTTCGATTATTTTGTTTCAAAAAATCCGCCGAAATCAGGCGGTCATGGCGGTTTCTTTCCCATATTTTTCGGTGGAGGTAATAGCGGACACGGCGGGTTCGGCGGAGGCTTCGGCGGTTTTGGCGGGGGAATGTCGGGAGGAGGCGGGGCGAGTGGGAGGTGGTAAGGAGGGTTCGCATAGCGGTCTAGTGCGCGCGCTTGGAAAGCGCGTGTGGAGCAATCCACCGAGGGTTCGAATCCCTCACCCTCCGCAATTTCGTAAAAAACGCAGAATCGGCGAAAAATGGAGAAGGAAATGCAGAATGTGGAGGGCGGGGCGGAATTCCCCCCTGAATCCCAGTAGATTCTCTCATACTGGGTGTGGGGGGGAATGCCGTGTCGCCCTCCGCTTTGTTTTTTGGGGCGGGGGCGGGCTATTCAGCTGTTTGTATTATAAGACAAATATTGTTAAACTAGTTCATATGAGTAATTCAGCGAAGAGACTAGGAGATAATATAAAAAGAATTCGTCTTGCAAGTAATATGACGCAGAGCGATTTATGCCAGAAGCTTGAGGTTGATGGTGCTTATATGAGCAATGTAGAGAGCGGAAAGAAAAACCCGACGCTTTCGACCATTACCAACATTGCGAAAGCCCTCGATGTTTCGGTTGATGAATTGCTGAAATAATTATATGGCAATGAAAAAAGAAAATGACAAATTAAAAAAGTACGATTGGGCAATTTTTGCTCAAAGTTATTTTTTGATAGCAAGATTAGCATGTCAAGAGTTGCTTAGCGAAAAGAAGGAAAGACACAGCAAAAACAGGAAGTTGAATATCCCATATCAGCTGGCAGATTTATACGTTTCAATCTTATTCAACATAAAGCACGGCATAGAAGTTTTTGTTAAAACGCTAAGCATATTTTCGTATGGTGAGTACGAAGAGGGGCATGATATAAAAAATCTTTTTAGTAATGCGAAGGGTAAAATATCAAAACTTAAATTTACGCCTCGGCAAAAAGGTTTTTACGATGATATATCACAAGATGATATCAACGCTTCAATAAAAGATTTAGAGCAAATTGAGAAGCTTGTCCTGTACTTTTTTAAGCTCGACTTTTTGAAACAAAAATTGGGTAGCGATTTTACTATTAACGATACACTCAACGATGTTTTGCGATACCCAGATAGTAAAGCTTCAATTCGCATAGATTGGGGTACTATACTTAGTTATCGGGTACAAACTTCTGATATTCAGGAAATACTTACAAAACTGGATGACTTACATGACTTATTTAATAAAATTGGACGTCTTTATGCCATTTTGAGCCGTTAAAATTATGAATATGACTGAAAAAGATTTACAAAAAGAAATAGTAGCTCTGAAATCTGAAATAAGACGGCTCAAGAAAAACTATCTCGGACTTGTTTTTGAGGACAAGCCGGAGGATATTATGACTCAATGTCGGGAGAATGTTCCGGTTTTGAAAGAGGTCAAAACAAGACGCATTATTTCTGATGATCAAAATCCAAACAACCTACTCATCGAGGGTGATAACTATCACGCGCTTTCCGTTCTAAACTACACGCATAAGAAAAACATTGACCTTATTTATATTGATCCGCCCTACAATACAGGCGCAAAGAATTGGAAATACAACAACGATTATGTAGATAAAGAAGATGAGTATCGACATAGTAAATGGCTTTCGCTCATGCGTCATCGTCTTAAGCTAGCGAAAGAATTACTGAAAGACGATGGCGTGCTAATTTGCGCGATTGACGAAAATGAACAAGCACACTTGAGCGTTCTGCTGGAACAACTATTTTCTGCGTATGATCAGTATACTGTAACAATTATTCATAATCCTGGAGGTACACAGGGAAATAATTTTCACTACACCCATGAGTACGCAATCTTCTTGGTTCCCCAAAATAAAACACTTATTGGTTTACAAGATAGAACAGATAATCCCGACGTTAGACCACTGAGAGATGTTTCAACAGGTAATCATCTTCGTACAGACGCAAAAAATTGTTTCTATCCAATATTAGTGCGAAACAATAAGATTATTGGTTTCGGTGATGTGTGTGCAGATTCATTTCATCCAAAATCTGTAAATGTAACTAAAAAAGACGGGGTAATCGAAATTTATCCAATCGATCCAAGTGGAAACGAAAGAAAATGGGTTTTTGCACGGCAAACAGTTGAAAGTATAAAAGACGAACTTGAGGTTGTAGAAAACAGAAACAGGAAAATACTAGACATTGTAAGAACGAAGACAATGTTTAATTATAAAACCGTCTGGACTGACGGCAAATACAACGCAAACATTTTTGGAACAAAACTTCTCCGAGAAATACTCCCGAATTGCGATTTTAATTTTCCGAAGTCACTCTATACAGTTTATGATTGTCTTTTTGCTGTGGCTGGAGATCGTCCGCACGCAAGCATTCTAGACTTTTTTGCTGGTTCAGGAACGACGGGTCATGCCGTCCTTGAAATGAACAAAGTAGATGGCGGAAAACGAAAATTTATTCTTTGCACAAATAACGAAAATAATAATGACAATGGTACTGGTGGTATTGCAGAAAGTGTCTGTTATCCGCGAATAAAGAAAGTTATTGAAGGTTACAAAAACAAAAAAAATGAAAAAGTCTCAGGACTTGGTGGAAATCTTTCTTATTACAAAACTGACTTAGTTAATATCGAAAAAATCCACAAGATTCCCGACGAGGCAAAAATCCGCGTTACTTATGAAGCGGGAGAAATGATCGCTGTGCGAGAAGATACTCTCAACGAAGTTGAGAAAAACAAGTGGTGGCAGATTTTTGAGGGAAAAGGAAGAATAACGGCAATCTATTTTAAGGAGGACAAATCAAATCTCGGGGAATTGATAGATAAACTCGAAAAGAAAAGCACACCTGTCGCTTTGTATATTTTCAGTTGGGGTAAGAATGAATACAAAGGCGAGTATTCTTCACAAAATATCCGAGTCGAGGATATTCCGGAGCCAATCCTTGAGGTATACAAAGAAATAAATCGCCTATAAATATATGTTTGCACTAAAACCATTTCAAGAAACCGCAGTATCGAATCTCAAAAATGAGTTTCTTTCTCTGTGGAAATTACCGAAGCAAAACATCCCTCTTGTTTTCAAATCACCTACTGGCTCGGGCAAGACTATTATGCTCGCGCAATTTTTGCGCGATATTGTGAGCGACCCGCGTTTTGAGGGCAACGATGTTGCTTTTGTTTGGTTCTCTTTTAGCGAGGATTCATACGAGCAGAGCAAAAAGAAACTTTTTGAATACTACGGAGGAGCGTCAGAACTCGACTTGATTGACTTGAACGATCTTTCTCGCGGAAAGCTCAATAAAAACAATGTCTTTTTTATAAACTGGCAGAAAATCAAAGGCAAGACGAAAGATAGTCGAAAATTGCGCCGTGAAAATGAGCAAGGACTTACTTTTGATAATCTCATCAACGAAACGCACGAAGACGGGCGAAAAATCGTGGTCATAATCGACGAGGAGCATATCGGCTCTGATACCGAGCTTGCGCTTGAAGTTATAGACGGACTCATAAAGCCAAAAATAACGCTTCGCGTTTCGGCTACGCCGAAATACATTCCTACTCGTGCCGATACTGCCGGATATGTTGAAGTAAAAAGAAACGAAGTTGTTGAAGCTGGACTTATAAAGGAAAAGATTATTTTCCAAACGGAGGAAGATTTTGAGCGAAAGGGATTGAAAAAACTTGACCAAGACGAACTGCTTTTAGAGCTTGCGTACAATAGACGGCAAGAAATAGTAAAACTCTATAAGGATATTAAAGTTGAAGTAAATCCTCTCGTACTCATACAGTTGCCGAATGATGACCAAGCAACGAAAGAAACAGGAGGCACGACCAAGCAAGCGATTGTTCTTGAATATCTGAAACGCAAAGGCGTGAAAGAAAGCGAAATCGCCGTTTGGCTTTCAAAAGAAAAGGAGAATCTTGAAGACATTGAGAAAAATAATTCTCCCATTTCATTTTTGCTTTTCAAACAAGCCGCCGCGACTGGCTGGGATTGTCCGCGCGCTGGTGTGCTTGTGATGTACCGCGAAATTAAAAATCCTACTTTTGCTATTCAAACTGTCGGGCGAATTCTGCGTATGCCGTTCGGTATTCACTTTGCACATCCGGAGCTTAATCTCGGTTATCTATACACAAACTACAAGAGAAACGAGGTGCTTGCAGAATACGCAAAATCAAAAACGGAAAATCGTCCCGCGATAAATGGCAGTTATCGCAAAAAGAATATCAAACCAGTAAAACTTGAATCCATATTTATGACTCGCGCCGACTATAACGACCTCGGCGACTCGTTCCAAGAAACTTTCAAAAAAGTGGCTGATGAAAAACTTGACCTAAAGAATCTTGATTTGAAACCAAAAGTAACGAACGGATTGATTGTCGGCGTAGAAATTGATGATTATGATAATTTCACAAAAGAACTTTTTGCAGAGGGTGAAAGCCATGATCAAGAAATGTCTCGACATGACCTCGAACGGCTCTATAATCTGCTCTGCTTCAAAATAATTGCGAAACAGACGGATGAGAACAGAAAGTTTGCTCCTGAACGCTCTTGGGGAAAATTGAAAACCGCCTTGAATATTTGGCTAATGAATAGGCTAAAAATTTCTAGGGTTGACGCTTACAAGATTATAGTAAAAGATATTTTAAGTCCATCGAGTTCACTTGCCCCGGTAATCAGTGATGCCCTCCTTGAATACCGTTCAATCCGTGATAAGGAAGTCGAGAAAAAAGCTGCTCGTGATAAACGAATTGAAAATATTGAGATTCCACGTAAGGAGTTATTTTTCACTGATCAATATGAGTCTATTCCGGTAAAGAAATCCGCCATGGAGCCGTTTTGGATCGGAAAAGATTATGTTGGGAGAACAAACGAAGAAGCATTTATTAGGTTTCTAGAATCAACTAGTGATAAGGATGTTATATGGTGGTACAAAAATGGAGATTCGGGAAGTGAGAATCTATCAATTTCATATTATAATCCAGAAGAAAATAGAGAGAAACTTTTTTATCCAGATTGGATTGTGCAAACTAAGTATGCCGTTTATATTTTGGATACAAAGTCAGGGCAGACAGCTGAAAGCAATGATACCAAATACAAGGCCGAGTCTCTTCAGAGATGGATAAATAACAAAAAGGGTTTCGCCGGAGGAATAGTCGTGCAGGATGGACCTAACGGATGGAGAATAAATAACAATGTGAAATACTCTTACGATTCGTCAATGAAGGGGTGGGAGGTTTTTGAATTGAAATAAATGCAATGTGGCAACTTCAAGATATAATAATAAGCGTTTGGGTTTATATTGAGAAGTTTCTAAAACCGTTATTACAAAACTTAGACCCGTCGCTGTTTCAGAATATTATTTTAGGGATTTTGGCGATCTTCATTCCATTTGCAATTGTCTTTCTTACTGATATTTTAGGATCCAAAAGGCAAAGAAGCGAATTCGAGAAAATGGTATTGAGTGAGGAGGTTTTAGACACCAAGAAAGTTTTTTGGTTATCAGTAATTGGTATCGTTGTTCTTGCCTTTTTCTCAGGAACAGATATATCGATTGCAAGAAAATTGCTTGCCGTAATTATTTCAATAAGTTTAATCGTTCTCTTTTGGAATCCATTCAAAAGAATTTTGCGTTTCTCCGAAGGATACAAACTGGAATTTCAAATCAGCTTTTTGAAAAGTTTGGATTTATCATGTGTATTTCGTTTTGGAAATAAATTAAAAATGGAAAGAATGGTTAGAGCATGGAAATCTTTTTGGTCAGAGAAATCAACCTACAATGAAAGAGATTTCACCAAGGAATTTATTAACCACATTGACCACGCCATAGAAAATGAAAAGTACGAACTAGCCGTTACGCTTGCTCAGACGTACGAAAAGAATCTCGACATGAGAGATCGATTTTCGATCGGCTATGAAATACTACCAAAATTATTTGAATGGCATGAGAAGTTTTGGGAAGCAGAACAGGGATGGTTAAACAGAGAAAATTATAAAGAAAAAACTCAGAAAGCATTTTCATCAAAATATTTTCCAACATTTAAAAAGTGGGTTCTTAGTTTATTGAATAAAGGTTGTGCCGTAGATAATTTCTTCTGGAATTGGCATTATTTCCTGCAAAAGTTATTCCCGGCAGTATCGAGAATATTGTTACAGGGTGGACACGAACCCTACCAACTTTTTACCTGTTTCAAAAAATATATTGAAGGTGCCGAAGCAAAACTTGAGAAAATAAAGGACGAAGATAGAAAGCAACAATGGTGGAATTATATTACAGGTTTGTTTGGAAGCTTCTGTCCCGTATTTTTTGAGACAATTGACACTGTTCCAAACAATTTTGATATCTGGCATCATTATTTTCCCGGTGAATGGAAAATAGCCAGTGTAAATTCAAAAGGAAGAATACCGAGAGTTATATTGCATGAGTTTTTACAATGGACTCAACAACGCATATTTAAGGAAATTCCAGAAAACTACGACAAAGAATTAACCGAAGTTACAAATGGAATTTTTCCTAATGCTCACCATTCCTTATTTCCTGCATTTTTGACTCTCCTATTTTCCTCAGAGATAAAATATGCAGTTCAAAAAGAGCCAAACTTCTCACTAACAAACACGAATATCTCTTGGTTTGGTGAAAAAAGTGAAGAAGAGGTTCAAAAAATGTTCAGTCAGCAAGACTGGTCACAGAAAGAGGAGACGATAAATATAATTTATGAATATTTTAGAGATTGGAGACTGCTGAAGATTTTCAGGAACGACATTTCAGAAGAAGAATTCTCGAATTGGAGTGGATACTCCGAGGAACAACGCAAACCTATTATTAATCGAGTCAGAAAAATGAAATTGCAGGGTGTATTAGATGAATTGAATAGCGTGGAAATTATTAATTTGTGCAAAGAATCGGAGCAATGTGAATACCGAAGGAAAAGTTTTATTGAGTTGATTCAGCTGTTGTTAAATCGAATTATATAATAATAGGATTATAATTGCTTTTCATATTACAAAATCAATTTTGATTAGACTAGAATACTCGCCATTCGACTGTATCTATAGCTGTTTTTCCAAACACATCTTTTACTTCGACAACGGCTGTATGTAATCCCGCACTATATCGAGTTGTACTAACGGGCCATTTCTGTTTACCGCTAGATATAAAATAGTCATCATCCCAATTAAGACCAGTGCTTGCATCAAGATCAATTCTATATTCGAGTTCGTCTCCTTCTGGGTCAGATGCGTCTGCTACGAACATAAAAGTTGTACCACCTATAGCTGATGAAGGACTCACTGAAAGAGTTACTGTCGGTGCTTGATTTAAAGCTAGGTTCCTAGCTTTTTTATTAGTTAGTGTAGGTAAATCTGAAATACTTAGAACATTATTAATACTTTGTATCACCCCTTGGATTTCATAGTTTCCCATTCTAACTGATGTCGGAATTCCCATGATACACAAACTATTTTCGTGTTTAGCCACTGCCAAACCACCCGAATTTCCACTATCTATTTTTGATGTGACAAAGTAGTTATAATCTGGGTAAATACCAATTGGACTATCATCGTATGAGGAAATGATGCCATTTGTTACAGTTAGATTTATTGATCTAACACCACCGGCCTGAGTCTGTGTCATTGTTTGTGTCGTAACTGGAAAGCCAATAGTAAAAACCTCAGTTGCAAGTGGTAAATGTTTCGGACAAGGTTTGAAACTGTTATCAATTAATGGTGCTTCGTCCAAAGGTCCACCTGCATATTTAACCTTTTTTAATCCGATTATTGCATAGTCAACAATATCATTATATTCGACCAAAGCGTTATCAATATCTAAATCATAAAGTACGGAGTTTGGTTTTTCTGAATCAAGGTTATTCGGATTAACATACATTAATTGACACTGCTTTGCTCCTTCAATTACATGATAATTGGTAAGAAATTGGTAAATATTGTTGTACTTCCATATTGACCCCGAACCTGACCAGCTATCTCCTTTATCGTCACTACATGAAATCCAGCCAATATATTGTAGGTATTTATTGATATTGTCTGATGAAGTCTCGGCTATTGGATTTTTATAAAAAGATATTAATTTCGAGTTTTTTTCTGTGGTTAAAGACCAAATAGCTAATGGAATAACTACGACCGTAATAATGATTACAGCTATGAGAGTTTCATTACGAGATTTTATGTAAGTCCAAAGGCTCATGTTTTTATTCTATGATTTATTTTCGATGAGATTAATAAAACAATCTTTATCGGTTTTTACTTTTATTCCAGCAAGATAAAAATTGCCACTACCGATGAGCCAGAATAGTTTATCTATGGAATAGGGTATTTGGTTGATAGATTCAGAGAATCGAACAACATCTCGAAAAATTTGGAAATCTGAAGCGTTTTTTTTCCGAAAGACCTATGCCAATAAAGATCGCTTTGATATGTATATCAGGCTTCACAAACAATGGAGAGATGTTTTCTTTCACAAAATCACAAGCTAGCGCAAACTTATAGCCGAATATTTCTTCTTTTAAAATAAGTGGTAATGCCAGCCGTGTATCAGGAACATCAGTTATGAATTGATTAACATAAGATTGGAAATTCTCGATAGTGTTAAAGCGTGACACAAATTTCGCAACCGAAAGTATTGATTTACAGAATATAACCCAGTAGTTGTGTGGGTTGTTTTTTTCCATTCTTCCCGGTGGGTTACATTTCTCTTGTATAGTATCAAATAGATTCTCCCAACTCACATATTTTTTAACAACTGAATCCGCATCAAAATTATCAAGGTATGGAGCGAGTATTGATGTATCGCCAATCGCATTCGGCATTCCTTGTCGATTTTTGGCGTGATCAATCATTTTCTTAAATAAATCGTTTTTAGACTTTGGACTATTATTTTTGGGAAAAGTAAGTTGTTCATCTAGTATTTTTTCAGATACACCAAAAAAACTCAGAAGATATTTTCTTGCCTCATCAAAAATTTGTTTATTGGTTAGTGTTGGCATATATATGTATTTGTCTATATTACCATATAGATGTTAGAGATATAGGGGATATGGTATTATTTGGTTCAAGATCAATTTATATCAAAGAAAAAATCAGAAAAGGAAATGATGTCACCTGCAGATGAAGAAATTGTTAATTCTGCTACCCAAAAATTAGCTGAAATCTTTGTACAACATATTGATGATATGGTGGAAGAATCATTAGAGATAACAAGCATAAAATAGTATAATGCGAGACATAAATAAAGAATAGAAGGCATGATCTTATTTTCTCTGTAACCCGCAGGACATAGGAAATCCTCAAAAAAACCTTATTTTTCAACGATATCTTATTTGCCTGCAAGTCGGAATGCAAACAAGAAATTCGTACTAAAACCATGTTAAAATATCCCGTATGAATGAGGAACAAACTCAAGATGTAGAAACACAACCAACAGAGGCTCAAACGCCCGCAACGCCAGTTTCTGAGGTTTCTAGCCAGCCAAATGGCTCTATGCCTACCGATTTGCCCCCAGAGGCCCCAGAATCGCCTATAAGCGATGCACCCCATTATGCTGTCCCACAAAACGCTTGAATTCGTGTTTTGGTAAAAATGCTAAAAGTTGCCCGAAAATCGTGCTAGAGTAATACATACGAAAAACCCCATGAGGAAAATTAAGCTCATACTAAGTCCGACAGACATAGTATGGCTTACCTCATCGGGTTTTTCTAGTTTTGGTCTATTTTAGTGGGACACTACTGCCAGCTGGTGGATCGTCGCGCGAATGGCGGGGCAGTGTTCCTCCCCACACCCAGTTAGAAAATCTCCAAACTCTTTGCTCAAAATGTAATATTAGAAAAAGTGATTTGGAATAATAAATATGGTAAAATAATTTTAAGCAGATGAAACTTGGCATCATTTTACAATCCAACAAACCCGAACATGCGTGGAATACATTTCGTTTGGGGATTATTGCGCTCAAAGCCAGTCATCAAGTGGAGATTTTTTTGATGAGTGAAGGTTCAGAGCTTGATGCTATTCCCGACACTAAAGATTTTGATATTTCAGTCAAGGTGGCGGAGTTCAAAAAATTGAAAGGTGAAATTTACGCCTGTGGCTCTTGTCTTAAAATACGGGGGAAAGAAGAAAGTAATATTTGTCCTGTTTCCACGATGTCTGATTTGCTCAAAATGGTTGAGAGCTCGGATAAGGTTTTGGTTTTTGGCTAATATAGAAAAGATTATTTTCAGCACAATTAATGCGTTACAATATATAAAGAATCAAAGTTTATACGCCTGTAGATTTTATTTCCACGCACCAATGATCGCGCCACCGATGACGAGTGTGACGAGAATAGAGACTGTGTCTATAAGCATGAGCTTGAAAGGATATTTTTCCCATATCAGACCGGAGACAGCGCCGGTTGCCACGAAGCCAAGCCAAACGAGGAATCCCATGAATGCTCCATTACTTCCGCCTTGCGCGCTCGTTGACGCGATGACAAAAGCCAAGACACAGAAACCAATAAGCGTCATGATAAATTGAATAATATAAAGTTTCCAAATACCTTTGGACCTTGCCGCGTCCATATCGGCGTCAGTCATTTTCACAAGCGACATCCATTCTTTGCCGAAAAGAATAGGGGAATACCACAGCGCGCTCACGCCAAAGCTCACGATAGAAGCCACGAGAATAGGCCAGAAATTGATTGTTTGCATGGTAATTGTTTTATTTGGTTAATATGTTAAAATATTAGCATATATTAGATAAAATACTAATTTCAATGAATGAACCGAAATCAAATATGAATAAGGTAATAATATATATAGTAGGTTTTGTCGGAGTCGTAATATTATTGATTTATATTATATCATCCAAAACTTTTCCTTCATTAGGAGAATTTATGGCAAGTTCGACAACCACCCCCGTGTTGACTGATTTATCGAAAGCGAGTGAATCATTAAATGGAACATACGCGACAAAAACCATTAACGCTCCGAAAGGAAACATTCAAGCGGAAATTTCCGATACCCCGGACAAAATGGAGCTCGGTTTGAGCAATCGACTTTCACTCGACCCAGATTCAGGAATGTTTTTTGTCTTCTCAGATTCAGAACCGCGAAGTTTCTGGATGAAAGACATGCTTTTTCCGCTTGACATAGTTTGGATAGATGCCGATAAAAAGGTAGTTGGCATCGCCCCTAATTTATCGCCCGATACTTTTCCGGAAACATTCGTCTCGCCGGATAATGTTCAGTTTGTTCTTGAATTAAATGCCGGTGGCGCAAATAAGTTCGGTATCGCAACAGGAACTCTTTTGCAGTTTTAGTTTTTTCATGCTCTGGGGCGTTATCCACACTTTTTTTATTTGTCTTTGCGGAGTAGAATAATATCCAATAGTACAAATAGCACAGATTATTATTAATAACTTAATGCATTCTTAGCGCATCCGCCTGCGCGAAACATATGCCCAAAAAAAAGAAAACCGCTTCCGGGAAAGCGGCAAAGGCTCCTTCTATCCCCACGATTATTAAACGCGACGGTCGAATAGTACCATTTGATATAGAAAAAATCACAAATGCTATTTGGAAGGGCATGAATACAACCAAAGAAGGTACGATAGAAGAAGCGCGACAGGTTGCTAATCAGGTTTATTCTGAACTTATACGCATAAAAAGGAAATTTTCAAACTTCATACCACAGGTTGAAGGTATTCAGGATATAGTCGAGCAGGAACTGATGCGTTCTGATTATGTCAAAACCGCGAAACATTATGTGCTTTACCGGGACGAACGAGCTCAACTACGCGCCAAGGGATTGGAAGTACCGGAGCATGTGCGCAAACTCGCGACCGATTCACGGAAATATTTCAGGAATGCTCTCGGAGAATTCGTTTATTATCGGACATATTCAAGATGGGTAGATGGAGAAGGAAGGAGAGAAACCTGGATAGAAACGGTTGACCGGTATATGGGCTATATGCGCGAGAATATTGGCAATAAACTCGAAGACGCGGAATACAAAGAGATTCGTGAAGCGATTTTGAACCAGCAAGCAATACCGTCAATGCGCCTCATGCAATTTGCTGGAACAGCCGTGCGTAGAACGAATGTTTGCGCTTACAATTGTTCCTATATAGCCCCGGAATCATTCCAAGACATGTCGGAAATCATGTATATTTCTATGAATGGAACCGGCGTCGGCTTTTCCGCGGAAAGCGCCAATGTGCAAAGATTTCCGCAGATAATGATGCAAAATGGCGAGAAACTGAAAACTCTTATCGTTGATGATTCCAAAGAAGGATGGTGTGAAGCGTTTGTTACAGGCGCGACGGCATGGGCCAGTGGCAAAGATATTGATTTTGATTATTCACAAATCCGTCCACTTGGCGCTCGTTTGAAAGTCATGGGTGGTAAGGCGTCCGGACCAGAACCTTTGAAACGCCTTTTGGGATTCTCGCGACAAGTTATTTTCGCTCGTCAAGGCAGGCGTCTTCGAAATATAGATGTACATGATATCATTTGCATGATGGGCGAATGTATTGTCTCTGGTGGAGTGAGAAGAAGCGCGCTTATTTCACTTTCAGACCTTGATGATAATGAAATCCGCGATTCCAAGAAAGGTGCTTTCTATGTGACTCATCCACATCGCATGCTGGCGAATAATTCCGCGGTCTATGTGAATAAACCGACAAACGAAGAATTCTTAAAAGAATGGATGGCCCTTATTGAAAGTCGTTCAGGTGAACGGGGTATATTCAATCGTGGTTCTTTGGCAAAGACTCTACCGGAACGCCGTATAAAAGTTTTGAAGGAGTATAAAGGTTATTTTGACCCATCCGGAAAATATATTGTCGGTCTTATTGGTGTTAACCCTTGTGGGGAAATTATTTTGCAGTCAAAACAATTTTGTAATTTATCGGAAATAATCGCCCGCGCTGACGATACGGAAAAAACTCTTATGAGGAAGATTCGTATTGCCACCATCATGGGAACATATCAAAGTATGCTTACGAATTTTCAGTACCTTTCCAAGGAATGGAAGGAGCATTGTGAAAAAGAGAGATTACTCGGCGTTTCTATTACAGGACAATGGGATTGCCCTGCGGTGCGCAAGCCGGAAATAATGAAAAAACTGCGGGACGAAGCTATCAGGGTAAATAGAGAATATGCAAAACGTTTTGGTATCAACGAATCGACTGCTATTACCTGCGTTAAACCATCGGGCAATGGCTCGCAGACTTTCGATTGTTCTTCCGGCATGCATCCGCGCCATTCGAAATATTATATTCGTCGCGCGCGTATTGCTTCTACGGATTCTTTGTTCAAAATGCTCAAGGACCAGGGTGTGCCGTATTTTCCGGAAGTCGGCCAGACTATGGAGAATGCCACGACTTATGTTCTTGAATTCCCGGTCAAGGCCCCGCAGGGGACTACGACGTTCAAGAATGATTTGACCGCAATCGAACAGCTTGAATATTGGAAGATGGTCAAGCTCAATTTTACCGAACATAATCCGTCGGTTACTATTTCAATCGGAAACGACGAATGGGTGACTGTGGCCAATTGGCTTTATGAAAATTGGGATATTATCGGCGGGCTTTCATTCTTGCCAAGGGAAGACCATGTTTATCAGTTGGCGCCATACGAAGCGATTGATGAGAAGAAATACAGGGAACTCACGAAGAAACTCGAACATATCGATTATTCCAAGATTCTCACCTATGAAAAGCAAAATGAGACGGATCTGAAAAGGGAACTGGCATGCGTGAGCGGGGTTTGCGAGATTGCATGATTTTCGGGATGTCCGACACCCCGAAATCGCTAATTTGTAATATATTGGATAATGTGGTATTCTTGTACCCAGTCGCATCAGACAACCGCTCCGATGTTCGCCTATCGGCAAAATCGGAGAGGAAAGTCCGAACATCGTCCCGATATTATATTGGGAAATAGGGTAGCGGGTAACGCCCGTCTGGTAATACCTAGAGGTGCGAACAGAGACGGTTGCGACCGAAAGGAAGCAACCGCCCTGCGAAGCCCCGAACGAAAGTGAGGGGCGTAGTAGGGCGAGTCCGTGCGGTAACGCATGGGGTGCAACGGCAAAATCCTTACCCCGATGCAAGGTCGTGTTCCGATGAAAATCGGGAAGAACCGCTTGACTCTTCGAGTAATCGAAGAGCTAGATATATGGTTGTCTAAACCCACCTTCGTCCCGATATTCTTCGAGACTACGGCGGATAATACAAAATTCGGCTTATATGCGGCTCAAATGATTACACCCTCTTAACTGGGGGTGTTTTCACATATTGACTACATTATCCCCGTTGCGTTTTCTATTTTACACTATATAATAGAAACATTATTATTGGTTTGATAATTATTAATAAAGGGGACCAGAGTCTCTAAATAAAAAAATGAACGATAACCTTTCTAAACAATCACCCGAGGAAAGACCTGTGCCATTAAACAGACAACCGCAACCTACGAATCGTCCAATGCAGAATGCCCCACAGAAAATCCCAAATCTGCCGATACAGAACACACCGTCAATTCATCTGATTTCAACTCCCGTTGCGCAGACAAGCAGTCCGATTCAGAATATTTCATCTCCCCCCCTAGTCAAACCCAAGCGAAATCGCCTGAAATTAGAATCAATCGCGTATTATATTTTCCTTGCAACTGTTTTCCTTGCTCCCTTGGCTTTCTTGCCGACCCCTTATATATCTCTGGGTTTAGTCAAGACGATTGTTATCGTGATTGGGGTACTCGCTGGGGCCGTATGTTATGGAATCGTTATTCTTAAGGAGAAATCTATTACTTTGCCAACGAAGGCGGTTTTCTGGAGTAGTGTCCTTGTGATTACATCTCTTTTCGTGTCGGCGTTCTTTAGCAATCACGCAAGCAAGGCTTTATTCGGGCAAGGATTCGAGATTGGCACGGTAGGATTTCTATTAACTTTATTCATCGCCACATGGGTCGCGTATGAGAGTATTAGGCGTGACCACAACAGGGTATTCACTGTTTTCAAAGTCTTGGCTTTGGCATATATCATATTAGTATTGCTTGAATTGTTACGCGTGATTTTTGGTCCCACGGCTCTATCATTATCGATTCTAACAAATACCACATCAACGCTTCTAGGGAGCTGGTACGATTTCGGAACTTTGTCTCTTCTCGCGCTTATTGTTTTAATCTGCGCGCTTTCTACATTATCTCTGCCACGCCGAGCAAAGATTGTCTATAGCATTATCGCGATAGTGGCTTTGTTCATGGTTTTCATAGTCAATCAAGCAACCGCTTGGTTCGGAGCGACTTTCGCGTTTGCCATTATAACCATAGCTCTCTATCGCACTCGACCTTTCCAGCCGGAATTGGGAAAGTGGAAATCCCGTCTTGCTCGCATCACGTGGCTACCGGCAATTCTTTGTATTATCGCGCTCATTCTTGTTTGGAAAGGGAATACTATAGCCGGTCCAGTTATTCAAAGTACCAAAACGCAATACTCTGAACTTTCATTACCTTGGCAAATAACCGCTGATATAATAAATGGGACTATCAAGAATTATCCTCTGTTTGGTGTCGGTCCAAATCATTTTACTCAAGCTTATACTGTTTTCAAACCAGTGGCGATAAACACGAGTAATGCTTGGAATGTCGAATTTAGCGCTGGCTTCGGGCTTATACCAACATTCATTGTTATGCAAGGAAGTGTCGGAGCAGTTCTTTGGATTATTTTCCTTATTTCGATTGGAATTTTCTTAACTCGTTCATTCAAGAAATTACCTTCCGACCCACAGATGAAATTCATAGCTCTTTCTTCCGGCGTAGCGACAATATTATTGTTTCTAAACATAATATTATATACGCCTTCGCATGCGATTCTATTTATCGCCTTCATTATCTTCGGAATATTCTCGGCAATGACTGTCCATAGCAAGACCGCTTTGCCTATAGTTATAAGCCCTATTTCAAAAATGGGAAAACTGGCGTTGTCTCTTTCACTTATTGTGGCAATCGTACTGGGAATAATATATGGACTTATATATGTTAAGAAATTCATGGCATTTACTTATTTCGCTTCAGGAGTGAAAAGCATCAATATAAATCAGGATTTTAAAACCGCCGATATTGCTTTCAAGAAAGCGTCATCACTTGACAATTCTGATGTGTATTTTCAGGCTTTGTCTGAAAATGACCGCCTCTACGCGAATCAATTGATATCTTCTATCACGGGAACACCTTCGGAAGAAGTTACCAAAACTATTGGAGATCTGATAAATGATGGCATAAAGACGGCGCGTCAGGCGATCGCCTATGACCCGACAAATTATTATAACTATGTTTCCGAAGCCCGTATCTCCGATTTGGCCGCCGGCATCAAAATGACCGACGCCTACGAGAATTCCGTGCGTGCGTATACCAATGCCATCAATTTAAACCCGCTCAACCCTTCTCTGTATGTCAACCTCGCGCAGAGTCAAGCGAGGAATAATAAGTTCGACGACGCTCTCCGAACAATCGGTGTGGCTCTCCAGGTAAAGAATAATAATATTGACGCCGTGTATCTGTTGTCGCAAATTCAAGTGGCGCAGGGCAATCTGAAAGACGCTATCATATCAACGCAGGTCGCGACTCAAATGAGTCCGCAGAATCCACTCCTATTCTTCCAACTGGGGCTTTTGCAATATAATGCGAAAGATTACGCTTCTTCCACGGAAGCTTTGGAGCGGGCCCTAAAATTGACGCCGGAATACGCCAACGCGAAATATTTCCTCGGACTTTCTTATGTTCGTATAAATCGCATTCCCGATGCCATCGCCATGTTTACCGATTTGGCGGAGACGAATCCGGATAATAAAGAGATATCGTTCATTTTGACGAATTTAGAAGCAGGCAAGTCTCCATTCGCTGACGCTAAACCGCCGGTAACATCAACTCCGGAAAAGCGCGTGGCCTTGCCGGTCAAGGAAAAGAAACAGTAAGTCATAGAATATACACATGGTTAGAAAGTGGTTTTCATTTATAGGTAAAGAAATACGCGGTCTTCATGAGGCCGCGTATCTCTTGGCTTTTTTCGCTTTGTCATCTCAACTTTTGGCATTGGTAAGAGATAAGCTTCTGGCTTTCACTTTTGGCGCTAGTCATTCTCTCGATGTGTATTATTCCGCTTTTCGCATTCCCGATATTATTTTTGCTTCCGTCGGTTCGCTTGTTTCCGCGTCAATTCTTTTGCCGTATTTCATAGAACGCTTCGGCAAAAGTAATCAGGAAGGCAAGTCTTTCTCCAACGAGATTTTCACTGTCTTTTTTACTTTGATTATCATTGTAAGCGCGATTGTATATATTATCGCGCCATGGCTTATTCCGAAAGTTATTCCCGGTTTCGTAAATGACCCTTATCTACCGCAACTAATTTTATCAATGCGAATAATGCTCTTATCGCCGATATTTCTTGGTCTTTCCAACCTTTTTTCCAGTTTAACGCAAATGCGTCACCGTTTCCTAGTCTACGCCGCCAGCCCGGTAGTCTATAATATGGGAATTATTTTCGGATTGCTTTTCGCTTATCCTATATTCGGCATTTCAGGTCTTGCCATCGGCGTCGCGATCGGGGCGTTTCTCCATATGGCGATACAAGTTCCGTTCATGTCGCGTGATGGATTTATTCCGCGTCTTACGAGAATTGTCGAGTGGTCAAAGATTAAAAGGATTATATTAACTTCATTACCACGCACCATAACACTATCCGCCAACCAGCTGGCGTCCTTTGTTTTGATAGCGATAGCCTCTCTCATGGTTCCCGGCTCTATTTCTATTTTTATTTTTGCTTTTAATATTCAAGCGGTGCCTCTGACTATTATCGGTGCCAGCTATTCTTCGGCAGTATTTCCCACGCTTTCAAAACTATATTTCGATGGGAATCTGAAGGAGTTTTCGGAGAAGATGATTACTTCCGCCAAGCATATTATTTTCTGGTCCATGCCGATGATGGTTCTCTTTATAGTTTTGCGCGCGCAAATCGTGCGCGTTATCTTAGGCGCGGGCAAATTCGATTGGGCTGATACGCGACTCACGGCCGCGATGCTGGCGCTTTTCATTATTTCGACGATAGGGCAAAGTCTTATTATTTTATTTGTTCGAGCTTTCTACGCCGAAGGTAAAACCGCTCGCCCGCTTGTGATAAATGCCGTATCCGCAGTTGTTATCGTCTCATCAGCATATTTCCTGACGAAAGCTTTCTATGCTTTTCCAGTCTTCGCCTATTTTATTGAAGATTTACTCAAGGTTGGCGGGCAAGTCGGAACAAGCGTCCTTATTCTAGGACTCGCGTATTCAATAGGTGTTATCTTGAATACTATTTTACATTGGTGGGTTTTCGAGCGCGCGTATCCCGGATTTACGAGGCCGGTTTTATCCACACTTTTTCATAGTTTTTCGGCTTCGGTTATCACCGGTTACGCGGCATTCCTTAGTTTGCGTTTCTTCAACATCATTTTCCCGCTTACGAAAGTTTGGGGAGTTTTCATGCAGGGCTTTTCCGCTGGAATTTTCGGGCTTATTGTCGGCACTATTGTGCTTATTCTCCTCAAGAATAATGAATTACAGGAGGTGTGGAGAACATTCCATCACAAGATTTGGAAAGCAAAGGTTCCACCGGCGGAAGTCGAGCATATCTAGCACTAGTTTTTAACAGAAACATAATTTCAATTAGTTGGATAGACTTTACAAAGATCTTGTAGGGTATATAATTCTGTGCATGGAGAAAGAAATGTCGAAAATTAATGTCAGATTAGATTCAATTACTGAATTGATTACTAAATCGATTGCCAATTTACCAACACGAGATGAGATGAATACGGCTATTAATACAGCTATTAGCAATCTCCCAACACGAGATGAGATGAATACGGCTATT
>CAYHQT010000008.1:0-20278 GCA_964358975.1 uncultured Candidatus Saccharibacteria bacterium | reverse complement strand
TCGGCGGCAAGGCTCAAGGCGGCGGCCAGCGTTTCGGAGAAATGGAAGTCTGGGCTCTTCTTGGTCACGGCGCGGCGCATACTCTCCGTGAAATTCTCACGGTAAAATCCGATGACATTATGGGTCGTTCGCAGACTTATGACAGTATTGTCAAAGGTGAGCGCATGAAATTGCCGAATTTACCGGCTTCGTTCAATGTGCTTTTGAAGACGCTTCGGGGACTGGCTTTGAATGTGGAGCTGGTAAAAAGGCCGCAGGTGGGTCTGGAGTAGTAGGTTTTAAACTGGTCAATTTCGACCTGTTTAGAATAAGAGAAATATAATAGACAAAAATGAAAAGAATAAATCTACAAGGAATACAAATAGCTGTAATAAAGAAGGATAATGAAGATTATATTTCTTTGACAGATATGGCGAAATATAAGGACTATCAAACTGGGGTTGTTATTTCTAATTGGCTTACAACCAAATACACTATTCAATTTATGGGTGCTTGGGAGCAGGTACATAACCCTAATTTTAATGTTATGGAATTCCATAACATTAGAAATGAGGTTGGTACCAATGGGTTTATTATATCTTCATCTATGTGGATTAAGCAGACAAATGCCATGGGTATAAAATCAACCCCTGGTAGATATGGAGGTACTTTTGCTCATAAAGATATCGCTTTTGAGTTTGCGACATGGTTATCTCCTGAATTTAAGCTCTATCTGATCAAGGAATTTCAAAGATTAAAGATCGAAGAAAATGAACGCCTTGCACTTGGTTGGGACACAAAGAGAATGCTAACCAAGATCAATTATCGTATTCATACGGACGCAATCAATGCACATTTAATCCCTCCTCATATTCCAGCTACTGAAATCAACCTAATATATGCCAACGAAGCCGATGTTTTGAATAAATCTTTGTTTGGTAAGACAGCGAAAGAGTGGCGAGACGCGAATCCGAAACTGGAAGGTAATATTCGTGATTACGCGGATGTGACACAACTTGTATGTCTGGCGAATCTGGAAAATTTGAATGCAGAATATATTCGAGCGGGTTTGGTCCAAAAAGAGAGGCTTTTGAAGTTGAATGAAAGTGCGATTGTGCAGATGAAATCGCTTACGAATAATGGGAGTATTAAGAAATTAAAATAATTTACCATCATGAAATCACAACAATATATTCCAAATAAGAAAACTGCACGGCTACTCGATAGGCTTTCGAAAGATGCGCGAGAAGGCAAGAATATGGCGGGTCCTTTTAATTCCGCGGAGGAGATGATTGCTAGTTTACGTTCAAAGGAAACAAAGTTTAGTTAGAATTTATATTAATTATTAACACATTTATTATCATGAAAACGAATACACAAAAAGGTTCAGTTATTCCGGCAGTCATTGCGATTGTAGTTTTGCTGATTGTTGGGGTTATTTATATTGGCTCAAAAGCATGGAACAACACAACAATTACGAAAATCCCAGAAGAAGGTATGTTGGAAGCGCTTTCCGAAGCAAAAATTCATGGCTGTATTCCTTCTGCTGGATATTTGTGGAGTGATGCGAAGCAGGCTTGCGTGAGACCTTGGGAAGAGAAGCGGGCGACTTCGACTGTACCGGTGATTACTTCAATTACTCCTTCATCTGGTCCTGTTGGAACAATTATTGAACTAAAAGGAACAAATCTCGCGGGATTTGAAGGTGACCTTGATGCTTGGATTGAAAATAGCAAAGGTGAAATCGCTTTTCTTCCAGGAATTGGTTCAACTCCGCGTGCTGATCAGACAATAAGAATAAAGATCGATAGTCAGTTGTGTAAGGGGAATAATAATTATTCTGGTTTACCATGTACATCTTATTTAACGATTACACCGGGTGTTTACAATATTTATACGCAACCGTGGGGCAAGACGAGTAATAAAGTGAAATTTACTGTAACTTCAACTAATAGCGGACTTGTTTGTCCGACAGATATTAAGATATGCTCAAATGGTTCTTACGTTGTTAGAAGCGATTCGAATTGCGAATTCAAAGCTTGTCCTGCAACTATCACTCCTTCTATTACCGTTATTTCACCGAATGGAGGAGAGAAATTAGTAATTGGTCAGAATTATACATTTCATTGGTTAAATAATAATGCTCCAAGTAATGTAACACTTAGATTACAAAGTTTAGACAGAAAGACTCAAATTATCATGGCAAATCAAATACCAAATACTGGTAGTTATAATTGGACAATACGCGAATACCCATTAATTGGCAACGGATCATTGGTTAAGTTCAGTGTTTATGCAGGAGAATCTGGTATAGGAGATGCAAGTGATAATTATCTCACCATTACCAATTAATTATCAATCTGTCTTGACAAAAACTATCCAAAATATATACTTTAGATATTATCACTTAATTTCAACAATATGCAAACAACAATGTTAAGTATAAAGATCAATAAATCACTCAAGGAGCAAGCGCAGGAATTGGCGCACAATCTTGGCGTCTCTTTGAATGCGATCGTTAATCAATTTGTAAAAGAGTTTATATCCACTCGTCGTGTGACATTCGCTGATCATCCTATGCCCAACATACGTACGCAGAGAATCCTTGATCAGCTTTTGGCTGATTCGCGTACAAATAAGAATATAGTCGGACCTTTTAATTCAATGGAAGAAATGATCAAAAGTCTTGATTCCTAACATAATAAACTATTATGCAACCTGATTATCATAAACGCTTCAAGAAGCAATACGAGAAATTACCTCTCAAAATACGAGAGAGATTCAAAGAGCGTTTACTAATATTCAAAGATGATCCATTTGCTATTGAATTGAATAATCACACGCTTCACGGAAAATATGCAGGGTGTCGAAGTATAAATGTTACGGGAGATTTGAGGGCGATATATGAAGTTAAAGAGAATGGAGTTCGTTTTCTAGACATTGGTACTCACAGTGAGTTGTATTGATAAATATTAATAACTTCAATTAATTACCATGAAAACAAATACACAAAAAGGGTCGGTTATCCCAGCAGTTATCGCGATTGTGGTTTTGCTGATTTTGGGAGGTATTTATATGGTGGAAAAGAATAAAGATACCGGACCAGGAGAGATGATTCGAAATGAAGCAAATGGTTTAACTACTGATCTAAAAATACACACTGATAATAAGAATGGATTTAAATTCAATTATCCTAATGAACTTACTCTAACTACTTCTGACGAGATTTCTCAAACGACTAGGAATGATATATTTTCTATTACCCACAGTGTTCCATTCAAACATACAGACCCGTGTAATATGAAGGATTGGACCTCACTCGATAATATTACGGATTTTCATTTGAAGGGTGAAATCAAGGATGGCCGTGTGGAAAATATTATTCGTGATGCTAATTATTATGGGGTAAAGTTTGATCCAAATACTAATAAGCCGATCATTGAAAAGAATAGTGGTTTCAAAGAATTCAACACCGGTAATCTTTCGGGTTATACATACTCAATGGGTGTTGAAGGTTGTGGAGTTGATATATATTTTCTATCCCTTAACGGAAACAAGACTCTCATTCTTCAAAATTATTGGATAGGAGAGTTTGCTGCGGTAAATAATTATAAAGAAAGGCAATACGATAATTTACCGGGAATTATTCTACCACAAAAGCGGAATATTTTTACGGATAAAATATTGTCAAGTTTTGAATTTACCAACTAGTTATCAATTTTAATTTGTCATTTTTCATTTTGATTTTTACATTTTAATTTAACAAACTAACAAACCCCCATGCAAACACCAACAAAAAAAGCTTTTGAACCACAGGACTTCGATATGATACGACTGACTTTGGCGTCGCCGGAGAAGATCATGGAATGGTCGCATGGAGAGGTGACGAAGCCGGAGACGATCAACTACAGGACACAGAGAAGCGAGAAGAGCGGTCTCTTTGATGAGCGTATCTTCGGTCCAGACAGGGACTATGAATGTTATTGTGGAAAATACAGAGGCATTCGCTATAAAGGAATAATCTGCGAAAAATGCGGAGTTGAAATTACGCGCTCGATAGTGCGTCGCGAAAGAATGGGACATATTGAGCTTGCTTCGCCGGTTTCGCATATTTGGTTTTTGCGTTCAGTACCTTCAAGGATAGGATTAATTTTGGGAATGACTTCTTCCGATCTGGAAAAAGTAGTCTATTTTGCCGGTTATTTCGTCACAAAAGTTCATGAAATAGAAAGAGATAAATTTTTGAAAGAACTCGATAGCGAATACAAAAATAAGGTCAAGATGGCGCAAGATGATAAGACAAAAGAAGCCTTGAAGGAATTGGTTATAAATGCGCGCAAAGAAATAGACGAGATCACTCTCGGCTTTGTCATGGATGAAGTTACATATCACAAATACGCCATGAAATACGGTTCGCTTTTCGAAGCCGGCATTGGCGCCGAAGCTATTTTCGATATGTTGAAGAAAGTTGACCTCGCCAAGCTGAAAGAAAATCTGGAAAAAGAATATGAAGAATCTGGTACCGCTGATCGGGAGAGAGTAGCCAAGCGCCTTTCACTCACGAAACAAATGTTGAAAGCTAATGTCCGTCCTGAATGGATGTTCCTCACGAGGATTCCAGTTATTCCGCCGGGACTAAGGCCTATGGTTGCTCTCGATGGTGGGCGTTTCGCCACATCGGATGTGAATGATCTATATCGCCGAGTCATAAACCGAAATAATCGTCTTTTAAAATTAAAGGAAATAAATGCTCCAGAAGTTATTCTTCGAAATGAAAAACGTATTCTCCAAGAAGCCGTTGATGCTCTCATTGACAATTCGATTCGTCACAGTTCTTCGGCCGGCGCCGCCGCCATTGCCGCCCAGAAACGCGCCTTGAAATCGCTTTCCGATGGTTTGAAATCAAAACGAGGCCTTTTCCGCCAGAACTTGCTCGGCAAACGCGTCGACTATTCCGGCCGTTCGGTCATCGTGGTTGGCCCGGAACTCAAACTCAATGAATGCGGTTTGCCGAAACACATGGCGCTTGAATTGTTCCGCCCTTTTGTCATTTCTGGAATATTAAAAAGGGAACTGGCTTATAATATTCGCGGGGCCAACCGCCTCATAGATGACGGCGCGAAAGAAGTCTGGGAAATTCTAGAGGAAGTCATCGCGGGTAAATATGTGCTCTTGAATCGCGCGCCGACTTTGCACCGCCTGGGTATTCAAGCTTTCAAGCCGATACTGACCGAAGGTAATGCTATTCATGTGCATCCGCTAGTCTGTACCGCTTTCAACGCCGACTTCGACGGCGATCAAATGGCCGTGCATGTGCCACTTTCCGAAGAGGCGCAAATGGAGGCGAAAGAAATCATGGCGGCGGACAAGAATATTCTGAAACCCGGTAATAATGACCCGACGGTCGTCGCAAAGATGCTCGATATAGTCCTCGGTTGTTTTTGGGTTACGAAAATAATGGATAAAACCAAAGGCGAAGGCAAAATATTCGAGTCTCCCGAGGCCGCCATGCTCGCGAATGATTTCGGGGAAGTTGACCTGCGCGCGAAGATAAAAGTACTTGTACCGAATAACACGAAATACGCGAAATTGAAAGGGACATTGCTCGAAACGACTGTCGGTCGCATTCTCTTCAATAATATTTTGTCGGATGAGTATCCATTTATAAACGAAGAGATTGGACGCAAGCGTTTGGGGGCGATTATTGACGATATGATTACCACTCATGGTGCCGAGAATGTCGCGCCGATCCTAGATCGTATCAAAGTTTTTGGCTTCGGCTACGCGACGATTTCAGGAACGACATGGGGTATAGACGATCTCATGGTTCCGGCCGCCAAAGGAGAAATAGTCGATAAAGCGAAAAATAGCGCGAAAATCGTCACCGAACAATTCAATGAGGGACTTTTAACGGAAGAAGAACGCATCAGAAAGCATATTGAAGTTTGGCAGAAAGCAAAAAGCGAAGTTGAGAAAGTCATTCCACAATCACTCTATAAGAATGGTTCGGTTTATGACATGTTCACTTCCGGGGCTCGGGGCTCACTCTCGCAGATTACCCAAATGGTCGGCATGAAAGGTCTCATTTCTTCCGTTTCTGGTACCGTCGAATTTCCGATACTCTCTTGTTCCAAGGAGGGTTTGACGCCGATAGAATATTTCATCACTACTCACGGTTCCCGCAAAGGTCTGTCCGATACCGCCTTGAATACCGCCAAGGCCGGTTATCTTACGCGAAAGTTGTTCGTTGTCGCGCAAGATGTCGTTATTTCGGAAGAAGACTGCGGCACGAAAGATTCCATAATCATAAAAAAACAGACGGCTTCGGGCATGAATATTGCTCTTTCCAAGAATATTCGCGGACGCATTATCGCCGAAGATATTAAGGATAAAGACGGCAAAGTTATATTTAAGAAAGGTCATTTAATCTCCAAAGCCGATGCTGTTGCCATCGAGGAGCAGGGTATCGTCGAAGTCCGCGTGCGCTCGCCATTATCTTGCAAGACTATTCGAGGTGTTTGCGCGCAGTGTTACGGTTTGGACCTCGGCAAGAATAAACTGGTCGCTTTAGGAGAAGCTGTTGGCACAGTCGCGGCTCAAGCCATCGGCGAGCCCGGAACACAGCTTACTATGAGAACATTCCATGCCGGCGGCGCGGCCGCTCTCGGCGGTGATATTACAGCTGGTTTGCCTCGTGTCGAAGAGATTTTCGAAAAACGATGTCCGAAAAATCCAGCCGTGGTATCCACGGTCAATGGTGTTGTGGTCGAAGTCAAGGATATGGGCAAGGAAAAATCCATCAAAATTCTTCCTGAAATAGAGGACAAGGGCAAGAAGAAATTGAGCGAAGTTGAATACATTTTCTCATATCGCCGTACTATTTTCGTCAAAGTCGGCGACCGCGTGAAGAAAGGTGATTTACTCACCGATGGGTCCGCTGATATCGCGGAAGTGTTCGAATATGGCGGCGAAGAGCGCGCCAAGGATTATGTTATCACCGAAGTTGGCAAGATTTATGAATTACAAGGCGAAACAGTTTCCAGGAAACATATTGAAATCATCGTGAAGCAAATGTTCTCACGCCGCCATGTAACCAATGGTGGTGATACGAATTTAACCGAAGGTATGATTATCGACGATATTCAGCTCGCTGAAGAGAATGCCCTGGTAAAATCGGAGAATGGCGCTCATGCCAAAGTCGAGAAGATTGTGATGGGTATTACCGATACCTCTTTGACGCGTAAGAGTTTTCTTTCGGCGGCTTCATTTCAGCACACTACACGCGTGCTTATCTCGAACGCGGTTCGTGGCGCCGAAGATGATCTCACTGGTCTCATGGAAAATGTCATTATTGGTCGCCTCGTGCCGGCCGGTTCAGGGTTCAAGGGTTCGCCGAAGCAGAAGATGGTGGATGGAGTGGGAGAGGATGAGGTGCAGAGATAATTTATCTCAAATGAAGAATTAGCTAAACTAACTATTGACAAAATAAATATTTCGACTAAGATTCAGGATATTATGGTGATTATTTCTAAAAAGAGAATTGATGCGCTTCGCGGTATCATTGGTGATGCTGGTCAAATCTTTTTCGCTTCTATACTCGTTGACCCAATTGTCGGGAAAAATGCCAATGCGTTTTTGATTATCTCTGGAGTAGTATTATCAGTTGTTTGTTGGTCATTAATAATTTACTTAACCAAATAAAATTATGGACAATGTTACACTTGGAATGACAGGTTTCTATATTCTCGGTGCTCTATTAGTGATAGCAGTTTCACTGGTAATTCTTGTCGCAAAGAAGGAAGGTTAATCTAGAACATTTTGGAATCGTACCAAAGCATTACTATCGGCAAAGTTTTGTCTTTTTTGCTATCATACATTTATGAATCGCTCGAATGTCGAAGAAATAAAAGCACGCCTCGCTATCGAGGATGTTATAGGCGGTTATATCAAAGTCGAGAAAGCCGGCAAATCATTCAAGGCAAAATGCCCGTTTCACAATGAAAAAACAGCTTCCTTTTTTATTTCACCGGAAAGGGGCGGATATTATTGTTTTGGATGTAATAGCAAAGGTGATATTTTCTCATTCGTGGAACAATTCGAGGGATTGGATTTTCGAGGAGCTTTGAAAATACTTGCTGATAAGGCGGGTGTTAAATTGACATATGATAAAAGCGCGGATGGCGAAAGCGACAGGATGCGGGCGGTGATGGAGGACGCAGTAAAATATTTCGAACTGCAATTCGAGAAGTCAAAGGAAGCGCAGGAATATGTTAAGGGGCGTGGAATCACCGACGAAACTCGCAAACTTTTTCGCATCGGCTGGGCACCAGAAGGTTGGACGAATATTTCCGTTTATTTAAAAGGAAAAGGATATAGTGAGGCGCTGATTGAGAAGGTGGGGCTTATAAAACAGAAAGAATCTGCCAACGCCAGCGCGCCGCTTGGGCGGGAACAGTCTTCCGAGGAGGAGCGAAGCGACGAGCGAGGAAGAGCTGTTCCCGCCAGAAGCGGCGCGGGTAATTCAAGTGGTGCCACACTGGATTCCCGCTTTCGCGGGAATGACAACAGGCACTACGACCGTTTCCGCGGACGAATAATGTTTCCAATTACCGATTCCAGTGGTCGCGTCATCGCGTTTTCCGGGCGTATATTGAAAGATGACGGCCAATCCGCGAAATATTTGAATAGTCCCGACACGCCGCTTTACGACAAATCTCTAGTCCTCTATGGTCTCGATAAAGCAAAAAGCGAGATCCGTCGCTTGAATTATTCCATTCTGGTAGAAGGTCAAATGGACCTGGTAATGTCGCATCAAGCCGGAATAAAGAACACGGTCGCTTCTTCAGGCACGGCATTAACAGATGAAATAAAAAGCGAAAGCGGAGTTGTAAGCAATCTAGGATTGGTCCGCCGCTTGTCGCCGAATGTAATTATTGCCTTTGATTCCGATGCCGCCGGCAGAAAAGCGACAATGCGCGCGGCGGGAATCGCACTCGGAATGGGAATGGACATAAAGATTGCCGATATTGTCGGTGGCAAAGACCCGGCCGATTTGGTCAAAGATGATGTCGAAAAATGGAGAAACACATTGAAAAGTGCCAAGCCGGTAATAGAGTTTGAACTAGATAATGTTGTTCGTGAAGTTTCCGATCAACGCAAGCTCTCGAAAGCCATTCAAGAACGCGTTTTACCATTAATAGCAAAAATGGAAAGCGCTAGTGAACAATCGCATTTTATCCAGATGGTTTCTGATAGAGCGAAAATGACAGCGGATATTATTTGGCAGGATTTGAAAATTGTCCAGAAAAGGCTGAAGGACACGGCGTTTTCGAATGTAAGCGCGACCAGTTCAAGCAATGCGGCGATGCCAAATATTGGAAATAAAAGGCCGGAAGCCAATGTTCGTACAAGTTTCGAGCAAACAAAAAGAATTGATATTGTCGAGCGCCGGCTTTTCGGGCTTCTATATTTAATGGAAAAAGATAATAAGGAATTGGCGGAAAAATATTTAATACAGTTGAAGAAAATCGTGGGTGATTCGTATGAGGAGCGCGCAAGCAGAGCAAAGACTTTGGCGAATGATTTGCTATTTGAAGCTGAAGAATTCTTCGGCGCTGTTCGAGATAGTTGGGATAAACAAGCGGGAATTTTACTTTCGAATTTCGAAGAGGACTTGGTCAATGAAGAAATCATTCGAACGATGCAGGAATTGAAGATTGCGGAAAATAATAAAGATAAGGAATTACTCGGAGAACTGGTAAAAAAATGTCAGGCGCTGTCCATGAGAAAAGCGGAGATTGGGAAGAGGAGGAGGGGGTGATAGCTGGGTAGCAAGGTCTACCTTCACAATTTAAGAAGTAAGGTTGCGTAAGCTCTAGTATTTTGCTAATCTTTTAGATATGAGAAAATTCACTAATACTAGAAACAAGGGATTTGTGCGTTACATTGTCTTCAGGGAAGATAATGTCTGGTATGCCGTAGGACTTGAATTCAATATCGTTATCTCTGCTGAAACAGCAGAATTAGCACTTTTTGAATTATTTGAAGCAATACAAGGATACATTGAGTCATTCCGTAAATTGCGTGGGGTTCGACCTCATACCTTAAATCAAAAAACCGATCCAGAATATGAATCTCTTTGGAGAGAATTAAGAAAGGCTAAACAGCCGATTAAGTCTCCTTATTTTATATATACTTTCGGAGAGAAATCTTTAATAGCGTAAATATTCAATGATATGCCGAAAGGTATTCTCAATTGGAATTTCTACGATGTTGAAAAATTTCTCCATAAGTATGGATTTCGAGTGAACCACGTGAGGGGAAGTCACCACTATTTTGTCGCGGTTGTCGGCGGTATTACTCGACAAGTACTCGTTTCTTTTCACGGTTCAAGGGCAATTTGCCCAAAGACGATAAAAAGTATTATTACGCAGTCGGGAATATCGCGCGCAGAATGGTTGGCCTGAGTGTGTATAAATAGTATAATCTTAAAGATTTAATCTATTATTATATATTTATGATAAAGAGGATTTATAGAAATCCAAGATATTGGCTAGTAATTGGATTCATTGTATTAGTTTTTATGAATTTTAATAGTATATATTTTTGGCAAATAGTTGGAATTATGTTTGCTATATTATTGTTAGCTAAATTGGAGAGATGATTAATATATTTTATTTGCATTACAAATATTTGTGTATTCTACTAAAGTTTGCTATATTATTTGTATGCCTGTGGGCGCAAGCCCCGTTCAGCTAAGGAATTCCTAAGCCGAAGGCAGGCATAACAAAGATACTGCCCAAAAGGCGGTATTTTTGTAATTATGAATCTTCGATACCTTGGTCGAAAATCTTTTGATGACCATGTTTAATTTTAGAATTTAGCATCATACTCCAGAAAGTAATATTTCCATCACCGATTCTTCTTAGAATTGTTCTCATCTTGATTTTATTATCACCGATAATGGCAACAAGTCCCCAGTATTCGACCTCTTTCATTGGTATCGAACCATTCAATGATGAAGGTTTACCAATCGGCGTGAGAAGTTTTCTATACTCTTGAATTGTTCCTGATTTTCTGATTATTTCTAATCCAAGTGGGAGTAGGCTGAATTTTAGTAACTGTTCGTTTTGATTCCTTTCTGTGCGGTTTGAAAATTGAAGATGGTGAAACCCGTCCGAATTCAAAATAATTCCAGTCTTAAAATACGGACTGTATATAGTTTTCTGCACGGAAAAAATTTCTCGAGCTTTCTCCTTTCGTTTATTGAAATAATCGATTTCGTTTTCCATATTGTCCACCATAATATGTCTTTATTTGGAAATGTAAAGTGGCAGATTTGACTTCTATTATTTTATGCTAGAATAGTCTTGATGCAGAGTTACGCCATAAAAAGCAATGTGCTGTTTCTCGACCGACCTTTCCGCAAGTACATACTTACGGTCAGGGATCTGCCAACGGAAGGGAAACCGCGCGAAAGACTGATGAAGCAAGGACCGGAGGCGCTAAGCCTTCGGGAGCTTCTGTCTGTGGTCTTAAATACGGGAACGACCAAGGAAGGCGTTCTCGAAATGGCGGACCGCATCATTCGCGACTATGGCGAGAAAAGCATTCTGGCTGAAAAAGACGCGAATAAGCTTTCGAGGGAGATGAATATACCCATAGTCAAAGCTTGTCAGATTGTGGCGGTCGGCGAGCTCGGCCGGCGGGTTTATGAGAGAAATCAAAGCGGTTTTTCGACGATTAGGAACGCGAAAGACGCGTATGATTATCTGCAAGATATGCGCAATTTGCCGAAAGAACATTTGCGCGGACTTTATTTGAATAGCCATAACCGCGTGATTCGCGATGAAGTCATATCGATAGGCACGATCAATAGCAATATGATACATCCGCGCGAGGTTTTCCGACCAGCCATAGAGTCAAATGCCGCCGCGGTGGTTTTGGCGCACAATCATCCATCCGGCGAGGCGACACCTTCGCAGGAAGATATCGAAATAACGAAGCAACTTGTTCAGGCCGGGAAGATCCTGGGCATTTCACTTCTTGACCATGTAGTTATCACAAAAGACACTTTCGCCAGTATTCAGGCGAGTTACTAAACATTTGTCATTTCTGTAACATTTGTCATTCCCCCCGCCAACTGGCGGGGGGAATGACAAGGTGCGGGGATGACAGAATATTACTATGATTCGAGACTATCAGATCGTTTCTCCATCTCTCGATGGAATTTTGAGGCATGATTCTATAGTTTATGATGGGTTGATGAGACCGTTAGAAATTACAAGAATACTCGATAGGTCGGAAACTTATCGAGCGATTGACTATGGCGATATAAACATCGAAGACCGGAAAAGGATCGAGGATTATTTTCATGACCTTTACGGCATCATTGTAAAGAGAATATCGGAATTTGTCATGAAATCAGAGCCATCTCCGGATGAAGCGGTGAAATTACAGGCAATGTTGCAGGAACTTATCAAGGTGAAGAAACTGCTGTAAACTGTTCATATGACTTCGCGTGACTATTTCAAGGGCAAAAGAGTGGCTCTTATTGGGCTTGGCCCTCACGGTGAAATGGCGGAAGACGCTAAGTTTATGATAAAACAGGGGGCGCTTTTATCGGTCTATGACTTGCGTAGCGAGGCAAGGTTGAAAAGTCATCTAGTATTTCTCAGATCCATGGGACTTGCCAATTATATTTGCGGTTCAATTCCCGCTGATGACCTTCTGGATATGGACATTATCATCTTGTCGCATGAATATCCGCGAGACTCAACTTTCCTGAAGGCGGCAAAGGAACAGAAAATTTTGATAGAATATCCCGAAACGCTATTCTTCAAACTCGCGCCACCAGTCACCTTGGTAGGCGTCATGGGTTCTTGTGGCAAAGCGACGGTGGTCTCGATGCTTGCGCCAATGTTAGAGGAGGCGTGTGATAGTGCCATGCGAAAGAATGGCGAGGGTAGTCAGCAATGCTTCACCGCCGACCCAGAATCTGGCGATGGAATATTGGCGCATTTAAAAAAGATAAAGAGTGGCGACATTCTAATTATGCGAATAGAAGAAAGCATGATGCGTGAGCTCGAAAATGTGCGAATCAGTCCGCATGTGGCCATTTATGTCTCTCCACTTTCCAGATTTTCTTATAATGAATCACCTTTCGATATTCTCAAATATCAAACTTATAATAATTTCATTATTGCCAGTGATGAAATAATAGATTCCACGCGTTTGTATAAATTCCAACCAAAAGCAAAAATGCTTCGAACGAAAGCGGTGCTCATTCCAGATTTATGGGAATTTACCGGTCGAGCACATGACCGTGAGAATGCCGCCTTGGCTTTGCAGGCGTCTAGATTATTCAAAATCGAAGACGATATCACCGAGAGGATTCTCCGAAATTGGAAATCCTTGAAGGGTCGTTTGGAATTTATTAAGAAAGTTAAAAGCATTGAGTTTTATAATGATTCAGCCTCTATCGCGCCGAGCTCGACTATTGCTGGAATAATTTCATTATCGGAAAATCGCAACCTAGTTCTGATTTTAGGGGGGGCCGATGGCGGTTTTGATTATCGAGAATTGTACGCGACTTTGCCACAATACGCGCATACGATCATTTTATTGCCGGGCAGTGGGACGATGAAGGAGAGGAGGGTTCTACAAAAGATTGACCATTCGAAAATATTATCTGCGCCATCTATTGAAGAGGCGGTTCGTCTAGCGAATGAACACGCCCGGGCTAATGATAGAGTATTATTCAGTCCGGGATTTGACGCGGGGGGATTTGATGTTTCAAGAAAGGAAAGAGGTGAGAGATTTGTGAGGGCTGTGAGGGGGCTGTGACTCATGTCATCCTCGCGAAAGCGGGGATCCAGTGTTTGACACTAGATTCCCGCTTTCGCGGGAATGACAATGATCAATTATTCCCCACAAATCATACACACTGCCGAGCCATTTATTTCATAACTTGAATAAATCGCCTGCATGGCGCCAACTATTGATAGGGCACTATTCGTAGAGATTTCAAGTCCTGTGTTTTCAAGAACTAAATTCCGCGCCGTTTCGATATTTTCATTTGTCGCGAGCCATCCTCGGCCACCGGTTTTTCTTATAAGCTCTACTAGTTTGTCTTTGCGATAAGCCGTTTGATCGACTATGGCGTCGGCGATTGATTTCTCATCCGGAATACTAATAGTCTCAAATGCGTCGGTGATTGGATGACATGAAGAAGTTTGTACGATATGGACTTGAATAGGTAATTTGTTTTTCATAAAATATTCTGCCAGAGCTTGCGCTGTTGTTCCGGAAGATGTGCCGATAAAGATGGCGCCGATTTTCTCGATTTGGACCAATTCTTCTGCCAATGACCCATAACCGATTAGCGCTATATCGTCGGTGGATTGTCTTAAACTTCTTCTACCTTCCTGCGTCGCCTGTGTCAGAGCTTGAAGTGGGCGCTCTTTTATGAGAATTCTAATATGTTCATCGGCTAATTCTTTTAATTTTTGCAATTTATGAGGTGCTATATTATTACCAACGAATATATCAAGATTGATCGGCTCTTTATTCTTCATATTTAATTCTTTTACATACAAAGCCGTCGCTAAAGCCGCGTTTCCGGATGAAGAGATCGCGAATTCACGATCACCTTTCTTATAATAATGGTCGATCATTATTGGAATTGATCTACCCTTATGAGAACCGTAAGGGTGTAAATCTTCGCGCTTGAAATAAAGGTCTGTGAGACCGATAGCTTTTGCGAGTTTCGAATAGTGTTCAGTTGGAATTACCATATTGTTGCGTCATTCCCGCGAAAGCGGGAATCTAGAGTCATACACTGGATTCCCGCTTTCGCGGGAATGACAAAGGCATATTGCCATATTACACTTTTTCCGTTAGTATTGAAAGTAAAGTTAATAACAAGATTTCATCAAAACCATGATTCAACAAAACATCAAAGATGAAAATTCATTATGCGTTTGTCCGGAGTGCAAAAATACTATTGACCTTTCGCGTTACCCGACCATTACCTCCGGCATGATTATCGAGTGCAATCATTGCGGTATGACTTTACTTGTAAAAAAGATTGCCACCGATGGAAATATAAATACGGAGATTGTTGACGAAGGGAAATGATTTCAATTCAGATCATTCTAAAACATAACCTTGGAATGTCTTTATTGTTTCCTCGATCATTCCGCGGAAGCCGTGCGAGCCGAGAAATACAATCGTATCACTCTTATTTGTTTGTGACTTCAGAAAAGTGACGACTTTTCCGTCGTTTTCAATATAGTGTGCATTGGAATGTGTTGAGCCAATTACTTTTGTCAATTCATCACCCTCCATTGCCTGATTCTTTTCATTTTCAACAATTTTAAGTTTAGTTAGGCGAGGAATTATTACAATATCAGCGTCCTTGAAAGCGTTGTCGTATTTAGCAATTGACTCGCGGCTTCTGCCGCCACTATTAGGTTCAAAGACGGCGATAATTTTACCTCTGTAAATACTTCTAAGATTTTGAAGCACTGACGATGCTTTTTCCGGTGAATGCGCGATATCGTCAAAAATAGTAATTTTATCATTCAATCTTTTTTCTAAACGGCGTTTTAGTCCTTGGAATTCCCCGATGGACTTAACTATCGTTTCCGGAGAAATACCAATGCTATGCGCCATGACAAAACAGCCGGTAATATTCTCCGCCTGGAATGCGCCTATCATAGTGGAGTGAATTCTGAATGGACTCTCGCTTTTTGGAATGTCGGACACCCTGATAGTGAAATCAAGACCGTTTTGTGTTTGCTGAATATTTTCATAGGTATAATCAGCATTTGTTTTACCATATGAAATAACCTTTCCTTTGAATTTACCAATCAGTTTCACTACGCCACCATTATCTGTATTGGCGACAATTAGCCCATTCCTTGGAATAGAGGTAATTAATTTTTCGAAGACATTAAAATAATCTTTTTCGGCTGGGTATAAGTCGGCATGATCCCAAGAGACTGCCGTGAGCAATAGATGGGTTGGTTTGTAGTGAAAAAACTTCGCAGTCGAATCAGTTGGCGAACTCTTGTATTCATCACCTTCGAAAACGCTCCATTTTGAGTCCGTTAATTTGGCGGAAGCTTCGTGCGACAAGGAAATACCGCCGAACATATAGGTTGGATTCAAATTGGCTTTTTCAAGAATGAAAGAAAGAAGCGCTGACGAAGAAGTTTTACCCCATGTCCCAACGCAAACCAATGACTTTTCCTTCACGAAGAATTTACCGATGGCTTCAGCGAAAGAATACATGGTGATTCCGTTTTCTTTCGCGTAGGCGGTTTCCGGATTTTGACTCCCCGAAGCAGTGCCGACGATAATCACATCTGGCTTGCCACTTTCTACCATTTTCTCCGGATGCCAGCCAGCGTAAAAGGGAACGCCGTGCTTTTCCAATTCAGTCGAGATGGGAGGAAAAAACCCTTTGTCACTGCCAGTCACTCCCACTCCTTTTTTATGGAAAGCGATAGCGAGAGCGCTTGTTGCCACGCCACAAATGCCTATGATATGGACTCTTTTCGGGAGTTGCATTGCTTTATTATACAGAAAAACGGCCCAAATAAAAGAAAAATGCTTAGATTCAAAATAAACTATTTAATCATTGGATTTATTATCTCTCTCACTTTTTCAATATCATTCGACCACTCTTTGCCATCGAACCATTCAAGCCCTCCAAATTGGAGTTTGTAAGTATCAGTTGGTCGTTGGAGTGAACCAAGATAAACATATGAAAGTCCGCTAAATTTCGCTTCAACTATAATTTTATTCATCATAATGAGCCCCATATCTTTTGGCGCGGTTTCTAAATCATAGAAAGGGTATGAATAATGAAGCATCGATGAATTTTCATAACAGATCGCGTAACCGCAAGGCACGTTATTTTCTTTGAATATTAATAGGGTATTGAAATTCTGATTCGATATTATAAGCTCTTTTATCTTATTCGCGGAAAAAGCGCTATCCGCTTTTATTTCATAGAATGTTTTCGCCATTTTGGCTATTTCCCAGCTGTAGTCTTCATAAGGAATAGGACATTTCTCAATAATCACTGATTCACCCTTGCGAATAACGCGGCGATTTTCGCTATTCGGCTTAAACTTATTCAAATCAATTCTCACACCGCGGGTTTGATGCATCACGCCCTTGCCGAGACGAGTAAAAAGATAACCGCAATTGTACATATCCGAAATATTATTATCGGAAAAATCGGTTATTGTTTTTTCGTCCCAGTGAAGGTAGTTCATTAGTGTAACGCCAACCAAAATCCGAATACCACAACAATAAAATGCACCATCCAAAACCTCATAACAGTCTTCTCTTCGCTCCAGCCTTTGAGCTCAAAATGATGATGCAGTGGTGCCATCCGAAAGACCCGGCGACCGAATAAATATTTCGAAACGACTTGAATGACTACCGACAGGGCTTCAACATAGAAAATGAATCCAAGGAAGAATAAAGAACTCAACTCTCCAATCGCCATGGCATTCACAGCCAGAAGTGCTCCGAGACCCAGCGACCCAACATCACCCATCATGAATCGGGCAGGTTTAATGTTGAAATATGTATAAGCCGCCAGTGCTCCGACGGTTGTGGCATTTAGCACGGCGATTTCCCCGAAACCATTAATCCAACTTAAAAAAGTTAAAGCGCTGAAAGTAGTTATGAGCATGCCACCCGCCAGACCATCCATACCATCGGCGATATTTACCGCGTTGGCGGTGAACATAACCACGAATATGGTGATGGGTATGATAAGCCAGCCGGCGTCCCAGCCATAGTCGAGCGGGAAATAAATATAATGCCATGCCGGACCCAATTTTGTGTATATCCAATACGCGGTTATCGTGCCGGCGATGAATTGTAGAATAAGTTTTTCATGTACGAATACACCCCGTCTTGTGCGTGAGCCGAACCAGACGGACAGTCGCTTGAACGCAGTCCATGGAAGAGTGATGAAATACCAAAAACGCATTTTCCAATCTCTGTGCACATGAATGAGATTCCATATATGACTTATTTTGCGCGAGCGTCTCTCCGCGCCGAACACATTCATGAGGTCGTCCATACCTCCCAAAAGCGCGGATATAAGCATGATGCCGACTGGTACCCAAGTGAAGCTTCGAGACCAATTCAAGAAATATGTTATGACCGCAACCGTAACAATGATGAGTAATCCGCCCATGACGGGGGTTTGGGCTTTGCAGGCGTGTGAGCCGAGCGACGCTAGCTCGGTTTTGGCGCTTTTCACGACATGGAAGCGATATAGCATTTTCGTCAAGAATGGTGCCCAAACGAAGGCTACTATGGTCCCAATTAGCGTAAAACTGAGGATATAGGCGAGGTCGGCGGTGCCTTGCAGGATTGTTATCATTCGTACACGATACCATTCTAATCACCACTTTTCAATATTTTGTTAGATTTCAAGCTCGGTGAATGTATTGCTACTCATGTCCTGCGTATTTCGCGTTTTTAGATTTTATCTTAGTTCTTTACTCTTTCTTCTCCTCACTCCTTCATTCCCAAAAAAATTATGTCCTCTCGGACATGTACGGACATAATTTCTTGGAAATGATAGTCGTTCGTCGCGCGAAATAAATACTCGGACAGGAGTAACAATACATTCACCGAGCTTGAAAAATACAGACTAAAACCACCTCAATCTCCGAACTTCAGTCTTCGATTTCTGTGCGCGAATGAAAAGTTGATTTGTATTGTTTTCTTTACCATCCTCGGCCCATCTTTGTTCGGTGATATCTTTTTCCGGAGAAATTATTTGAATTTCACCTTGGCGGATGCCACTAACATAAGGACTGTCTTCGGGATACGCGATGGCGTGTGAATAATGAATTATCGTTGGAATGAAATTCTGATATTCGATTTGATGTATTACGAGAATATGGTCGCGATTGTTTTCTTCTGATTTCATTGTAATAATGTCTCCTGGCTCCATTTCTTTTATTGGAATTACGCGGCTGTTTTTATCGTTTGCAAATGTGGCGACATTGCAATTCTCGATCGGGCGGAATGAGCAACGGATTTTGCCAAATACGCCACGACAATCGGTGAATGAAATATGTTTGTCAAGATGTCCTTTTTTCTTTTCTTCACTTTCGGCGTTCAAAACATAATAAGCAAAAGCGGAACAATCTATGCCGATATTATTATCTGCCAATAATTGTTTCAAAGAATCATCCGTGAGCGCGTTTATCGCTATATGATTCTTGACTGTGATGTCCTCTACTTCCTCGAATATTTCTTTTGGACTGCCTTTACCTATAATGACGCGCAAGCCGCCGCGGGCGCGCGTTGTTTTGTTATTGAAATAGGAAATCGAGCACACCGCGGATCCGTATTTGAAATGCAGGTATTGGTCGATAACACTCAGGGCTCTCGGAGATAATGTTTTGGTGTTCACCTGAAAAGTTTATCACGCAAACCGGATTTTATAGCTATTGACGGATACTATTACTTGATATACAATAGTGGTAGAAAGTTGAAATCCGCTCTGCCAGATGGCGAATGGCGGATATAAAATGACAACAAAAACCAAAAACCTGTAGAAACAGTTAAAGTTATGACTGAACAACAGATTCCCATGCTTGCCGGAAAATTGGTCGAGCACCAGAACTTTTTCGAAGTTCTGTCTGTCGGAGACGCCCAATGGGCAATACAAAACCCCAAAGAAGCAATTGCACTCTTTGCGGCTGCAATTACGAAGCGGACAAATAAAGTGGTCAAGAAACTTCTTGCGTTTGTTACCACAATTTCCGTTGACGGAGCCAAGAACTTCGTTGCTGAAGATCACTTCAATGGTTTCGAAGTCAACACTTCCGACAAAGTCGAGGTAAAGACTTCGCATATTGGGAGCACTTTCAGAGAACGCTTCATGAGTAAGGTTGAGAGTGTCGTGGAACCCGCGGATATCAAAGTCCACAAACTTCTCATCAACTCAAAGGATCCACCGATTATCGCGGAACTTGGAGATGTTTACGGAACAACTCTTACCCATTTCTGGCAAGCTCTGAAAATCCAAGGTCGTGGTCAAAAAGGTAAACTTCTAACCGATGGACGTGCGAATATTTTTTTCATTAATGATGGTGTTGACGGAGCGCTCTGGGCTGTGGGCGCGGACTGGTGCGACGGTGGCTGGGGTCTGAACGCGTATTCTGTCGAGGGCCCGACTCCGTGGGATGCCGGCCGTCAGGTTTGCTCCCGCTATTCTTATCTTTCTTCCGTACATTTTACGGAAGTTTTC
>CAYHQT010000007.1:0-20780 GCA_964358975.1 uncultured Candidatus Saccharibacteria bacterium | reverse complement strand
GGGAACAGTCGAGCAAACGAAGCCGACACCTTTACACGAGCCTTAGCGGAGCGGAGCGATTAATGGCTCGTGGAAAGGTCGTCGGCGAAGTAAGCGAGACTGTTTCCGATGTCGATACATTAAAAGCCCAGGTATTCAATCTCGGTTACGATAATTTCCTCGGTCGTCTGGCAATCTGCCGAATATATAGCGGAACAATAAAGAATGGACAAAATGTTTTCGTTAAACAAGTTGGTGGCGAAACATTTACGGGGAAAATAACGAAACTTTTCACATTTGAAGGAAAGAAACGAATTGAAGTTAATACAGCGCCAACTGGTGATATTGTAATGGTAGCGGGACTCCCCGATATCTTTATTGGCGAAACCATCACGGATAACAAAACCGCGGAGGCTCTCCCTGCTATCAAGATAGATGAACCGACCATTAGTCTCAATTTTTTGGTGAACAGTTCTCCTTTTGCCGGCAAGGAAGGCAAGTTTATTACCGGTCGCCAGATTCGCGAGAGATTGGAAAAAGAGCTTGAAGTGAATGTCGGCTTGAAAGTTGATTTTTCGGCAAATGATTATTTCAAAGTCTATGGTCGTGGCGAACTCCATATCGCCATTCTTCTCGAATATATGCGTCGCGAGGGATATGAGCTTCAAGTGTCACAGCCACAAGTCATTGAAAAAGATATTAACGGCGTCCAGTCTGAACCTTATGAAGAAGTGACTATTGATATTCCGGAACAATATTCCGGAGTTGTTATCGAAAAGCTTGGCAAGCGCAAGGCAGTCATGACCGAGATGAAAACGAAAGAAGGTTTGACGCGTATGCTTTTCGAAATTCCCACGCGCGGACTTCTGGGATACCGTAACGCTTTCATTATTGACACGAAAGGTGAAGGGATTCTCGCTAGTCGCTTCGTATCATTCAAGTCATACGCCGGTGAGATAGAAAAGCGCGAAACTGGCTCTATGACCTCCATGGTTTCCGGTAAGTCACTCGGTTTTTCACTCTGGAATCTTCAGGACCGTGGGCGCTTGTATATAACGCCAGCTATGGAGATTTATGAAGGCATGGTTATCGGCGATACCGCCAAAGGCGATGATATGGATGTTAATCCGACCAAAGGCAAACAACTCACTAATATGCGTTCTTCCGGCAATGATGAAGCGCTCATGCTCGTACCACCTTATGTTTTGACCATCGAACGAGGGTTGGAGCTTATGCGCGACGATGAATATTTGGAGATTACTCCCTTGAATGTTAGGCTACGCAAGAAATTTCTGACGGCGATAGAGAGAGCGAGGGCGGGGAGGAAAGATTTGTAAGTGATTCAAGAAGGAAATGCACATTTCCTTCTTGATTTTTATTTAAAGTATGTTAATGTCTATATCACTATGGCAAATAAGATTATTTCTCCGGTAAATACGGAACACCGCAAGAAACTCGACATTCGTCCCGGCGATACCGTGCGTGTCTGGCAAAAGATTGAAGAAGACAAAGGAAAGTTCCGTTTGCAGGCTTTCGAAGGACTGGTTTTGGCGAGGAAGCATGGCAGGGAGGCTGGCGCGATGTTTACCGTTAGGAAAGTTATTGATGGTATTGGCGTTGAACGCATTTTCCCACTATATTCTCCAATGATTGACGAAGTCGAGATGGTTCGTCGCGCCAAAGTTCGTCGCGCCAAACTCTATTTCATCCGCCGCAAAGCCGCCAAGGAGATTCGTCATCAAATGAGAAGGACTATGAATGCGAAATATGAGGAGGAGCCAGTCGCGGGAGTTGCTCCGGCGGAAACGCCTGTTACTGAAACGGAGACTACGAAAAAAGAATAATTTTTGCTATAGTTCATTCATCCTTCTTCACTTTTAGAGAGTTGCGAAGGATAAAATGCTCGGGTGGCGAAACTAGCAGACGCACTACCTTGAGGTGGTAGCGCCCATTTGGGTGTGCAGGTGCAATTCCTGTCCCGAGCACAGATAATATATATAAATAAACAGTTGTTATTAATTAATTTTCTATGATAGGATAATCATATGATTTCACTTCCAACAATAAAGCTTACCGTTAATTTCATTAAAGACCGTAAACAGGTCATAGCTTATTCTCCAGCGCTTGATATTTCAACCGTAGGTAAGTCAGAGGAACACGCGAAAAAGCGGTTTCAGAAATTAGTGCATATTTTCCTAAAAGATATTTTTGAAAGAAATGTAGTCAAGGAAGTTCTTACGGAACTTGGCTGGAAAAAGACATCCGCTCCCAATCGCAAATCGGAGTGGGTACCACCTCAAGTAAGGTCAATCAATTTACAAGTCCCTATGTTAGCTTAAATGAAACTCGCGGGAATTCACTGGAAGAAGTTTGAAAAGTTTCTTCTAGTAGTTGGTTGTAAATTTGTATCTGAAGAAGGAGATCACCGTAAATATCTTAAACCGGGAATTTTGCGCCCTATCATTGTTCCGCGCGAAAAAGATCTGCCCCAATTCATAATTTTGAATAATTTGAGAACATTGGGTATTTCTAGAGATGAATATTTGAAGATAATCTCGAATCTGTAAATTAATTATCCTCATGTTATACACTGGCAAAGGTGATGATGGCACCACGAAGGTTTTCAATTCAAAGCCGGGTATTCGCATATTGAAAAGTTCATGTCAAACGGAGACGCTCGGCGCTTTGGATGAACTGGGTTCATTTTTGGGATTGGTGAAGGTGAAGGTTTCTAGTCTTGAATGGAATGTGAATTACTCACATGGACATGGAAGAAAAGGTAAATCCCCGGCAGAAATCATTCATTGGGTTCAAAATTGCCTTTTTACCATTCAAGCCGAAACAGCCGGAGCAAATAAAAAAATGGGGAAGGAGAAGGTGAATGAACTGGAAAAGATGGTTGATATTATTGAAAGAGAATTACCACCGATAAAAACCTTTTTCATTTCCGGTGGCACGGAAACAGTGGCGCTATTCGATATTGCGCGAACACTAGCACGCAAGGCGGAAAGGCGGGTGGTGGGTGGGGTGGAGAAAAAAGAATTCAAAATGAGTGGACCGACACTCGCTTTCTTGAATCGTCTTTCTTCATTGCTCTATGCCTTGGCTAGACTAAGTGCCCATAAATCTGGTATAACTGAAGAGTCGCCGAAATATGAGTAATTAGGTATAGAAAGGGTGTATGTCAGTACATCACAAACGGTTATATATCCTTTTAAGTCAAATTAGGTTATAATAGACTGATATGCCATGGTTAAAATGTTTAAATTGTTCCAAGGATTTCTATGCAAAACCCCGACATATTAAGATAGGTTGGGGTAAATACTGTTCACAACCCTGCTCGTTTGAGCAAATGAGAACAGGTAAGATCTTTACTTGTGAGGTTTGTGGAAAAAATATATATAGAAGCAAACTAGAAATTAAAAGATCTAGAAACGGTAGATTCTTTTGTAATAAATCTTGTTTTGCGATATGGAAGAATGCTCATATTCTTCTTGGAGAGAAAAACGGTAATTGGAAAGGAGGAGAAAACTCATATCGACAAATAATGTTACGCAATGATATTAAGCCGATTTGTGCAAATTGTGGTATAAATAATGTTAAGGTTCTGGTAACTCATCATATTGATCAAATTAGAAAAAACAATATGGTTAGTAATCTGCAGTGGTTATGTAGGAATTGCCACTACTTAGTACACAAAAGTAAGACCCTTTGATAATATGGTGCCTATAGTTTAGTGGTAAAACTCCGCTCTGTGGCAGCGGTATCGAGAGTCCGATTCTCTCTAGGCACCCCAATGGGAATTTTGTAAAAAAATATAGAAGAGACAATGACTTTTCGGTTCTAGCCTGATATACTTTTAGTATGGAAAAAATAGAAAACGGTAATAATTTTGATGAAAAAATAAAATTATACAAAGATAGTTTGAGTTCCATTGAAAATGGGAGATTTAGTAATGCAGCTTTTTATCTTAGTCAGATAGGTGAGATTGACTTACGAGATATGATTATCAAGGCCGAAGCTAATTTGTGTATACAGCGTGTCTTAGACAATAGCACTGAAATCATTAATTAAACACGATCCAATAATGCAGATTGATACAGAAGGAATATTGCAGGATGTAAAAGAAAAAATTAAACAAAAGATTAGTGTTTAGTAAGATTTGGAATATAGATAGTGGCGTCATTCTTCCTCTCAAACACAGTCCTAACATCCTCTACGACACACCCCTGAAGAGATGAGAATTACGTATAAACCTTAATAATGATAAATAATTCTAATTACAATCGTGGTTATATAGGTTTGATCGCCCTCATGATCGTGGTTGCTATCATGGCTTTTATCATGATCAAGCAATACGAAAATCTGGGACTTGCCCAATCGAAAGAAGAGTCGGCAAATGGACTCATCAATGTTTCTGGAACTGATTCTGGTTCTGCCACTCCTATAGAACGCGCTCAAAATGCTAAGAATACTCTCGAGACCCGTGACCGAAGCATGTTAAATCAGTAAAAATATACTTCTATAATATACTTTGTCCTCTAATCACTCGCACTAAAATCATGATGATCGCCACAACGATGAGAATGTGAATGAATCCGCCAACGGTATAAGAAGTGACTAGACCAAGTAGCCACAAAGCAATGAGAATTATCGCGATTGTCGTTAACATAATATTATTTGATTAGGTAGACTATTAGTAGTCTACTGCAAATACAGTATAGCATACTTTCCTGGTATACTGATATGACTTATGCGGAATTCAAGAAGAAAAAGAGCGCGTCATGGTTTGGCAAGGGATTTCCTTTTCATTTTTTTGGGCGCGGTTTTCGCTTTGGCGCTTTCTTACTCTGGAATTATTGACGGCATAATAAGATTGTTCGGCAACACCGCTATTGCCAGTTTTGTATCAGGGATTTTCTGGACTTCTGTTTTCACGATAGCTCCGGCATCAGTGGCGCTTGCGCATATTGCACTTACTGATATGCCGCTTTCAGTCGCCCTATGGGGCGCTTTTGGCGCGATGTGTGGTGATTTGATCCTATTCCTCTTCATTCGTGACCGATTTACCGATAACCTCTTGGATTCCGTGAGACCTTCGATAACAAAACATATTTTAAGTTCATTCCATTTAGGATTTGTGAAATGGCTGTCTCCGCTACTTGGCGCGCTCATTATCGCTTCACCTCTTCCAGATGAACTAGGGCTCACTTTGATGGGGCTTTCGAAAACGCGCGTGGCAGTTCTCATGCCAATATCTTTCGTTATGAACATGCTTGGAATATATTTCATTATCTGGTTTAGTGGCATTTTCTGAAATTCTCGTATATAATCAAAACCCATGAATACAAAACGAATCATATTCTGGTCTGGCTTCGTGGTAGTACTCGGGCTTATAGTTTGGGGGCTCACCGTGGCCATGAATAAGCCGGTAAAAGATAATAAACCATCTTCAGCCGGCGAAATTACCGCGGTTGACCATTCACGGGGTCCGATTGACGCGCCCGTCACTCTGATTGAATACAGCGACTTCCAGTGTCCCGCTTGCCAGACTTATTATTATTTCGTGAAGCGGCTTTTGGATGAAGCTTCGACTACGATGAGATTCGCTTATAGGCATTTTCCATTATCTCAACACGCGAACGCCGTGCCCTCCGCTTTGGCTTCCGAAGCCGCCGGTGTTCAGGGTAAATTCTGGGAAATGTACGACCCTATATTTACGAATCATACAGAATGGACGGAGCTTGTAAATCCGACTGATGTGTTCGTTGGTTACGCGACGAAGATTGGCTTGAATGTGGAGCAGTTCAAGGAGGATATGTCCAGCTCAACTCTGCGAGACAAAATTCAAGCTGATCTAGATGGTGGTATCAGGATAGGCATAAACGCCACCCCAACGTTTTTCGTTGATGGCAAAGCGATAACCAACCCACCAAGTTATGAAGAATTTAAAGCGATTATTGAAACAGCCGCTAAGGGCGGTTCCAAATAGCATAGTCATATTCATGCTCGCTGTGGCGCTTATCGGTTTTGCCGACGCGACTTATTTGACTATAGAACATTTCCGAGGGGTTATACCGCCCTGCACATTGACTGCGGATTGTGATTTGGTTCTTACAAGCAGTTACGCGATTTTTCTTGGAATACCGGTCGCACTCATAGGTACATTTTATTATTTAGCGATACTTGTCGGATTGTTCGCGTATCTCGACACAAAGAAGACGGCGATTTTGAAATGGACTTTACTGTTTACCATTTTCGGACTGCTCGTTTCATTTAGCTTGATTTATATTCAAGTATTTGTTTTGTATTCTTATTGCATATATTGTATCGGTTCGGCTTTGATTTCGACCATTCTTTTCATTTCCGCCATGGAGATTATCGAGAAATACGGGATAATAGATATTGACGATGAATATTATGTTAAATAAAAATATGATTCTCATAACTAAACCATCGAAAGATTATGAAATTCTCGATTCCGGGGAAGGAGAGAAACTGGAGCGTTTCGGCAATATTGTCTTGTCTCGTCCCGACCCGCAAGCACTCTGGCGGAAGCATTTGCCGGATTCGGAATGGAAAAAAGTGAGTGGCAAATTTGACACTGATTGGTCCCTTAAGAATGATTTGCCAAAAAAGTGGGCCATTGAATTTGGCGGTCTAAAGTTTTGGGTCAAACCGACGTCTTTCAAGCATGTGGGATTATTTCCGGAGCAGGAGGCGAATTGGGAATGGTTGCGAGATAGTTTATCGTCAGTAACAGCACGTGGTCGGAAACAGTCTCGAAACGAAGCCGACACATTTCCACGAGGCTTAGCAGCGCGGGGCGATTCGCCTCGTGGAAATGTGGTCGGCGAAGTAAGCGAGACTGTTTCCGTTGAAGTGCTCAACTTGTTCGCTTACACCGGCGGCGCCACACTCGCCTGCGCACAAGCGGGGGCGAAAGTCGTGCATGTTGACGGTTCCAAAGTTGCGATTACTTGGGCCAGAGAAAACGCCGAATTATCGGGTTTGAAAGACAAACCAATTCGCTGGATTCTCGATGATGCTCGAGCTTTCGTTCGCCGTGAATTGAAACGTGGCCGGAAATATGACGGAATAATCATGGATCCGCCGGCATTCGGCCATGGTCCCGATAATGAAATTTGGAAAATAGAAGAAGATTTACTGCCTTTCATTGAATCGTGTTTCAAACTCCTGTCCGATAAGCCGTTTTTTTTCCTAATCAATGGCTATGCTTCCGGTTATTCAGCGATTGCTTATGAGAATATTTTGACGGGGCTTGTGAAAAAATTTGGCGGCAAGATCGAGAGTGGGGAGCTTACAATTCAGGAAACATTATGTGGCTCAAATGGTGGAAATGAGCCACAACGCCTCTTGCCGTGCGGGATATTCGGAAGGTGGAGTTTGTGAGGAAAGTTAAAAAATGTTATATTTCTATTATGAGTCCTATAGACGAACTCAAATACATCCGTTTCAAACAGCGGTTAACCAATTTTGAGGATGCTTACGCGCAATTCATTGACGCTCTCAAAAAAGACACTGTCAATGATGCCGGCAATCGGTCGTCGCTGATTCATACATTTGAATTTACATTTGAGCTGGCATGGAAGACCTTGAAAGATTTGCTTGAAGCCAAAGAGACCACAGAAGTTACTTTTCCGCGCGAAGTATTGCAGGCGGCATATGATCACAAATATATTACCGAGACGGTGATTTGGGGTGAAGCGTTGAAGAAGCGAAATGAAGCCGCCCATACCTATGACGAGGTAATAGCCGTGGAAGTGGAGAAGTTTATCAGAGAGAAATTCGCGCCAGTCCTTGAGCAATTGCGTAATTTTTTCAATAAAGTCCTATGAATAAATATGGTCTGGATGAAAGGAGTTTTGACTTCATAATTGACGCCATCGGTCATTACGCGGACATTGACGAGGCTCGAATCTTCGGATCCCGGGCACTTGGCAATTACAAAAGCGTATCCGACATAGACATAGCGTTAATGGGGAATCTCAAAGACACTACCGCCAGCGGTCTGCGTTATTTCCTGAACAATGCCGCACCCTTTCTCTATAGAGTTGATGTGCTTGATTATGTCAGACTTTCTAATCAAGAATTGAAAAAACATATTGATAAATACGGTAAAATAATCTACCGCAAAGAAGTTAACCGAATAGTTTAAGGCAAGAAATAACCACACTCATTCCGCGCCATTTTTAATGCATACATCAGGTTTATGTATATCGATGATTTTTGTGATGAAAACTATGTTATGCTCACATATTATGAGTGCTCAAATCCTCGACGGTCGCAAAGTTCGCACAGCATTATTGCCGAAACTTATGGAGAAAATAAGTGGGCTTTCTAGCGTGCCAACCTTGGCGATAATACAAGTGGGCGACAGGGCGGATTCGACTTCGTATATTAGGGCGAAAAAATTATTCGCGAAAAAGATAGAAGTGAATGTGAAATATATTCAACTCCCTGAAAATATTTCACAAGAGAAAGTGATTGATGTAGTGCGGGAATGCAATGCCGACTCCAACATTCAAGGAATAATCGTGCAACTACCTTTGCCGGCGCATATTGAACGCGATATTGTTATTAACACTATTGACCCGAAGAAAGATGTTGATGCTCTGACTGCTATTACTACGAAGGTCAGACCTTCGTTAATTCCTGCCACGGCGCGCGGGGTACGCGAACTCATGGATTTCTACAAGATTAGTCTGCGAAATAAAAAAGTTATCGTTATTGGGCGTTCAGAGCTTGTGGGCAAGCCGATTGCCGTCATGTGCCGGAACGAAGGCGCAATCGTAACCGTTTGCCATAGTAAAACTCTTGATTTGGTCGCGGAAACAAAAAAAGCGGATATTATTATCTGCGCGGTTGGAAAGCCAGGACTTATTCATGCGAAACATGTGAAAGAAGGACAAATAATTATTGATGTGGGTATTAACAGGAAAGAAGATGGTACGCTTACCGGCGATGTTGATTTCGATTCAGTCAAGAATATAGTCGAGGCCATCACGCTCGTGCCCGGCGGAGTGGGGCAGATGACAGTGTTGGCGCTGTTTGAGAATTTGGCAGATTTGTGCGAGATTTGACTTCATTACATGAAGTATGGTAACATAGTACCAGTAAAGAACATTGAAAGGAACAAGCAAGGAATTGTCGGAGAATTTTGTCCCTCGGAAGTTTCGGGAAACAAAATTCTCCGACAACTGAACAAAACGGTTACCGTCAAGTCGCAACTGGTTGGAGAAAAAAGGAAAAGCTTATGAAAAGCACAACCTTGATTGAAATGAATGATCCGAAGTTGGTTGTCCGTGGTTTCAACCTCGGACACAAAATAGCTTCTAACTTGGTGCAAGTTCTCACTCTGCCTGAGTTGGAGTATTATGAACAGAATCTCGGCGAAATTCAGAGCGGTCTGATCCGTTTCGTGAATCGCCAGACGGAAATTCCCCGGTCGCTAGAGGAATCAACCGCCATCAGCTTCCCAATCTCCGACACCGACCTATTCTCACAGCTCTCAAAAGCGGAAGCTTTTGCCAAAAAGCATCTCGATGTATTAGTGAGACTGACTGACATCTTCCAGATCCCAGAAACCATTCCCTGGAAATCCGTCTTGCCGGTATTCGTACCGGCTGGGTTCGATAATCGCAAGGGGTTTGAACTTTTGCAGAAGCTCGGTCTCAATCCTTGGGAAGAGACTGATGTTATGCAATACAGCGGTTCTGCCACTTCCGACCAACATCAACTCCTTCTCATCCAAAACAGCGAACGGCCGGACAAAGACACTATGGGACTTTCTCCAAATCAATTGAGAAAGACAGGCAATCTGTTTCTCAATCTCAAAGGATATGCCATCGCCATGGGTTTCTACCATAAATGTACGGAGAGTTACCTCGATCCCGAGACCTTCACATGGTTTCCGGAAGATTGGCTCTCCGTCGGCTTGGTCGCTTGCGGTGACTGGTCTTCGGGGGATCGCGGGGTCAGGTTCGGTTGGGACGGTCCGGACTGCGTGCTCGACGGCAGGAGCGCCCGCCTGGCAATTTCAGTTTCACTTAAGACTTGAAACTTGTTCCCTTGAACCTTACACTCGACCCGAGACATTGTCTCGGGTCGATTTTTATTTTTACTATCTATAAACAATATAATCCCCAATTTTCAAAAAATGCACGGTATCTTTTTCACCATATTCAAAGACAATTCGTATTTGATAATTTATCAAAAAGGAAAAATAAGTACTTAAAATACCATTAAGCTTATGGGTCGCAAGAGAGGGGTGTCTAGGATTTGTCTTGAATATATCTATTTTCTTCAACGCCAATTTTTTAGTTTTGGAATCCAAAGACTCGAATTGAGAAATGAATTTTTCCGCGTAAATAACCTTAAGCATCGTTTCTATTCTTTATTATCTCTTTCAGATTTCCCGTGTATGCCAGGCCATCCTTTATCTGTCGAGAAGCCTCGAATATTTCACGGACTTCTATATGTTCTCTCATCTTGCGAATAGATTTTCTGATAGCTTGGGCGCGATTCTCGGCTTCGCCGGAAAGTATGATACTGTCGACGAATTGAAGTAAATCCTTTGGCATTGGTACTGATATTGTGGTCATAATATATAATTTATAGTTAAATGGTTAATGTATGATGATATCATATGGTATCATATATTAAATGTCAATGAACTGTACTAGATGAGTACATTCCTTGATTTGAATCGAGAATGCGATACAATTACAGGTATTAACATTTAACGCGTAAAACACATGAACATTCAAGAAAAAGTTTGGAGAGTCGGCAAATGGGTCGGTATTATTCTAGTCATATTTCTGGCCGTAATATCACTCAAAGAATTAAAATCTATTGGTTATGTCGGCAAAGATGTTCAAATCACTAATACTATTTCGGTAACCGGAACAGGAGACGCTGTCACGATTCCCGATATCGCCACCTTCTCATTCATGGTGTCGGAAACAGCGAAGACGGTCGTTGACGCGCAGACCAAAGCGACAAATAAGATAAATACCGCATTGAAAGCGGTAAAAGACGCGGGTGTGGCTGACAAGGATATACAGACAACTTCATATAATATAAATCCGCGTTATGAATATCAGAATGTCGCTTGCAGTCAATACAATTGCCCTCCCGGCAAATCGATATTAACCGGCTATGATGTCAGCCAGAGCATTCAAGTCAAGGTGCGCGATCTCGGCAAAGCCGGTTCCATCTTCACCTCTATCGGTTCTCTAGGAGTGGAAAATGTTAACGGTCTTTCTTTTGCCGTTGATAAACCAGAAACAGTCAAGGCGGAGGCGCGGGCAAAGGCGATCACTGACGCGCAAACGAAAGCCAAAGAATTGGCGAAACAGCTCGGAGTTTCTCTTGTGCGTATCACTAGTTTCTATGAAGATAATGGCGGGCCATTGCCTCTGCCGTATGGTTTGGGCGGAGGAGCGAAGACTATGATGGCTGAAACAGTGGCAATTGCGCCGAATATTCCAACAGGGGAGCAAAAGATTACGAGCGATGTTACGATCACTTATGAAATAGAATAATTGTTCCGCTCCCATCGCCGACACGTTCCCTCTGTGAGCCCTAATCGCTCCGCTCCGCTAAGGCTCACTCCGGGAAGTGTCGGCTCAGGGATCGGCTGACGATATTCATTGACCAATTACAATCGTATGTGGTAAGATGAAATCGTATCACCCCTCAGGGGTTTTTTAATAAAAGTAAATAAATACCATGAACAGAATCATCCAATATGTCAAAGACACTCAAGCGGAAATGAAGCATGTAAATTGGCCGACGAGGCAACAGACAATACGATTTACCGTGATGGTTATCGCGGTCTCTCTGGGCACGGCGGCATTGCTCGGTATTGCCGATTTCATTTTTTCCAAGCTTCTCACATTACTTTTTTAAATAATTAGCAAACGACTTTGTAAAAAATAATTATGTCAAAACAACAATCAACGGGCGAAAGAGCTTGGTACGCGATACACACTTATGCCGGATACGAGAACGCTGTGGCTCGTAATCTGAAACAGCGCATCGAATCTCTGGGAATGGAGGATAAAATATTTAATGTTATCGTGCCAACCGAAAAGAAAATAAAAATAAAGGGCGGCAAGCGCGCCGAGGAAGAAGAGAGAATATACCCCGGCTATGTTCTTGTGGAGATGATAGTGACGGATGATTCTTGGTATATAGTCAGGAACACGCCACGAGTGACTGGTTTTGTCGGTTCTGGCGTATATCCGGTGCCACTCGAGAAAAAAGAGGTTGATGCCCTGTTCGAAAGAATGTCAAAAGGCGGTACCGAACATACCATAGATGCTTCCGTGGGCGACCTTATCAAAGTTATCGATGGACCATTCAAGGACTTCGAAGGTAAAGTTTCGGAGGTTGACACGCAGAGGGGGAAGATAAAAGTGCTTGTCTCGATGTTCGGAAGGGAGACGCCGGTCGAGCTTGATTTCTTGCAAGTTAAGAAAGTATAAGATAATATCGAAATACAATGGCAAAGAAAATAATAAAACAAGTCAAAGTTATCGCGCCGGCGGGCAAAGCCACCCCAGCACCACCACTCGGTCCAACCCTCGGTCAGGCGGGCGTGAATATTGGTGATTTCACCAAGAAATTCAACGATGCCACGAAAAATATGGTCGGTGATATGATACCCGTGCTTATCACGGTTTATGAAGACCGAACATATAGTTTTGTCTTGAAAACTCCTCCGACCTCGAGCCTTATTTTGAAAGCTTTGAAACAAGAGAAGGGTTCAGGCAAGCCTAATACAGTGAAAGTCGGCATTCTCACGAAAGCTCAACTCAAGGAAATCGCCGAGAAAAAAATGCCGGATTTGAATGCGAATGATATCGAAGCGGCCATGAAGGTGGTCGCGGGCACGGCCAGACAGATGGGGGTCGAAATTAAATAAAATATTAAGTTCGACGATAACTATTTTCTTATTGTCCTGCGTATTTCGCGTTTCTAGGGTTTATCTCAACTCTTGATATTGTTCTCTCCTCACTCCTGTATTTCCACAATATTTTTGTCCTCTCGGACATGTACGGACAAAAATATTGGAAAATACTAGTCGTTCGTCGCGCGAAATAAATACTCGGACAATGAGAAAATAGTTATCGTCGAACTTATTGCTAGTATTGAACTTTGTATTCGAGAAGAAGTGCTCCACTCTCTGTTTGCACGCAACTTACAAGTTTCAGTTTGAAATCCATCTCTTCCTTGAAAAGTTTTATTCCGTTACCGAAAACTATTGGTTCAATGGTCAAATAGAGTGTATCAACTAATCCCGATTTCATGAACATGGTGTAAATCTGCGAGCCACCGCAAATGGCAACTTCTTTGAAACCACGGGATTCCAATTCCTGAAGTAAATCAGCGGGACTTTTTGTCGTGGTTTCCATACTGGCGACTGGAGGTAGTGGAGTGGGGGAATAAACAATATTTAAACGGTCCTTCAGGGGTTTTCCCAGCGTAAACCATGTATTCTGACCCATAATCATGACTCCGGCGCGCTTGGTAATCTCCACAAAGCGCTTTTTGTCTTCTTTACCAGTCCACATGGCGGCATGCTGTGCATTCCTGCCGATATAGCCGTCTGCCGTCAAGGCGGCGCTAATGAAACATTTCATGATAATTTTGCGTGCGAGATTATGCTGATTGATTTTTCATTACTCCATGTTTTTCTTTTAATTCTTTTATGTTTCCCTTCATAATCAAAGTCGCCTCAGCTTCTTTTTCTTGAGTTATCCCCTCAATAATATCTTTCTTGTGATATTTACTTGGACGAGGAACTACAGCTTCTGTTAACTCTTCGAAAACAAGTTGGCATAGTCTTTCTCCGGGGTACAGTCGTACGGCTTGAGAGCGAGTATTGTTACGAATAGGCAAAACCAGTTGCCCTTCATAACCTGCGTCAATAATTCCCGTTAAGTCCAAGGAAAGACCCTTGCGATTGGTTGAAGACCGTGGATATAGTACAGCCATAAGGTCATTTGACATCTTGATTTTCTCAAGGGTTGAAACGAGTATGTATTCTTGTGGTAGAAAATCAAAATATTGTCCTTCTTCCAGTTCGACGACATCGAAGTATTCATGGTTGCGCTTGTCAAAATGTGTGATATTCAGTGATTCGCGGCCATGTGGAGTCAAATGCCACATTTTCGGAATCATAAAAGTAAAACCGAGTCTTAAGTCAATAGAATGTTCTTGAAGTTGGAACTCGTCCAAAACAGGTTTAAACGAAAGAGAGCCGGATATAATGCGTTCAAGTATTTGTTTCTTTGTGATTATAGACATGTAATTATTCTACGGTATGAGTTTCAGTCCTTTAATAGGTTCCATAGGATTATACTGTGTTTGGAGATTTTGTACTATCTCATCTAGAAGTTTTGGGTCTCTCTTTTCCGCGCGGTCAAAAGAATTTCCCGGAAGCGTCAGAGTAATTTTATTATGATCATTTTTCCGTGAGATCAATTCCCTCGCGCCTTCATAATGAGTATCATATATATGGGCATTAGAAATTGAATGGGAATACATACCGGGTTTAACACCGAGTTTTTGCGCCAAGAAACATTGAAGTAGAGCAAAACCTGAGACATCCGCGGGGCAGCCAAGCATGATGTCATTTGAACGGATAATATTATGGAAATGTAGCCTTCCGCCAACTATGTTTACCGTAAAAGTATAGGGGCAGGGCACATTTTTCTTTTTTACCGTTGAAAGTCCGTCTTGGGCGGGGTCCCATGTGACAATAACCGCGTGGCGTGAACTCGGTTCTTTTTGCAGAAGCTCAATGAGAAGTCCGAGCTGGTCGCGTCCAAAATGTTTACGCCATCTATATCCGTAAGCTACAGTTACAACATCTCCAGGATTAGTGAAATCATCCCAAATATGAGTGTAGTCTCTCAAGAAGTCTTCTGGTTTGCGTGCGCCAGAGATGAACCACATTTGTTCCGCGATGAACATTTTTATCGGTGATTTTCGGAGCGTGAGAAGGGGGAAGCCGTCCCTCTCGATATCTAATTGAAAATGTACTCCAACTAAAGCCTTTGTTTCATGTCCAGTGCGCTCGCTAAATTCAATAATACCGTTTGTCATTATCTCTCGCACTAGGTTCTGATAGATTTCGTCAAACTTGGTCATAGAGACTTTATTATATATAATACAAACATAATTACAATGAATAACTGTTATCCGTATCTACCAGAAGGCAAGATAATCGAATATGTAAAAGAGAATAATCTGTTTATGGTAGAGGCGAAACTCATGAGAAATAATTATTCTTCAGATTCGAATCATCCTACGGGTGCGGTTGTGGTATTGAACGGAAAAATAGTCGGACGGTTTGCCAATCAAAGCACGATAAAGAATAAGAAAATATTAGATTTACATAGAAATGGTCTATGTGTTCGTAAAATATTAAGAATCCCATCTGGTAAAGCATATTGGTTATGTCCGGGATGTGCCTCGTTTCGTAATCATGCCGAATCAGGAGCTGTTAAAGATGCTTTATTGCGTCAGAAGTCGATTATTGGAGCAGATATTTATCTTTTTGGACATTGGTGGTGCTGTAAGCCATGTTGGGATTCGATGGTCAAAGTAGGTATAGCGCATGTGTATTTAGTTGAAGGGGCTACTGAATTATTCAGATAATGTTGATATTTATTCTGAATTCGTTTAATCTGAACATGGAAAGGAATTTAACTTAAAAATTATGATACCAAAATATATCGCAATTGAAGGTGGCGATGGTTCGGGCAAGTCAACGCTTCTCGCGACGCTCCAAGAAGAGTTCGGTGATTCTATCGTTGTTACGCGTGAGCCGGGAGGTTCTCCTTATGGAGAAGTGATTCGTGATTCTGTTTTGAAACATCCTTTTGCCAAACAGGCGTCTCCGGAAACACTAATGTGTGGCATGTTTATGGCACGATTCGACAGTATCAGAAACACAGTCTGTCCGGCACTCGAAAAAGGAAAACATGTTATTACCGACCGTTCCGATGCTTCGTCATATGCTTATCAGGTGATCGCAAGCGATATGTGCCAGCAATTAGAACTCGCATTCTGGAACCTGCGCAAACTCATGAAGGTTATTCCCGACCTGTACATTTTTCTTGATGTTGACCCTGTGGAGGGATTGCGCCGCCGCGGAAGCACAACGGAAAGTAATCATATTGATGAACTTCCGATTGAATTTCATCGGAAAGTTCGAGAAGGTTTCTTACAATTCTTACCGCAAACAAATCGCCACATTATCATTGACGCAAATCGCCCTCTCAAAGAGGTAAAGCATGATTTTTTCGATGCTATACGCAAAGAAATTATCTGTGGATAACTACCGGACAAGCTGTTGACAACTTTCTTCTCGGGGGGTAGACTCATCATTGCTTGATAGATGCAACACAAAATCCGAGGTGTTAGCTCTTGGGTGCGGGGTTCGTTGTCACGTTTCGTTTCAACGGACCCCCCCCTCTTTTTCTATTCATATAAATGTTATGATTCCCGCATGAAAGATATTCAAGTAAAAAAGCTCATAGAAGCGGAGAAGAAGAGGCAGAAGAAAGTGATCAATTTGATTGCTTCAGAGAATTATGTTTCGAAAGATGTACTCGAGGTGCTCGGTTCGGAACTGACGAATAAATATGCGGAAGGGTATCCGGGCAAAAGATATTACGGTGGTAATGAAATAATCGATAAGGTAGAGAATCTTTGCAAGGAACGCGCGCTTAAGCTTTTCAAATTAAATCCAAACGAATGGCATGTGAATGTACAGCCGCTTTCAGGTTCGCCAGCGAATCTCGCAGTTTATCTAGCCCTCTTAGGCGCGCCACAAAAAGTTATTGGGACTAACCAACAACCAGTTGCCAACAACTCTTCGAGCCCGAACGGCCAGTTACCCAAAATCATGGGCATGTCACTCGACCACGGCGGACATCTCACTCATGGACACAAAGTTTCCGCTACTGGAAAATTCTGGCAACAAGTTCCATACGGTTTGGATGCCACCACGGAGACTATTAATTACGATCAATTAAAAGAGTTATCTATGAAGGAGAAGCCGGCGATAGTTGTTTCTGGTTATACCGCGTATCCTAGAATTGTTGACTGGGCGAAGATGAAGGAGGTGGCGGATGTTGGCGGGGCATTGCTTATGGTTGATATGTCGCATATTGCGGGACTGGTTGCGGGTGGAGCATATCCGTCGCCATTTCCCTATGCCGATATTGTCACGACTACGACTCATAAGACTTTACGAGGACCTCGAGCGGCATTAATATTTGTTAAAAAAGATGCGAGAGAATTGGATAAGAAAATTGATAAGGCGGTATTTCCGGGACTTCAGGGCGGTCCGCATGTGAATCAAATCGCGGCAGTAGCCGTTGCTTTGAGGGAAGCGGCCAGTCCCACATTCAAGAAATACGCGGAGCAAGTGAAGAAAAACGCGAAGATTTTGGCGAATGAACTTAGTATGCACGGCTGGAGACTTATTTCTGGCGGCACCGATTCGCATCTAATATTAGTTGATACTTGGAATGGAGGCAAGAGGAATGAGAAAGGGGCCGGGAGTATTTCCGGAAGAGAGGCAAGTGACAGACTCGAGAAGATTAGTATTATCGTGAATAAGAACGCCATACCTTTCGATACCCGTCCACCGGCGGACCCTTCCGGCATTCGCCTCGGCACCGCGGCGGAAACAACTAGGGGAAGAAAGGAGAATGATTTCAAAAAGATTGCAAAGACTATTGACAAAATTTTGAGAGAGGAATAACGACCACTTCCGCTGTAGTCGGGCCATTTTTTTTGTTCCACTTTCTGCTACAATAGCGGAATGAAAGACGCTATTCTAAAAACACTGAAGGAGATTATTCCAAAGCTTGGTATTAATACCAATTCAATTAAGCTCGATTATCCGGACAATTTCGAACATGGTGATTATTCGACTAATATCGCGCTACTCTATGCCAAAGATTTGAAAATGAATCCGAAGGAATTAGCGGAGAAGATTGTTACCGAATTCAAGAATAATATGCCAGATTTCGTGGAGTCTATTTCCGTGGCTGGGTCGGGATTCATAAATCTCAAAATGAAGAATGGGGTTTTCACAAAAAAGATTATTGAGATTTCAAAGGATGGTGAAGAATACGGTAGATCAAATATTGATTCTAACAAGAAAATACTGATTGAATATACAGATCCGAATACTTTCAAAGCTTTCCATATTGGTCATTTAATGTCGAATGCTATTGGTGAATCGTTGTCCAGACTTATAGAATTTAATGGTGCGAAAACTATTCGCCTTTGCTATCCGTCTGACATTGGCTTGCATATAGCGAAATCAATTTGGGCCATACAAAAGCACTTGAATGAAATGCCGGCAGACAGCGCTTCAATAATTGAAAAAACCACATTTCTTGGAAAGATGTATGTTGAGGGCACGGTCACTTATGATGCGGATACCACAGTGAAAGATGATATTGATGCCTTGAATCAAGTTATTTATGAGAAGAAAAGTTCAGAAGTAAATGCTTTGTATGAAAAGGGCAGGAAATGGAGTCTTGACCATTTCGAACTTTTGTACAAAATATTGGACACAAAGTTCGATGAATATATTTTTGAAAGCGCGATGGCGCCGGTCGGTTTGGAAATCGTTCGGGCGTATCTCGCGAAAGGGGTATTCGAAGAGAGTGAAGGCGCGATCATCTTCAAAGGCGAACAATATGGTTTGCATACGCGCGTATTCATAAACTCCCACGGTTTGCCGACTTATGAGGCAAAGGAGATTGGCTTGAATGCGACGAAGTTCAAAGAATATCCTGACACAACGCAGTCAATAATCGTTACCGCCAATGAACAGAATGAATATTTCAAGGTGCTTATAAAAACACTTTCTTTGATTGATGAAAATATTGGGGCAAAGACTATACATATCGGTCATGGAATGTTGCGTTTTGCTTCAGGTAAAATGTCTTCGAGAACTGGGAAAGTTATCACGGCGGAATCGCTTATCGCGGATACAAAAGAAATGGTTGTGGAGAAAATCGCCGGCAGAGAATTCACGGGGGAAGAAATCGAAGAAATCTCCAATATTGTCGCGGTTGCCGCTATCAAGTATTCTATTCTACGCTCATCGATCGGTAGTGATATTATTTTTGACCCGTCGAAATCGATTTCATTTGAAGGCGATTCCGGACCATATTTGCAGTATTCGGCGGTAAGAGCGAATTCGATACTTAAGAAAGCAAAGCAAGAGGGGATTTCTGATACCCCACCCGCAGACGGAGCAAACATGAATTCCACGGACACGCCGTCAACCTTGCCCGCCACGAGCGGGAGTATGGCGGGCAAGGTTGCGTCTGGTTCTCGCCACCACCCTGGTAGTTTCAGGCGGGATGTTCCGTTTGGTGGCGGCTCCGAAGCGTCCGTGTCACCCATGTTTGCTCCGTCTGCGGGTGGGGCTGACGAGATTCTCGCAAAACACATCGTCCGTTTTCCGGAAATTATCGAGCGCGCGCGGATCGAATACGCGCCCCAACATGTCGCGAATTATCTCATAAATCTCGCTGGCGCGTTCAATGGTTTTTACGCTTCACAGACAATCGTGGATAAGAATGATCCACAGTCATCTTATTATGTGGCGCTAACGAAAGCGTTTCTTGCGACTATGACAAATGGATTGTGGTTGCTCGGAATCAAAGTGCCGAGGAGGATGTAGGGTGCAAATTCACTGACTCTCCCTTCCCTTGACTTTATATAGTGAGTGTGATAAACTACTGAAGTAGAGTTCTTTGATACAACTTGTGTTGGTCATAGCCAAAAGGTGCTGATTTCTCGGCATTTCTTGGCTATGACCACTTTCGGTTATAACCCCTCAACTCACGGGCAGTGAGAAAATCCAAAGGCGTATAGCCTTGAAAGGATATTCATGAAATACGGTAATCTCACACTCGGTCAAATCGAAGCGGGCATCAACAAGATCGGCGGCGAAGAAGCATTCTTAAGTCTCCTTCGTGACGAACTTGTGGTCCCCCAACACACTCGTCGCTGGCGCGAACAAAACGGCGTGATCTACTTCACCCTTCCTCCCACAGACGGCACGACTGGTCCCCAATGGATCGAGCGTCTCGAGAAGAAAGGCTTCCAGCTCTCGAAGTGGTCAAGAGATGTCTTGAACTCTCCAGACTTCAAGCCGACCACCGGCGTCGTGAACAATATAGCGGTCTTAAAAGGTGAGCTGTTCTCCGACGGCAACCGGTTCACGAAGAAAATCCGAGCCGAAGGTGACAAGCGCAAGCTGAAACACGGGAAAGACATCAGTCCCGAAATCGCCTGTCAGATCCGTGAAATGTTCACCGACGAGGAGATCAAGGAGATGGGTCTTGTTTGGATCATTGCTATGCACGAATCCATAAGTGATTCCGATGGCGATCTGCGCCTTCTCAACGCGAGTCGTAACGACGATGGTCGCTGGCTCTATGCGTACTACGGCAACCCTGACTACAGGTGGAATCGTGAGAATGGGTTCGCGTTCGTCGTCCCGCAAGCCAGTCCTCAAAACTAGGTCACTCTGGGCTAAAGCCCTTGGTTACTTAGTCCTTAGCCCTATTCCGATTTATCGGGATAGGGCTTAAACTTTTCATGAAAATAAGGTATATTGATTTCGGTATTAGGCTAATATGCAAGAGATTACGGTTTCTTGTGGCCGAATCCAGTATCCATACATCGAGAATACCTGCGATTACGGTTTCAGGTAGGGTGGTGTA
>CAYHQT010000006.1:0-21362 GCA_964358975.1 uncultured Candidatus Saccharibacteria bacterium | reverse complement strand
TACATCTAGTACAACTATCGCGATATTGTTTATTCTACAAAGCGCTGTTATATCATTGATTGGACTTACATTGGATATTTTCCTGGAAGTCTATACCGATAGCGCTCATGTCGGCACGGTTCGTGGAATGTACACGGCCACGCTCAACGCTTCATGGATAATTGCCCCTCTAATAGGTACTATGCTTATCGGTAATACGAATAATTTCCGAAATACTTATATAGCCGCTTTGGCAATGCTCTTTCCGCTCCTGTATCTTATATATCGTAATTTTCCGAAATTCAAAGACCCGAATTATATGCACCTTTCGCCTTGGCAGCTTGTTAAACATATTGGGCATAATAAAAATTGGGTAAAATTGTTCACGGCGAATATTATCTTGCAAATATTCTACGCTTGGATGACTGTTTACAGTCCTATTTATTTGAACAAAACTATGGGCTTCGGTTGGGAAAGTATTGGCATTATTCTCACGATTATGCTTTTGCCGTTCCCGCTTTTCCAATACCCCCTCGGCAAACTCGCCGACAAGAAATATGGCGAAAAAGAAATGATGGCCATGGGTTTTGCTTTGATGGGACTCGCTACTATTGTTTTGTCTTTTATCAATATACCAAGTATAGCTCTCTGGGCTCTAATTTTGTTCATTACAAGAATTGGAGCTGCCACCGCGGAAGTCATGATGGAAACATATTTTTTCAAGACGGTTTCCCCGCGCGATTCGGCCGCGCTTGGTATATTCCGTATTACTCGACCCGTCTCCTATTTCATCGCGCCTGCCATAATGATGGTTGGACTTTTATTCACGACAAATCAATACATGTTCGCCGTGATAGGCGCTATTTCCCTATTGGCTTTGTATCCGACTCTTACAATCAAGGACACGAATTAAAATTACGATAACCCGTGCCACTTCTGGCACGGCTGACGAGATTTGTCATGATTAATTTTGATTTTCTATTACTTCTGTTTCCTGTTCCTCCCTATCCGCTTTCTCAATATGTTCAATAATCTGAATACCAATACGTCTTTCCAAGAGAGTTCGTATTTCTTCCGCCAGATTACGATCAATCGGATTGAAAACCGTGCTTGTCGTCGCTTCATCTGTCGGGTCTTCATCGTGTCCAGCGGACATTATTATTAGTTTACTAATACCGAATATTCTATATAAAAGACTTCGGACAACATCAACATTTTGCATTTGACGATATGGTATGGTGATTTCTTCAATATTGAAAATGCCTTTTTTCAATCGTAAATCAAATTCTTCGACGGTAAAAGTAAAAAAACGGTATTTTAATAAAGCAATAAGAGCGCCGAGGCAACCAAGGATAATAGCGAGAAATATTATTATCAGAATAAAAGATGGCATTAGAGAGGCAATGCTGGAACCTGCCAGAAATGGAAATTGCCCTAAAACATCCCCGGTATTTGCGAGCCCTTGGCTCAATGTGTCCCATGCGATGGCGATTATGAAGACAACAAAAAGTAAAAATATTGCCGGGCTAATATTCTGGAGGAGCATGAAGAAAAGCGCTTTGTCTCCGAGATGATGCTTTTGTCCGGGTTGGATCATGATAGGTAATATTATCATGAATGTTTTGACCAGTAAATATTGACAAGGACTCGATTTCGCCTAAAATGTAGTCATGAAGAGGAATTATTCATTGTTAAAATTTGAATCAATATCTGACATCTGCAAAAATGCCGGCCAAGTATTTTTAGCATCAATGATTCTCGAACCCATGATCAATAAAACAACGAATGTAGTTGTTGCGTTATTGGGTATAGGACTAATGTGTGTATTTTGGTCGATTGGTTTATCATTATCAAGCAAATAAAAACATGGATTTCTCACAATTAAACTTAATAGAAGTATATATTCTAGCTGGTATTGTTGTTATCGGTTTTGGAGTAGTTGGATTGATCGCAAAGATACGGCAGGGTGATAAATAATTATGGACGTGAATATGCTATTCGCATATATCTTAGGCGCGTTACTTGCGATCACTATTATGCTTGTTGGCATTTTCGCGAAGGTTATGAATAAGAAATAATCCTACACTTTCCTCCCCACCAAACACAAAAACATCGGTATCTCTTTCCTCATCCTATCTTCTTCTTCCGCCCGCGGACCCTTCTGGCTTTTTCTATGAGAAATCCATTCCTCGAGACGAGTAATGGCAAATCCTGATTTATTCATGGACTTAAAATATACTTGAAGTGGTCTGTGGAATGAAATGGTGTATTTTTTCTTCTTAATATCCTTCTCTCCGGGTGTCATATCTATTTCAATACGACTTTCGGACATATAGCCATCAATTCTTCTGTATTGAATCTCTTTTGGCAGTCCAATCTTCGGCGCGCCAGTTGCCAATGAATCAATCGGCTGGTTGGACCATTCCCAACTTGAACGCTTCGGTATGCGAAAGGCCGGATGATTCAAAACCAAAACTAATCGTCCAGCCGGTTTAAGAATTCTAGCGCATTCAACGAAAACTCCGTCAATATTTTCAATGTTTTGAATGGAAAGGATTATTATTGCTATGTCAGCGGTCGCGTCTTTCATGAATGAAAGGTTGTCAGCAGAAGCGGTATGATATTCAATTTCCTTAGGAGAATGTTCTACTGCCAAATCGATTAATTCTTTGGAAATGTCACAAGCAATAACTTTCGCGCCTTTTTCGTGGAAAGCCCGAGAAAAATATCCCTGACCGCAAGCATTATCGAGGACGGTCATTCCTGGTTTCGGATTAACGATCCGAAGTAGATTCGGCAATATTACTTTCTCCTGAAATGAATCCGAAGATTGCTCAAGCATATCATCATACCAGTCAGCCATTTTGCCCCAAGAAGTATTGTTCGTTTTCATAATGAGAAGAATAGCATATAATAGACTCACTATACATTTAACAGATCGCTTCCAAATTCATGCAAAAAATAGAAAATGTTCACGCGCGAGAGATTCTTGATTCCAGAGGCAATCCGACGGTGGAAGTCGAACTTACGCTTTCCGATAGTTCATTTGGAAGAGCTTCCGTGCCGAGTGGCACCTCCACCGGAAGTCATGAGGCTGTAGAACTTCGCGATAATGATACAAAAAGATATGGCGGTTTGGGCGTAGAAATCGTGGTAAAAAATGTGAATACGACTATTCTAGAGACAATTCAAGACAAAGAATTCGACCAGCGTTCTTTGGATGAAGCGCTAATCGCGCTCGATGGCACGAAAAATAAAAGTAAGCTTGGCGCCAATGCGATTCTCGGTGTTTCCTTAGCGTTTTCTCATGCTGGAGCCAATAGTGCCAAGGAATCTCTGTATTTATATTTCAATAGAATCGCTAAGATTAATAATCCCATCCAAATCCCAATTCCAATGATGAACATCATAAACGGCGGCAAACACGCGGAGAATTCGACTGATATTCAAGAGTTCATGATAGTCCCTCATGGTTTCAAAACTTTCAAGGAAGCACTTCGAGCAGGTGTGGAAACATTCCATGTTTTGAAGAGTATTTTGAAAAGCATGAATTTACCCACGACAGTCGGAGATGAAGGCGGTTTCGCGCCAACGCTTGCGTCCAATGAAATGGCTCTTGAACTTATAATGAAAGCTATAGAAAAAGCCGGATACAAAGCCGGTAAAGAAATATCTTTGGCTTTGGATATCGCCGCCACGGAATTATTCAAGGATGGTAAATATATTCTTACGAGTGAAAACAAATCGAAAACAGCGGAAGAAATGATTATTTGGTATGAAGAACTTGTAAATAAGTTCCCTATTATTTCTATAGAAGATGGCTTGGCGGAAGACGATTGGGATGGTTATGTCTTATTAACTGAAAGATTAGGTTCCAAAATACAATTGGTTGGTGATGATTTATTCGTGACAAATATTGAAAGACTTTCTATGGGTATTGAAAAAAAAGTCGCGAACTCGATACTTATAAAGTTAAACCAAATAGGCACGGTATCGGAAACGATTGACACTATAAAAATGGCGAAAAAAGCTGGTTACTCTTCAATAATCTCTCATCGTTCAGGCGAAACAGAAGATACGACTATCGCCGATTTCTCGGTTGGCACAGGTGTCGGTCTCATCAAAACCGGCTCACTTTCGAGAACAGAACGCGTCGCGAAGTATAATCAGCTTTTGCACATTGAGGAAGAGCTTGGTGAGGGCGCGAAGTATGCGACATTAAAATAGCCTTGCAATTAACTCATTTCTGCGTAATATTCAGTTCAGATCGTAAGCACCTGTAAAGGTGCATTGTAATTTTGAAAACCACAAACAGAAAACAACAGGAGGAACCTATGATCTATAGAATGTTTAGGAAGATTAGTGATGTCCTGGAACATGGTTTCTATATTGAGACCACAGGCCCGCTCTCACCGGAAGAATTGGAAAAAGTCAAATGGCTCATCGCGGAAACATTCGAGCCTAGCAATACCAAGGATGAACCTCATTTCGCAACATCTGATGTTGTCGAAATAGGTCCTAGACTTTCAATCGAAACCCCGTTTTCTTCAAACGCAGTGTCAATCTGCCGGTCTATAGATATTCCGGCAATCGTACGGATTGAGCGTACCCATCGGTATCAAACCGGCAAAGGATACGCATTAAGAGAATGCGCGCGCAAAGACATTGACCGGATGACTGAACAATATTACTCTCATGGAATCACGAGCTTTGATACCGGCATCGCGCCGGAACCCATTAGGGTTATCGATCTCATGGGACGTGGAAAAGTCGCGCTCGAAGAGATAAACAGCGCTCTTGGACTTGGCATGGATGCCAGGGACATCGAGTACTACTATTACCTTTTCGTGGAAGTCATGAAAAGAAATCCGACTGATGTTGAACTGTTTCAGCTTGGCGATGCCAACAGCGAGCACAGCCGACATCATTTCTGGAAAGGTTTACAAGTGATTGACGGCGTCGAGATGCCGGAAACGCTTATGCAGATCGTTCAGAAACCCTTGAAATGTCTTCGTGAGCAGAACTGCACACTCAAGGCATCCAACGATGACGCTGGAGTGATTCGGGGATTTGGAACAATCTTGATTCTGCCTCTTACACCCGGTAAACCATCGGAAATGGGAATATGCGACAAGGTGATTCACAACACCGGCACCGCTGAAACTCACAATCATCCGACAGCTGTCGCGCCCTTCCCAGGCGCCCAAACAGGCGCCGGTGGACGGATTCGCAACAATAGCGCGGTTGGACGCGGTGGCATTACTGGAATCGGTGTCGCCGGATACTTTGTCGGCAATCTCTTTATTCCACGGTATGAGATACCGGGAGAGATTGTCGGCCGGGACAAGCCTTCGAAATACGCTTCGCCACTTTCGATCCTTATCGAGGGTAGCAACGGCGTATCGAGCTACGGCAAACAATTCGGTGAACCACTTACACTGGGGTTTACCAGAACTTTCGGACAAAATGTGGATGATGAATGGCGCGAACCCAGGAAGCCGATCCTTTACAGCGGTGGCATCGGTCATTTGTTTGACCAGCACCTCTTAAAGGAGGCTCCGGAAGTAGGCATGAGGATTGTCCGCATTGGCGGACCCGCTTACCCTATCGGAGTTGGCGGAGGCGCCGCCTCGAGTATGATGCAAGGCCAAAATACCGAATCGCTCGATTTTAACTCCGTTCAACGCGGCAATGCCGAGATGGGGAATAAAGTGAATCGTGTCATTCGAGCCTGTGTCGAAATAGGAGATAAAAATCCCATTTCAAGCATTCATGATCAAGGAGCTGGCGGACCGAGCAATGTTCTCACGGAGCTTTTGGAACCGCTTGGCGGAACCATCGATATTCGTAAGATTGTGCTCGGCGACCAAACCATGTCAGTTCTCCAAATCTCGAGCGCTGAATTCCAAGAAGGATACGGACTCTTGATCAGGCCGGAACAGATCGAGCTTTTTCAGTCAATCTGCAAACGAGAACGAGTGAACTGTGAAGTTCTAGGAAAAATCACCGGCAATGGAAAAGTTGTCGTTGAAGATCCTCTGAATGGACAAATACCCGTTGATCTAAATTTAGAGCAAGTTCTCACGAAAATGCCCCAGAAAACCTTTGAATCGAATCGGAAGCCGAAGAAACTTGAACCGCTAAAACTGCCGGATATTACGGTAGCCCAAGCGATTGAAGCCGTCTTCAAACTTCCTTCCGTCGGTTCAAAAGGATATTTGGTCCATAAAGAGGACCGAAGCGTCACTGGGCTGGTGGCACAACAGCAATGCTGTGGCATCGCCCAAATTCCGATCGCCGATAACAGCGTCAATGCACAAAGCCATTTCGGTTTGACCGGAGCAGTTTCGGCGATTGGTGAAAATCCAATAAGGATGCTCATTGATCCTGAGGCTGGAGCGCGCATGGCGGTGGGTGAAATGCTTACCAACATAGCTTCAGTCCGAATTAGAAGTTTGCAATATATTCGCTGTCGCGCCAATTGGATTTGGCCAGCGAAGATGCCTCACGAAGGCGCTCTTCTATATGATGCCGTAAAAGCCATGTCCGATTTCATGATCGAGCTTGGAATTAACGGCCTCGAAATCGCGCCTGATGGCGGTAAGGACAGTTTGACTCCAATCGCAAATGTTCAGGGAGAACTCGTTAAATCTCCCGGTTCATTGGTCATTCTCGGCTATGCACCCGTGCCGGACATTACCAAGAAAGTTACACCCGATATCAAGAAGCCCGGTGAAAGTTTTCTCGGCTTAATAGATCTCGGTTTGGGCAAGAATCGTCTCGGCGGTTCTGCTCTAGCTCAAGCCTTCAACCAGCTTGGCAACAAAACACCTGATATCGATGATCCGAAGCTCCTCAAGAACTCATTTCTTGCGGTGCAGAAGATGATTGATGAAGGTCTCATCTTGGCGATTCACGATCGGAGCGACGGCGGCTTCATAACCGCGGTTGCCGAAATGTGCATGGCAAGCTGGTGCGGGTTCACCATGAAAGTCACGAGTTGGAATGTGGTAGACGATATGGACATCCTTGATGAGCTATTTGCTGAAGAGCTTGGTTTCATCCTGGAATACCTGCCGAACAACGAGAGACCTATCCGTGCAATATGCGCTGAATTCAACATTCCGTTTTCGTTTGTCGGTTCGACAAGCAATTCGGATAAGTGTCTCATTCGTGACAGCCATCACGATGTGTTTGCAACAACAGTGAGCGAGCTCCGACTTTGGTGGGAACATACAAGTTATGAAATTGAGAAATTACAGATGAATCCCGAATGTGCCAAAATCGAATACTTCGGTCTTGGTAGTAAGAACAGGTGTAATTTGGAGCCTCTCAATTATAAGCTCTCATTCACTCCGATAACGACTCCGCCTGAATTCCTTAACTCGCCTGACAAGCCAAAAGTGGCAGTCATACGCGAGGAAGGTACGAATGGCGATCGTGAAATGCAAGCCGCCTGCGCGGCCGCTGGCCTTGCTCCATGGGATGTTACAATGAGTGATCTCCTCGAAGATAGAATCGACCTGGATCAATTCCAGGGTGTTATCTTCGCCGGCGGTTTCTCCTACATGGATGTTTTCGACTCAGCCAAAGGCTGGGCCGGGACAATCTTATTCAACAAGAAGCTTGAAGAAATGTTCGACCGTTTCTACTATGTTCGTAGGGACACCTTCTCCCTCGGCGTGTGCAACGGCTGTCAGCTCATGGCACTTCTTGGACTAATCCCGTTTGTTGAAATAGATGGATATGGCAGACCATCTGATCACTATCAGCCGAGATTTGTTCATAATACCTCCGGCCGATTTGAGTCTCGTTGGGTTCAGGTGGAAATTCTACCCAGTCCTTCGATCCTCTTGAAAGGTATGGAGGGATCAAAGCTTGGCATTTGGGTAGCTCATGGCGAAGGTCGGTTGATCTATCCATTAAAGTCTATAGGAGAAGGGGTCAAAAAATACAATTTGTCTCCTCTAACCTATATTGATTCGTATGGCAACCGCACGGAAGAGTATCCTCACAATCCGAACGGTTCGCCTGGCGGGATTACAGCACTCTGCTCTCCGGATGGCCGCCACTTGGCGATGATGCCGCATCCTGAACGTTGTTTCCGTTTGTGGCAATTGCCATGGATGCCTGCCTCTTGGCAAAACCTTGAGGCTTCACCATGGCTTCGAATGTTTCAAAACGCCAGAGCGTGGTGCATGGAACACAAAGCTTGAGTTTACAAACAAAAGCCTAACAATCCCTCGCGTAGTAATACGCGAGGGGTCTTTATGTATAAAAAAAGAAAACCCCAATACGGGGCTTCCTTTTGTTGACTATGCCGTTGTAGGCGGCGTTGTCGGCTGTGGCGGTACCGGAGGAACCGGCTTCTTGATTGGGTCTGCCATATTATTAGGCGAGTTGATTAACTCTCGCTCGAACAATTATACTCCTCCGTCAATCGATTACCGCTCAATCTAACATCTTTGACGACTCGTCAAAAATAATTATGAAATAATGGCTTATTTACTAACTCGCCAGACATGATGTAATTTGTTGAAAGATTACAACACATTTATCATTTCCACGAAAGCGGTAATCGCCCCATCGCTTCTGGCGGGACACAGTCTTCCGAGGAGGAGTGAAACGACGAGCGAGGAAGAGCTGTTCCCGCCAGAAGCGATGGGGCTGAATAATCGATTACTCCAAATAGTAATGCCTGATCGACTTCAAACTATTATCTTCGAGTTCGTAAATAAGCGGTGCGCCGGTCTTTATTTCCAAACCGATTATTTCCTCATCACTCATTCCGTCAATATGTTTTATTAGAGCGCGCAAGCTATTACCACTCGCTGAAACTACGACTTTTTTCCCTTTAAGGATTTTCGGCATGATTTCCTCATTCCAATAAGGTAATACTCTTTCCACCGTATCCTCCAATGATTCACCGCGCGGAATATCATTCTTGTCCAAATTTCCGTATTTCTCATCATTGCCTGGATATCGCGAATCATTCAATTCCAATTGCGGAGGTTTCACTTTATAACTCCTGCGCCACGAATGAACCTGCTCTGCTCCGTATTCTTTCGTCATTTGTTCATGCTTCAGACCCTGCAAGGCTCCGTAATGCCTTTCATTCAATCTCCACGAATATTCTATCGGAATATTCTCCTCATTCATTTCCCCAAGAACAATATTCAAGGTATTAATCGCCCTTTTCAAAACAGATGTAAAAGCCATGTCGAATGAATAGCCCTCTCTCTTCAGTAATCGTCCCGCATTATGCGCTTCCTCTTTCCCCTTTTCCGAGAGCTCCACATCAGTCCAACCGCAAAATATTTTCTCTTTGTTATACACGCTTTCGCCATGCCTGATTAGAACCAAATTACGCATAGGATTATAAATTAATATTTTTTTAAACTTTTCCACATTATAAGTGATCCGGTGTAACGAACTAAAAGGATCACCGCCGTGGCGCAGAATATGCCGAGCGACCAGCCGGCGACAACATCGGAGACCCAGTGCACATTCAGGACGAGGCGACTAATGCCAATCGCGGTGATGGCAATCACGCAAGCGACAATTAATAATTCCCTCTTGACCCAAGAATGAATCTTCGGCGCAAAGAGATACGCGATGGCGATGAAGAATGCCGCCGCCAGAGCCGCGTGCCCGCTGGGAAAACTATAGTCGGTAAAAATCCGCAAAGCATTCTCCGGTCTCGCGCGTTCGAAAAATGTTTTCATGATTTCAACTATAAAACCAGTTGAACCAACCGAGAATATTATGATGGTTGCCGACCGCCACTTCTTTCTCAGGATGAAAGTAATACCGATAATAGTCGTGGCGACAATCACTACTTTTGTACTACCAACGATGCTTATGAAGCCTGCAATCATTCCGGCAATCGGCATGACATTGGCAGTCAGATTTGCCATGAATTGATTCACCCAGATATCAAACTGCGCCATAAATGACTGGACCGCCCACGCGTCTTCCATTGTTTTTGCCAGTGCCCAGAATGAAAGGACATTTATTGTCAAAGCAAATAGTTCATAACGCCTAAATATATGAAAACGCATATTAACAAATCTATATCCCCAAATTATGAGAATCGTCGCCAGAACCGCGACAACAACGCCCTTACCGATATAACGCGCGGCCACATTATATCCCGAACCGAAAATATATCCTATCATTACCGATGAACTCGCCCATAAAATCCCGCCGATAATATTATAGAGCCAAAAAGTCTTGATTGACGCATGGCTGGCACCAACGATAAAAGGCATGAGCGGACGCGTGAGCGGGTTGAATCTGCCGATAATAAGAGCTTTGCCGGTATGCTTATTGAGCAAACTTCGCGTTTTCTCAATATGCTTCTCACTTATGAAAAATCTTGATTTGAATCTATCTATAAGGGACATGCCGTATTTTTTGCCCAAATGAAAACCTATCATGTCTCCAATAATAGCCCCGAGAGACGCGAGAATTATTACAATCCATAAATTGAATATTCCGATTCTCGCTAAAAATCCCGAAACAATAACAGCCGTATGCCCCGGCACGGTCGCGCCAATAATCGGAATAGCTTCGATTATTGATATTAGAAAAAGAAAAGTATAGCCGCCATGCGCGGCTCCTATTTCAATATAATTCACGATATTTGAAAATAAATGTTCGAAGGGCATGATATTATTTTGGGTAATTTTTCTTACCACCCTTTTATCTCAAGCGCTTTCTCCGCCGCTTTTTGTTCCGCCTCCTGTTTCGAAAGCCCTGTGCCAGTCGCTATCTGCACATCTCCGATAAAGACACCCAAGGTAAATTGTTTGCTATGGTCTGGCCCAATTTCTTTTAATGTTTTGTATGATGGAGTCACACCAACTTTCTCTTGCGATCTTTCCTGAAAACGGCTTTTCGCGTCTATCCAACTTTTATTTTTCACGATTTCCTCGATATCAATTGTATTCAAAAGATGGTCGGAAATGAAATTGGCGGTGGCATTATATCCTCGGTCAAGATATATCGCGCCGATTACCGCCTCGACGGCATTGGCGAGAATGACGGAACGGGCTCGGCCATTATCTTTGGCTTCGCCACGAGAAAGCATGATGTAATCATTTAAATTGATTGTGTTGGCGACTTTAGTCAAACTCACGGTATTCACCAGAGCTGAACGAAATGAAGTCAATTCTCCTTCCGCTTTCTTCGAATATTTCCTGAAAAGATATGATGTGACCACCAATTCAAGAACCGCGTCACCCAGAAATTCCATTCTTTCATTATGTTCCAAACCAGTCCCTTTATTTTCATTCAGATACGACCGGTGCGTACAGGCAGTACGCAAAAGCGATATATCGCTAAATTCAACGCCAATCTGTTTCGCGAATTTTTCTATATCCGTTTTCATGATTGCTGGCTTAACAATGTAACCGCCTTCGTCACAATCGGCAAGATATCATCATAAAAATTCAATTCGGCAATATCCGACAATTTGAACCATTTCGCGTCATCTAGTCCAGGCTTTTTCACTAAACTCAATTTATCGAAATCCGACTCCGCGAGGTAATAATGGACTTGTTTTCGCGTTTTTCCAATATCCGGGTCATTAGCGATATATTCGTTGGAACCCAAATCAGCTTTTATCGTCACGACCAAACCAATTTCCTCTTTTACTTTGGCAACTGTACCATCTTTTGGATTAATGCCATCTGGAATTCTCCCTTTTGTCAGAGTCCAATGGCCAAAAACATCATGGACGAATGCCATGTAAATATCTTTACCTTCTTTGCCGTAAACCACGGCTCCGCCCAAATGTTGAATAGGCATCTGTTCATACGGCACTTCAGCTTTTTTTTGCTTGGAAGGTAAGGCATCCTTATCGGGCTCTCCTAATTCTTTGTAAACAGCGCCCATCACACCGTTCACGAATCTACCGCTAGTTTCCCCGCCAAATGTTTTAGCAAGTTCTATTGCCTCATTTATAGCAACCTTGGCTGGCACCTCATCGCGGTCGGAGAAAAGCAATTCATAAAGTCCGATTCGAAGAACATTGCGGTCAACCGGAGAAATCTTGTCTATCGGCCAATCCGGTGCCGCTTTCATTATTATATTATCAATATCTTCCCTTTTCGCTGTAATACCCCTGACAAGAGCTTCAATAAAAGAGGCATCCATCATTCCCGGCGCGAATTCTTTTATGTCTCGCGCGATAATGGCTTTCATATCGAGGTCGTGCATACCGCATACATCCCATTCGAAGAGAGATTGTAATACTATTGAACGAGATAGATGGCGATTGGCCATTGTGGTTAAAGAACTAATTACTCATGAATGAACATTTGTGATGCTTAATTAATTTCCATGTTTCATTTGCGCCGAATCAAACCCTGGAAATCAATCAATGAACCGACGACTCCGAACTATTTCTTCGCGTCCGCCTTTCTTTTGGCTTTCCTCGCTGTTTTCGCCGCGAGGTCGAGGACTTTCCTGCCATTATACCATCCACAATTCATGCAGATAGTATGACTTTTATGCGCCGCGCCACAATTCCCGCACTTGGAAAATCGCGCGCTGTCTAGTGCGTGATGCGACCTCCTATTATCGCGGTGTGCTCGCGTTGCCCGCATTCGGACTACCATGAAATAGAGTATCGCATATTGGGAGAGTTTGCGCAATCCTTTGTACATACTACCACTCAAACTTCTCTACTATATTTTCTATAGCGCTTTTTATGCGATTAATGATTCCTTGCCTTTCTAATATCTTTGGTGTCTTAGGAAGCAAATCGACAATATCTTGTCCGCGTGGCATTCGTTGAGTATAGAGATATTCTCCGACTAATTGCTCTATTTTATCAATTGGAATATTTTCATTTTTTGCAATAGTCTTCAAACTTCCCGCGCGTTCACTTGACCAGAATTCATTGAATGCTTTTTCAACATTCCCTGATTTATCAATCTTGGGTAAATTCTCTTCAATGAATTTTTTGACTAAGTCCTTCTTTTCTCGAAGCTGAACATCATGTCTTGTAGGAATTATCATATTCAATACTATGAACAATGTAATCCGTAGGTTGTTCATAATCTAGACAATCCCCCAACCTCTTTTCCTCCCATTCACCCTTAAAGTCGGGGAAACGGAGTTGGGGTACCATTTCGTTGACATTACCGATATGGTTGTGGATAACTTCCATGTTTCTGGGATCTTGAGTAGACATATCATTGGGACTTTTTGCCGGCGCCGGCAAAAAGTTGTTATTTCTTATTTTTACTCTTCTTTTTCGCGCTTAAAATCTTCTTTACCTCCCTGTCAAAATCAGAGATGTAGTTTCTGTCTTGGACCACTCTGTATTTCTCGTATTCTTTGAGAGCCAACGCCTCAGCCACTTCATGGCTGATTTTGCCTGTATCTGCCAATATATCTCGTTCATTAAACTTTAGGAATGCATCAAGTCTTTCTACCCAATCTTTCATACGCATGATTATTCCGCGTTGTGCTTGCATTTCAGCGTAATCGAGATACATAGTGACGATCCTATTCAAATAATCAAGCTCTTTTTCTTGCAGATAGTTTTTCGCGATGACGACATCAGTCTCTCGAATCTCGCCTTTTGGAGCATTTTTCCAAACAGTAAGTCCCATATTCTGTTTTTTGCTATCGACTCTTTCCTGTATTATTTCCGCAGCTGTTTTGCCAGTAATGGCAAAGTGAAGCTTGTTTTGTACTGTTGCAAAGAATTGCTTGGTGATTTCTTTATTCGGATCATAATCGGCACTGCACTGCGCATAAATATCAGTCACTTTTTGATACATCCGCCTTTCACTCGAACGGATATCTCTAATCCTCGCCAATTGTTCTTCGAAATAATCATGTCCGAAGAATCCGTTAGGATCTTTGAGCCGCTCATCATTCATAGTGAAGCCTTTGATGATGTATTCTTTTAGCCTTTCTGTGGCCCAAATGCGAAACTGCGTCGCTTGAGCGCTGTTTACTCTATATCCGACGGAAAGAATAGCATCTAGATTGTAAAATTTTACAGATTGAGTTTGTGTCTTCCCCTCTAAGGCGCCGTGTTGCGTGGTATGTTCCAAAATGGAACTAACCTGATTTTCAATCAATTCACCACTTTCAAAAATGTTTTTTAGGTGTTTGGTAATTGCTGGTCTTTGAACACCAAACAGGAGAGCAATTTTATCTTGAGCCAGCCAAATATTCTGATCATGCAAGAATATCTCCACCTTTACCTTTCCGTTTGATGTAGTGTAAAGCAGAAACTCGGTAAAACTATTATTCCGAACGATTTGATTGTCCTTTTTCATACCGCCATCCTATCACTTTTCATTCATAGATAAAAGCCAAATCGCAAACCTTGCGCAACCCCCAAAATAGTATTACAATAGTCCCATGAATCCCGATCCGAACGAGAATAAAAATTCCGGCTGGCAGACATTCCGCGAATGGCTCCAAACCATAATCATCGCCCTCATTATCGCCCTTCCCATAAGATATTTCATCGCCGAACCATTCATAGTAAGCGGCGCTTCCATGGACCCAACATTCGCTTCAGGACAATTTTTGATTGTTGACCGATTGTCATATCGATTTGAAGAACCAAAAAGAGATGAAGTAATTGTCTTCAAATATCCCAATAATCCAAGTGTTTACTATATCAAACGCATTATTGGTTTACCCGGAGACACGGTGAATGTGAGTGACGGAATAATCACAATCACAAACCAAGCAAATCCGGATGGCTTCGTCTTGGATCAGTCATATCTCGCGTCCAATCATTCCGCGCGAGATACATTTACCGTGGAGCTTAAACCTTCGGAATATTTCGTAATGGGAGACAATCGCAACCAAAGCTCCGATTCGCGGATTTGGGGAGCACTCGATCGCAAGCTCATAGTCGGTCGGCCGTTTCTTCGCCTTCTACCAATAACCACCGTTTCACTTTGGCCTGGAGAAGATAAAAATTAGACACCATGAATAAGCGCAAACAAAACAAAAAAGCTGACGGCAAATTCATCGCCTATGAAAATTTGGATAAAATCGGCGAGGTTGCGGTTTATTACGGTTTTTTTCCGGCAAAAAGCATAACCATAACGAAAGCCGATTCGGATGGTGCCAGAGATTTGAAAAATGGCGATTCTATTGATGATGAATCAGACAAACACGGCCGGCTTCCCCTTCATGCCGAAGAGAAAATCGCTCTTATGCGAACATATCAAGAAGAAAATATGCAGGATTTGCCTCAACCTGTAATGCTCTATTTCAAGGATGCATGCAAGGGCGGTAGTAAGAAAGACGGCTATCATCGTTATGCCGATCTTGAGATTATTGGGAGTTCGGGAAGTATTGCCGAAGCCACACTAATACAAACAGCTAGGATTATGCTCGCGGAAGAGGGGTATTCTGACACGGCGGTTGAAGTGAATAGTTTGGGAGACCATGATTCCATGCAGAGATTTGTCCGAGAATTGACCGCGTATTACAGAAAACACGTGAATGATATGAACGCGGAATGTAGGCAAGTTCTGAAAGATGACCCATTGGAATTACTTTCTTCTTGCGATGAGTCTTCCAAACAATTGAACGAACTCGCGCCGAAATCCATGGATTTCTTGTGTGAAAACAGCCGTCATCATCTCGAAGAATTGCTTGAATATTTTGATAGCATGAATATCCCCTATTCTATTAATAATTCTCTGATAGCAAATCGCAAGTATTGCACCGAAACGATTTTCGCTATTGTGAATACAGACCCTGAAGCGGTCAGAAAAGGCAAACGGATATTGGCGGTGGGCGTTCGCTACAATGGTCTTTCCAGAAAATTAAACTTAAAACGCGATATTACCGGCGTCGGCATTTCAATTCTCGTCAAGGGTAATAAACCGGAATTACGTAAAACTCTTACGAAAATGAAAAGACCGATCGCTTCTTTTGTCCAACTCGGTATGGATTCGAAACTTCTTTCACTTGATGTTATTGAGAAATTACGACAAGTGAAAGTACCGCTATATCTTTCCCTGGCAAAAGACCGTCTCGGCGCGCAAGTCTCTTCGGTGGAAAAATACCATACGCCGTATGTCATAGTCATGGGCAAAAAAGAGGCGGTCGATAAAACCGCGATTGTCAGGAAAAACGACACTCATGCCCAGGAAATAGTTTCGCTCGAAGATTTGCCGAAATATATGAAAAAGGCGGAGGCGAATTATTGGAAATAATAAACCCCGAAACACCACTTCACCGACACATTCCCTCCGTGAGCCCTAATCGCTCCGCTCCGCTAAGGCTCACTCCGGGAAGTGTCGGCGAAGTTGTGTTTCGGGAGAAGTTATGTTAACTTATATCTATCATGATCAATGTAGAAATAACCCGAAATCCCAACGAAAATAGTCTCGGCGTTTTGCGTCGTTTCAGCCGCAAGGTTCAGAGCTTCGGCGTAATACCTCGCATGCGTTCTATCCGTTTCAGTGGCCGAGTGCAGTCTCATTACAAAATCAAGCAAAAAGCATTGAAGTCTATCAATCGCAAGGTAAATTTGGCAGAACTCGTCAAACAAGGCAAGGCACCAGTAAAACCTGCGAGAAAATAGTTTTCGGCTATAAATTAGAGACTAAATGAAAATAATTATAGTAAATACAAATAAAGCCAAAATACCGGCTGTTAATTTTGACGCGATAAAAAACGCTATTCTTGGCACGGATTATAAACTAGCTTTTATAATTACAAATCCTAGAACGATTAGAAAATATAATGCCACATACCGAGGACAAAATAAGTCAACCGATATTTTAAGTTTTCCATATTCGAAGAGTGAAGGAGAAATTTACATTTGCCCAAGCGAAACGAAAAAAGAAGCGGTGAAATTCGCGCGAACATACGACAATTTCTTCGCGTACTTATTCATTCACGGTTGTACACATTTGAAAGGTTACGCTCATAGCGCTACAATGGAAAGAGTTGAGATTAGATTTAGGAAGATATTCGCAATCTAAGATAGTGCGCAAGGCGCAAGTACGCAAGTAATCACGACAATGACCGTAGTCCTGTACCATGATTGCTTGCGCACTTGCGTGCTTGTGTACTTGCGCCTTGCGCACTTACAAAAAATGTCCCGCAATATAATTACCGGAATAGATATCGGCACCTATCATGTGAAGGTGGTTGTTACTAGTGCCAAAGAAAAAAATGAAAAAGGTTTTCCCAAGATTCTTGGCGTTGGAATGGCCGAATCCCATGGCCTGCGGCACGGCTATGTTACCAATGTTCGCGATGTGGCGACGAGCGTGCGAAGGGCTATCCAAAATGCCGAAGAGAAAGCGGGGGTCAAGGTCAAAAAGGCTTTTATTGGCATTGGCGGTATCGGCCTTAGCAGTACTACAGTGACAAGCTCAATGATCACCTCCCGTGCTGACGCGGAAATTACCTCGCTTGACTTGGAGAAACTCCATGAACAAACTGAAAAAGATATTCCTCACGCGTATATCGCAAATCGCCGCGTCATATACGCTATTCCTTTACAGTACAAAATAGATGGCGCCGTGGCTTTAGGTAAACCGGAAGGCATGAAAGGTAATAAAGTTGAATTGAAAATGCTCTTTCTTACATGCCTAGACCATCATGTCGCCGACCTTATTCAAGCGGTGAATGAAGCCGGTATAGAAGTCGAGGATATTATGGCGGCTCCGGTTGCCGCCGGTTTTGTCACTTTGGGAAAAACACAGAAGATTGCCGGATGTGTTCTCGCCAATATCGGCGCGGAGACCGTATCAATCGCGGTTTTCGAAAATAATATTCCGACATCACTTGAAGTTTTCCCCATCGGCTCGACGGATATTACGAATGACATTGCTCTTGGACTCAAGGTTCCTCTCGAAGAAGCCGAACAGATCAAAGTTGGCGCCATCACCGGTAGTTCGTATCCGAGAAAAAAGCTCGAGGAAATAATCACCGCGCGATTATCCGATATTTTTGAACTTATCGAAGCCCATCTGAAAAAGATAGGCAGAAATGGTCTTTTGCCAGCGGGAATTATTATCACCGGCGGTGGTTCAGCTTTGAATTCTATTGATGCCGTGGCTCGCGCTTCTTTGCGTCTACCTTCACGCATCGGTACTCTCGGTCTTAATGAAGGCAAATCTTCTTTCAAAGACGCCACATGGGCTGTCGCTTACGGACTTTGTATTTGGGGACTTAATTCCGATGATGAGCCGGGAAATATCGAAACGACTTTCAATTCTCTGGCAAAAAGGTTGTGGAGAAAATCCTCTGATTGGGTCAGGCAGTTTTTGCCGTAATTATCTCGCGTATTTTTGTGATCTGTGTTTGATGTATCCATCTAATACTTACGCTTGCGCCCTTAATTTCATATGTTAAGATACCTTACATATTATCCACACAAGTAGAAACTTCGCGTTTCCCATCATAAACTAAACCTTATGCCCAACATAACTCCCGAAATTGAAGCATTTGCTCGAATCAAAGTATTAGGCGTAGGCGGCTCCGGAATGAACGCGGTCAATCATATGATAAACTGCAAAGTCCGTGGCGTTGATTTTATGGCTATAAATACCGATTCACAGGATTTACACCGTTCCCTCGCGAAGAAACGCATTCATATTGGCAAGAATTTAACTCGTGGCCTAGGCACCGGCATGAATCCAGATCTCGGTCGCCGCGCCGTCGAAGAAACGAAAGATGAGATTCAGGAAGCCGTCAAAGGTGCGGATATGGTCTTCGTCACCTGCGGACTTGGTGGAGGTACCGGCAGTGGTGCGAGCCCGATCGTCGCCCGCACCGCGAAGGAACTAGGATGTCTTACGGTTGCCGTCGTCACAAAACCTTTTTACTTCGAAGGTCGTCAACGCGCGCGAATCGCCGATTCTTCTCTCGAAGAATTGCGTAAGGAAGTAGATGCTATCATTGTCATTCCAAATGATAAATTACTTTCGGCGATTGACAAAACTACTACCGTCAGGAATGCGTTCGCTTCTTGCGATGAAATCCTGCGCCATGCCGTCGAAGGTATTTCCGACCTTATCACCACGCCCGGACTTATTAATATAGACTTCGCCGATATCCGCACCGTCATGGAAAACGCCGGTTCAGCGCTCATGGGTATTGGCACGGCATCCGGCGAGAACAGAGCCATAGAAGCCGCGAAAGCCGCCATCAATAGCCCACTCCTTGATGTTTCAATCGCTGGCGCCAAGGGCGTGCTCTTCTCCATTGCCGGCGGCGAAGACCTAACCATGTTCGAAATTCAAGATGCCGCCAAGATTATTACGGAGTCAATAGACCCTGAAGCCAAAATAATCTTCGGCACGGTGCGCGATGATAAGCTAAAGAAAAATGAAATCAAAATTACGGTTATCGCGACGGGCTTTCCAGAAGGTAGTGCCGCGGCGCAGAGGGCGACTTCGGTCGCCAATGCCAGCGCCGCCGCGGCAAATACCAACGATTCATCCATTTCTTCTATTATGAGAATTGGTGAGAAAGAACGAGGTAAGATTTTCAATTCTGTGACCGATTCCAAAAAGAATGAAGCCGTTGATAAAGACAAAAGCAAGATTGTTGATATCAAGAAAGACGCGGAGAAAGCCAATGAAGACGATGATTGGGGCGCGATACCGGCGTTTTTGCGAAGGTCGAGGTTGAAATGATACAAAAACTAACTATTTTTTAATCCACAGGCTTCTCTTGACCATTTTGAAGTTTTATGCGTATAATCAATATGTGTCTGCGGGGCGTCAGTCCCTATCGGCAACATAGCTGATGGCAGACACACCAAAAAACCTCGTTATTTACGGGGTTTTTTGCTTTCAAATTTGTTTCTCGCCTTTTTGTCAATCTGTACATTATTACCCATAACACTCATGAAATGTTTAAAACCATTTGGATTCAATTGTCTAATAACAACCTTGATTATACAATCATCAATCTTTTCGGTAAATACCCAGAAGTCTGCGATTGATTGAACAAGAATCTTCTCACCATGGCGATTAATAATAATCCTAGTGTTTCGACGTTCATACCTGATATTTGCTTTAGGATTTCTGATAATTTTTTCAATATATGGGGTTAATACAAACCTCCGTTTTTGTTCGTTCTTTGGTCTGGGTATACGACCTTTTCTAAGTAAATGATTAAATCCTTCATTGGTAAAAGAAACTTGTTCATCATTTAGAGCTGGAGATTGAACACGGCCAATCTTTGAATAAAGTGCTTTAGCTTTTTGTTTTGATTTTTCGTACCCAAGTGGCCATGTTCTCATAGCTGATATTCGATTGGATTATTAATGTTTTGTCGCATCAACTAGCTTATAACTCGACTTAACTTTGTTTATCTCCTTCATGATCCTCCCCGTCTCCACCAACACCACCACCATCTTCTGATAGTGTTCAATATCCTCATTCGTCAATTTTCTCCCCCGCCTGTCCTTCAACCACTTCTGCGCCGGCTGATAGCCGCCAATATAGAAATTCCATGCTATTTCATAATACGATATTATTTATGAGAAACCTCTTTTTCAGAGTTCTGTAACTCTTGATACCAACCAGTATCGCTAGACTATATTTTATGATCTCAGATAAAATACCTACAAAAAATGTAGTTCCCGATGACAGATTCCAACCCGAATTAACTAAGATGGTTATTATGGCCGCAATAATTCCTGCAGAAATTGAGAACGCAATAATACTAATAATTAATGTGAGAACAATGAATAGTGCTTTTTTTATATGTGTATAAGATTATATAGCTAAATAGCTCTTATAATCAAGTGCATACACTTGTTTTGATAAATTTTCCTTAAAAGGGTATGATATTAACCATGGATCACGCGGACGAAAAATTAAATAACAAGCGTCACACTCTCGCCCACCTCCTCGCCACCGCCGTGTTGGATTTGTATCCTGACGCCAAAGCGACGATTGGGCCAGTCATTGACAATGGTTTTTATTATGATTTTGAATTCGCAAAACCTATCGTTGAGGGAGATTTGAAAAATATTGAAAAAAGAATGCGAAAGCTTCTTCCCTCTTGGTATGAAGTAAAAGGCTCGGAAATCAAAGCCGAGGAAGCCCGCGAAATATTCAAGAACAATTCTTATAAGTTGGAGCTTATTGAAGAAATCGTAGCCAAAAAAGAACCTATTACTGTTTATACTGCTGGTACCGACACAGCGCGAAATCGGGAACAGTCTCGGGACGAAGCCGACACATTTCCACGAGACTTAGCAGCGCGGGGCGATTTGTCTCGTGGAAGTGTGGTCGGCGAAGTAAGCGAGACTGTTCCCTTTAGCGACCTATGTCGCGGTGGTCACCTAGAAAATCCGGCAAAAGAAATAGCGCCAGATTCATTCAAGCTCACTCACATTGCCGGCGCGTATTGGA
>CAYHQT010000005.1:0-22014 GCA_964358975.1 uncultured Candidatus Saccharibacteria bacterium | reverse complement strand
GCGGGAGGAGCTCTCCCTCGCTCGTCGCTTCGCTCCTCCTCGGGAGACTCCTCCCGCCCAAGTGGCGAGGCGACTGACGAAATACTTTACAAAGAATTGCAGACTTTACTCGCGAATATTACTTCCGATATGGAAAACTTCCGCTACTATCTCGCCGGGGAAAAACTATATCACTATGTCTGGCATCGTTTTGCTGATGTGATAATCGAAGAAAGCAAGAAGATTTTCGAGAGTGGAAGGCCGGAAGAAATAGCGTCGCGCAAGCAACTATTGTTATACATATTAGATTCAATACTACGAGCGCTTCATCCATTCATGCCATATATTACGGAAGAAATCTGGCAGGAAATAAAGGGAGGGCGGTCGATGCTTATGATAGAGAAGTGGCCGATATAGCTTCTTTTTCTTCACCTGACAGTTCATATTCCGAAATATGTTTCTTCACGGGTTTGGCGAAAACACTCACATGGTCGCGGGAATAAAGAGTGGAGATAACGACGCCATCACCGTCTTCATTTATGAAAGCCGTGGCAAAGCTCTGATTGCTTCCGCCGCCAGTGCCCTTGAATGGATTGAAACGGACCGTATGAACTGATTGCACGCTTCTTCGTAGACGCTTCTCAACATCGGTTAGATATTTTTCCAGGTCGCTTCTAAATTCTTGCATATCTTTGAGACCTGAAGAAACTACCGTCAAAGAATCTCCTATATGTTTTGAATCAATGCCAACCAAGAACTTGCGCATTTTGAAATATAGCGAAAAGACAAGACCGAGCAAGACCAAAGTCGCGAGGGTGAGGATGATAAAACCGAGGAGGAGTGGGTTGGCGATAATATTGTTCAAATATATCATGCGTCCATTATAGCAAAGTTTGCGGTTTACAGTGAAAAGTGAATAGTGTAAAGTTTAAAGTATGTTTAGCCACCGTATATATCTCGATTACGCTTCACTCACTCCGATAGATGGGCGTGTTTTGCGCGAGATGAGAAAGTATTCATCCATGAAATACGCGAATCCATCTTCATGGCACAGAGAAGGTGTCTCTGCCAAGAACGCGATAAACGATGGCAGAAAAAGGGTTGCGGATTTTATTCACGCGCACCTCGATGAAATTGTTTTTACGGGAGGTGGCACGGAAGCGAATAATCTGGCACTTGCGGGACCGATTGAATATGCGCATTCCAAAGGAATTGAATACAAAGATATGCATGTTCTCGTAAGCGAGATAGAGCATTCTTCTATTCTTGAATGTACGGCTGAATTGAAGAGAAGGGGAGTGCAAGTCGATTTTATTGGTGTTGACTCTTCGGGCGTTGTTAAACTTGATGATTTGAAAAAGAAAATTCGGGCTAATACCGTCGTCGTTTCCGTCATGGCTGTCAATAATGAAACTGGTGTTGTTCAACCTATTAGGGAGATCGCGAAAATTGTTCGGCATTTTCGAAATTCGTTGATCGAGGCGCACAGTCGGGGACAATCTCGAAACGAAGCCGACACCTTTCCACGAGACTTAGCAGCGCGGGGCGATTCGTCTCGTGGAAAGGTCGTCGGCGAAGTAAACGAGACTGTCCCCGTTGTAAAGTACCCACTCTTTAACACTGACGCCACGCAAACCGCCTGTTTCCAGGAATTAAATGTTGAACAACTCGGTGTTGATTTACTCACTTTAGATGGAAGTAAAATCTATGGACCTTGCGGAATTGGGGCTTTATATATTCGCAGGAATATTCCCATTGAACCGATAATTTTCGGCGGGGGACAAGAAAAGGGAATGAGATCCGGCACGGAAAATATTCCGACAATAATGGGATTCGCCAAGGCACTTCAAATTATTCGAAATGAACAGGCGGAAGAAATCGCGAGGGTGAGTGAATTGAGACGGCATTTCATTCTAGGATTGAAATCTATCAGTCCTGATATTATTGTCCACGGCGAAGGCGCGGAGACATCGCCCCATATTGCCAACATTTCTATTCCCGGAATCGATAATGAATTCTTTTTGCTTCAATTGGACGCCCATGGTATCGCTTGCTCCACGAAAAGTTCGTGTTTGCGCGATGCTGATGAAAGCTATGTTCTGAAAGCTATAGGTGCCGATAGTAAAACCTCGATCCGTTTTTCATTCGGCAGGTGGACAAAAAAACGACATGTAAGAAGAGTACTCAAGATTATTAAGAAATTGTTATTGTTCAAGACGGCTTAAGAATCTCCGAAAATTTGCGTATATTACAAAAACATGTATAATGACTTTCACTATGGAATTCGCCATTATTCAAACAGGAGGTAAGCAATATAGCGTCTCAAAAGGTGATGAAATTATCGTTGAGAAGGTTACGGGCACTTACAAAGAAGGCGATTCTATTACTTTTGATAAAGTTCTACTTGTTGACGATGGGAAGGATACGACTATTGGCACGCCTTTTATTCCCCAAGCTTTCGTGAAGGCCACTATCGTGAAAATTGGACGCGCGCCAAAGATTACCGTTGTTCACTATAGGCAGAAGAGCAGATATTTCAAGAAAAATGGTCATAGACAACCTTTTTTTAAAGTTAGAATTGATTCGCTGAAATAAACATTTTTCTGAGTTATGCGCGGTTTTTGAAGGCATATCGAATAGTATCGCCATCCGCGTATTCAAGTTCGGCGCCCGTTGAAAGACCGCGGCCAAGCACGGTTATTTTTATTTGCTTGCCGGATATAATGTTCAAAATGGCGTCCTTTATGATTGTCGCGGTATGTTCGCCGTCTGGGGTCGTGTTTAAGGATAGAATAATTTCTTTTAAGTTGGAACCATTCGATATTCGCGATGAAATTCTTTGTAATAACGGCTTCAAGCGAATTCTCTTTTCCGGCTCTTTATCGAGTACCGGAACGGAGCCACCAAGGATAAAATAAAGCCCTTTGTACGCGCCGCTTTTCTCCACTGATTCAAAGTCGGAATCGCGAGCGACAATCATGAGTGCAGATTGGTCGCGATTTTGGTCGGAACATATTCCACAAATGGGGGTCTTTGCCTTAGTATGAGATGAACTATGCAATGAACCGAAGGTATTGGTGAAAAATCCGTGACACATTTCACATTCATTCGTTGATTTCTTAACTTCCTCTACAAGTTGAGTAAATTCTTTTATGAATGTTGGCGATTTATTCATGAGATAATAAACAAAACGGCGCGCTTGGCGCGGACCAATGCCGGGGAAATGGGCGAATATTTCTTCGAGTTTTCGCGGGAAATCCATAAGGAAATTATACTATAGTGCAAAATAAAAACATAATTTTTATAAGTTGAATAGACTTTACAAAAATTCTGGAAGGTATACAATTGTGCTCATGGAAAGGGAAATCTCGAAAATTAATATCAGATTGGATTCGATTGTAGAGTCGATTGCTGATTTGTCATCTAAAATAGTTACTAAGGATGAATTTACTAAATCAATTAGTAGTTTGCCTACGCGGAATGAAATGAATAGTGCAATCGAGAACGCTGTTGATGATCTAGCCCGCACTGTAGCCGTTGGTTTTGCTAGTGTTGATAAGAGATTTGATTCACTTTATTATACTAGGAATATTGAACACGAAAAGCTTGATATTCGAGTCAAAAGATTGGAGAGGATGTGCTAAGATTAATTCTCCGGAGTATCAAAATCCCTAAATTCACCTTTGTCCATGCTGATAAATGATGTTTTCTTGCTGTCGAAGAACAGTTTAACTGAACCCGTCGGACCATTCCTGTGTTTTTCTATAAGAATCTCCGCCTCTTCCCGCTTGCCGCCTTGGTCGCTGTCGGCTTCACGGTGAATGAACATGACAACATCAGCGTCTTGTTCGATGGAACCGGAATCACGCAAGTCGGAAAGGCGAGGTTTGCCGCCACGCTGTTCAACGGCGCGAGAAAGTTGGGAAAGAGCGAGAACGGGTACTTCCAGTTCACGAGCCAGATTTTTCAGGGAATGGGAAATTTCGGTGACTTGTTGCACAAGATTATCATTGTACTTCGTTTGAGCCGGAACCATGAGCTGGAGATAATCAACGACGACAAGCCCAAGTCCTTTTTCATTCTTGAGCCGTCTCGCCACGGCTCTCATCTTTAATATATTATTGCCGGGGGCGTCGTCAATATAAATAGGCGCCGTGGAAAGCCTTGAAATAGCCTCGCCAATCGCCTTGAAATCATTCTCGACGGAAAGGTTGTGTCCCGTGCGAATCTTCCATGAATCTACTTGGGACTCCGCCGCGAGCATACGGTCGACAAGTTGCTGGGAGCTCATTTCTAGGGAAAATATTGCCGTTGGTACTTTGTAATTGATGGCGGCTTTTCGAGCGATATCGAGCGCCAAAGATGTTTTCCCCATGGAAGGCCGGGCGGCCAAAATAATCAGGTCAGACTTCTGAAAACCGGAAAGTTTATTATCGAGCTCGACAAACCCAGTCGGCACGCCACGTAATTCATTTTTGGTCTTATGCAAATGGTCGAGTCGTTCCCATGCTTCGTCGAGCGTGTCTTTCAGGGCAATGTATTTGTGCGAGCCGGTTTTATTCGTAACGGCATACAGCGCTTTCTCGGCTTTTTCCAGAATGTCATGTAATTCAGAATCTTCATCATAGCCCAAGCTATTTATTTGTTCGCTGGCTTTTAATAGTTCGCGCATGACATATTTATTCTCGACGATTTCCGCATAATAATGCGCATTGCTCGAAGAAGGAACAATATTCACCAATTCCGTGAGATATGCCATACCGCCGGAATCTTCAAGCAAACCTTTTTCTTTGAGACGAGATGAAACGGAAAGCAGGTCGATGGGAATATTTTTGCTATGAAGCTCGAAAAGTACTATCCAAACCGCGCGATTTTGATTGGAATAATAGGAATGTTCTTTCACTATATCAACGACATCGTGCATAACTTCCGGACTCATAAGGATGGAACCCAGCAATGATTTTTCGGCGTCGATATTATGCGGAGGAATTTTCAGGTCTTTGGCTTTGAAGTATGGAGAGGCGGTTTGCATGAGATATAGTTTATCATAAAAAGGAATTTAGAATTATGAATTTGGAATATAGAATAGGGGATATGTTGTGAATATGTCCGTGGACATTCTGATTATGAAAAGTGTGCTACCGATAAAAAATGAAAGGTAAAAAGTTAACAGAGATGGGGATGTAATTGAGTTTAAGATTTGATTTTGAACTCGTAGGTCCTGAGCGAAGCGAGGGGTGATTGAATTTAGAATTTAGGCAAAAAGTAAGACCCACAGTTTCCTATGAGTCTTTGCCACAACTAAAGCTAATTTGGGAACTTTTCAGTTTTCCTGTTAAGTGCTTACCGCTATATTTCGTACTCGATATTATCGGGAGTTTCCATTTCCAGAAAAAATTCGGCACGACGCTTCGCAAACTCAACTGCTCCGCCGTTATTTATGTAATGCTCGATGAGCCATTGCGGATTCCTCCACAATCCCCAATCGTCACATCTATGCTCCATGCGAGTGGAATGACGATTGACGGGGCAGAGAAGGGCATCGAAAATCTGCTTCTGCAGGAATCCTCTTTGGTCGAAAATCATTACTCTCATAATAATTCCCTTTCGAAAATTGTTTGTACAAAATTGATTACCGTGCATATATTACTCCTAGTAATATATGTTTGCCAATGTTTGTTTTGTTCCGTATCTCAGAAATTGATGATTGTTTTAACGCGGTCCTCAACATATTCGCTGGAATCTTTGAATGCCTGAGCGCCATCGCGCGCGCTGTAGCGATGAGTGATAAGACTCTTCAAATCTATTTTACCTTTGGAGACTAGGTCGAGAGCCTCGGGAAAAGAAAAGGCGCAAGTCCATGAACCGTGAACATGCAACTCTTTCTTGACAATCTTCATCAAATCCAATTTAGATGGCTCTTCAAAGACGCCGAGTAGGAGAACACGCCCGGCGCGAGCGGTAATATCGAGTGCCATTTGGGCGGTTGATTCCAGTCCTACCGCCTCAATGGACACATCAACACCACCGGGAAAGAGTGACTCTATTCGATTTATTGTATTTTCTTCTTTAGCATTGAGAGCATAGTCAATCCATTTTTTATTCTTGGCGAATGCCAGTCGATGTGCTTGCGATTCGATTCCAACCACATTCCCGCCAGCCGACTTCACGGCTTGGTCCAATAGAAGACCTATTGGTCCTTGACCAATGACGGCTACATTCTTGTCCAAAAACAAGCCAGCTTCTCTGATGGCATATAAAGCTATGGTCAAAGGTTCTATCAAAGCGGCTTCGTCGAAATCTAGCTCGGGAGGAATCTTATAGACTAGGTCGGCGGGTATCGCCAAATATTCCGCCAAAGCGCCAGGTCGGTCGAGGCCTATTATCTTCGCGTTCGGGCAGAGATTCGGTTTGCCAATCAGGCAATAGTGGCATTTTCGACAGGGAACGACATGCTCGCCGACCACGCGAGCACCGATATTCAAATGCCGAACCGCCTTGCCAACGCTCTCGATAATGCCGGAAAATTCATGCCCCATGATAAGTGGCGTTGGCAGATGCATATTTCCGCTGTAAATGTGCAGGTCGGTGCCGCAGATTCCCACGGATTTTATTTTCATCAAAACCTCATCGTCCAGTATTTCCGGTTTCGGCACATCTATATATTCTATAATTTTGGGAGCTGTGTATAGGAGTGCTTTCATAACTTATGCTTATTTGTTGAGTTCTTTTTCAACTTGATTCGCAATATCCATAAATACTCCAACTTCATTGACGCAAAATACCCCGATGGGTTGACCGGTTTTCCTATCCAGAAGAGCTTGTCCCGCGTAAAATCTGATAAATGGGGTGCCGACTACCATCGGATTATCGGCGAAACGCTCGTCTTTCAAAGTGTCTTCAACTATGAAAATATTTGTGGCAAGTAAAGCGTGTCCGCAAAATGATATGCTCCTATCGCCTTCTTTCTGAACGGAACCGACGCATGATTTGAACCATTCTCTATTTGAATCCAATATACTGACTGTTGATATCGGAACCTTCAATTCTTTTACGGCTTTCCTCGTCAGCATATCGAATCGCTCTTCCGGTTTTGTGTCCAAAATAGCGACTCTATGAACTGCTTCTAGTCTTTGTTCTTCATCTCGTGGTATGGGAGCTGTTTGCATGTTTAGAATTATAGAGGAGAATCAAATGCGCGTCAACATTACGGTTGTACTCAGGTAGATTCAATCTTTAATTACAACACCAGTTTGAATCCTGTCTTGGTCATTAGAAAAGACCATTAAATAAAAAAGAAAACCCGCCGCGAACGGAGGGTTTCTCTGTTCGGGGCGGTTTTGTATCAAGGTGTGGTGTCGTATACCCTAAAGAAGTTGTTACTTTGCTCTGCGTAGAACAAGGCCATGGCATTGGTGGTCTCTGGCTTACCTTCTGCGACGATTGTCCATAACTGAAGGTCTGAGCTAGCCTGCACTTGGTAGAAGTGATTTGTGTTAGCGACCCACTCCACGGAGATGACTCTCCGTATTAAGATTGGGACTTGAACAGGTGTTGGTGGACGTGGTTCATTTGGAATGATTATTTGAACCGAGGTTGTGTTGCTCGTATAAGCGCCATCCCTGATTTTGAGAATGAAGCTGGTTTGAAGCGCCCCGTTCTTATTCACTGTCCACCGGTATGTACCAGTGTTAGGAGCATATGGTTCCCACAGGTAAATACCACCAATATTACCAACCACTGAGATTACCACGTTTGAACCGGTGCCTGCTCGTGGCACCCAGTTGATATTGATGGTATCACCGACATACAGCACTTGACTGTTCGTGGGTGAGTTAATAACTGGTTGGGCGTAGACCCCCGACGACACCAGAATCATTGTTACCATTACAGATATAATCTTCATTTTACTTACCCTTTTTGTTAGTTATTTCAAAGACCCAGTTTTTCCTGTAAGAGGAAACCGCACTGGGATCTTAATATATACTATCATATAGTGTTGATTTTGTCAATAATGCGTTATGTAACCCCTCACACCCTATCCAAAATGGCTATATAGAGCCTTTGTATGAGACGCTAAATTTAAGCGAATTTTAAGATATGGCTCAACATATAGATTATTTCATGGACCCCTGTGAGGAGTTACTGCAATACGCCAGTTCGAATCAAGTTTTAGTCACCAAAAAAAGACCACTGATTTTGCTTTGTCTTTTTGCGAGCTCCGAATGCTGAACGAAGTTAGAACCTATGTGTAGACTAGAACTTTTGAATGGAATAGAGCCATATTATTACTGAAATGGTAATCCACAAAATTTTGCTTGACAGTAATGTGGTAATAAGTATACTAGAAGTATGGAAGTCACCCGTGCGTGCCGTATGGCACTGTACGGGTTTTTCGTTGGAGTGTATAATTGCGACCATGACAGAAAGAATTCAAATATTTATTGATGGTGGCAATTTTTATCATTTAGCTTTGATGAAGATTGGTCTCAAGGATGGACAGTTTGACTATGATGCATTTGCTTCATTTCTAGCGAATGGACGGACAATTTCTAATAAGGGCAAGCGCTTATACATTGGTACTGTCAGAGAACAAGAAGGTAATAAAAATAGTGTTTTCGCCATGTCAAAGCAGATGGCATTCTTTTCATATTTAAAGAGGAGCATTATATATCGGAGTGTCTGCGGGAAGTATTATTGCCGGCAAGACTATTGAAATTGCTGGCTGGGGTTCAGAAGGTGATAAAAATGATGTTGAGCTCGAAGATCTTTCGGGATTTGGTTTCACAGATGTAGCGGTATTTCCACATTATAATGTCTCACAGAAAGACGAAGTTCAAGAATTTAGAAATCAAGTCACTTATCCTATTATTGAAATTACGGACAATCAAATGGTGATTGTGAAAGGAAAGAAGGTTAAGAGACTGGGGAGGTTTTGATTTACAAAAGTAAACTATCAATAAAAACATGAATAAAAAAACAGTAAAAAATATAAATAGTAGAGATATGGAAGATCTTGACGACTGTCCTATTTGTCAGGCAATGAAAAATGGCGAAGCCAACACAATGAGTGGTTTAATGAAAGCATTTCAAAAAGCTGAAAAATCTGGTGCTGGTGTGACAAAAATATTAATTGATGAAAATAAATCTAAATGATTTTTTTGGGCTCCGGGAGCTGGATTCGAACCAGCGACCAACGCTTTAACAGAGCGCTGCTCTACCGCTGAGCTATCCCGGAATGTATTTTTTAATGAACTCACTAGTAAGACCCACATAGATTTTCCAGAATGTTTAATTTTCAATGAGCACAGAAGTAATGTATCATAATTATTGTATCAATTCAATCATCTTTAATTGAGTTATACGGTATTCATGTACATCAAAATCCACGCAAAACCCGGTTCAAAAAAAGAAGTTATTAAGAGAATAAGCGGTGTGGTATAATAAATACAGATAGGGAGTTGAATTATAGGGAGTTTTGCTTAATAAATAAAAAAAACAAAACCATGAATATAAATATTAAGGCCACTAATATTACTTTGACCCCTTCCATATCCGACTATGTGAGCAAGCGCGTGGAAAAGATATCAAAATTACTGAAAAATGACGAATCCGCGCAATGTAATATCGAATTGGCGCGCACGACGGAACACCATAATAAAGGCGAAATTTTCAGGGCGGAAATACATATTGTCGGCGCTAATAAGAATCTCTATGCCAGTGCCGATAAAATAGACCTATATGCCGCTATTGACACGGTTCGCGACGAGATAATAAGCGAGCTAAGGTCAAGAAAAGAAAAGCGCATGGTATTCGTTCGTCGTGGCGGAGCGAAGATCAAAGCAATGATTAAGGGTTTATGGCCGTGGGGAAGGGGTAGCGTTTAAATTCAACAACAATGAACACGAAGCCATCTTTTTTCAGTCTCGCGGAATTGAAACAGCCGGTCAATCAATGGATTTGTTACGCTTTTCTAGGAGTTTTCTGTTTTTGGCTCGTCCTATTTTATCTCGCGCAAAAGACGCAGATAATCGTCGAAAGTTATTCATCAATTGGAGTAACAGATTTGCGATAGCCACGCAAAAAGTCTTCGTAGGGCATTTCTTTTCCACCTTCTGGAATTACTTTTTGGACTTTCAATTGACTGTTTTCGAATGAAGCTTTTGTGATTTTGACGCGTATCTCTTTGCCGTCATGTTTGATGAGGAAATATGCCTGTGGCCATTCATGAAAGGCTTGAATTTTCCGGAAGTTCAAATAAGGGTCATCATTTAGTTCAATCAAACCAGCCCCTTTGTTTATCTTTTTCGTATATGTCGCCTGACCATGGACTTGTTCTCTCTCTTTAATTTCACCGGCAATCCAAAGCGGTATTATTTTTACCAACAATCGCCCGCCTATTTTCGCCATCATTTCCTCGAATTCTTCGTAAATCGGCCATTCATTCACATTCACATTTTCTTGGGCTACTATAGGCCCATGGTCCATTTCCTCGTCTATTCTCATAATTGAAACGCCGGTTTGCTTGGAATCATCCAAAATAGCCGATTGCAACGGTGAAGCGCCGCGGTATTTCGGTAATAGTGACGGGTGAATATTAAGGGTTTTGTATCTTGGTATATTAATAATCGCGTTAGGAATAATTTTGCCGTATGAGGCGACGATGAACATGTCCCAACTTTTCTCATCCCGCCGTCCACACTGGATTCCCGCTTTCGCGGGAATGACAGACATTATCCGTTTACCAATTTGAGAAACTGACGGCTGATTCAATTTCGAAATCAATTCGGCGTCGAGTTTAGCCGGGTCATAGACTTTAATTTTTCTTTGAATTGCCCAATCTTTTACAAGTGTTGGTGTCAAAACCAATTTTCGCCCTTTTGGTTTGTCGGGTGTCGTAATAACGCAATCGGGGATATAGTCGGTTTTTTCCAATTCATCAAGTACGATCATGGAGAACCTCGAAGAACCGAAAAATGTAAACTTAATTTTTTTGTTATTATCCATTGCTCTGTAATTCTTTTATTTCCTCCGCGGTCATTTCCCAAACCTCATTCGCTTTGTCCGTGAACAATACGCCATTCAGATGGTCGCATTCATGCTGGAATATTTGCGCTAACAATCCCGACGCTCCACGAACCACTTTCTCGCCCTTTTCGTTGAAAGCTTTCAGCGTCACTCGGGTTGAGCGATTGACTTTACCATAGAGCCACCTTACGGAGAGACAGCCTTCCTCCATCTCTTTTTTGTCTTTTGAGACTTTAATTATCTTGGGATTTATGAAAATAAGATCGTTTTCATCTCCTTTGTAATTTTTCAAAGCTTTTTGGAGGAGTACTCCAGAAATAATAAATATCTGCAATAGCTCGCCGACCTGCGACGCGGCGATAGCGACACCGTCCTTTTGCGAATGCATGGCGACCCCCATCTTTTCTATCAGTTCATTTATTCTCTTTGACCCAATTTCTCCGATAGGCACAGACTTGGCTTTACCGCGCAATACGGGATCGTTTTTTTGAACTATGTCGGACATGGAGAAATCATAGCAAACTTTCTGGATTCACCCTAACGCTAATGTTCGGCGGCAATGATTTCAATTTCGAAATCAATTCGGCGTCGGGCCATTCATTCGAGGGGATTTTCATGAGTCCATGAATGATGGAATTGCCACGGACGGCGGAAGTGAAAGCTGGAAAAATATCGAGCTCGCGCGGCCCAATCTTTTTCTGAATATCCGCCATGGCAAGCGCGATCGCATCTTTCTTGCCTTCGATGGTGATTTTGAGAAGAGTGGAAAATGGCGGATATAAGAATCGTTTTCGGTCTTCGAGAACGCTTTTGTGAAAATCGGAAAGATTGCCTTTCAATCCGTACTCGAAAACTCTCTCTCCCGGTTTGCGAGTCTGGACAAGAATAGACCTTGTCGCTATTTGGCGCAACCTTACGAGGGCGTACATTACTTTTTCCGTAATGCGAAAGTCCGGCAGGGCGAATAGAGAGTCGAGGGAAGCGACGGCAATATGGTCGATTTTCTCCCTAATTCTAGTCAAGGCCAGTTCAGTGCCGAGGAGAATACCACCCGGTTTTTCCTTGAATTGTTCTAGGGCATGGCTTATTTGTTTTTCTGTTTTCGTGGTGTCGGAATCAACTCTGATAATTTCGATGCCTTGAAATCTGCCCTTGATATCTCGCTCGACTCTATCAATACCGATTCCCAGGGGCGTCAGTCGAAAACCGGAACAATTCTTGCAAACAATATCCGCGCTCATAATATCACCGCATTTGTGGCATATGAAGAAATTCCTCCCTGGCTCTTTCGAGGCATGCAAAACAACCGGTGATTGACAATTATTACAACTGACGATCGTTTCGCAATCATCGCATACTGTCATGGACGCGAACCCGCGCTTTACCGCGTATATGAATAAATGAGTATTATCTTCGCGGTTTCTCTCTATGAGTGATTCCAATTCCGGCGATATTACCCTGAACGAATCTTCTTTTTTCTCAGTCGCATTATTTCTTTCTGTTTTATCTCCTTCTCCATCTCTCCGAGATACGGTAATACTTCTTTTGACCATATCAACGAGAGTATCTTTTGCGTTTGAAATTGAACGCCATTTCATCGGCAAACCGGATTCGATATCATCCCTGTCTAGTCGGTAAAGCGTTTCGGTTCGGAGCATACTATCCGCCAAGAAAAGTATTTTGCCGGCATTAGACGAAATCATTTCGAGCGCGTGGCGCGAATCGATATATGGCATTCTCCGGCTTATCCAACCCCTGTCATTTTCCCTTTCGATAATCACGGTATCAATGTCGAAGCGCGGTAATATCGGAAATGAGCCGGTGGCGACAAGCACTACGGGATGATTGACTTTCGCTATTTTCTGCCATGTATCCGTCATTTTCTTTTTCGTGATATTGCCGTGAAGAGTGAAAATATAATCCTCAATCCCTTTTTGAAGAGAAGTGAATAACACCTCCGCGTCTTCGATGGTCGGAACATAAAAGGCAACCGATTTCTTCTTGGCGAATTCTTGACGGATAAGAGAGCGCCATGTGCTCATTCTATCTTCATCGTCTCCTTGGACTGCGTATATCTCTTTATTTTTTTTGTTGGGTTGATTTACGGCGGTTGTATTTCCATTTTCCATCGCGAAAGGAGGAGTTATTTTATTCGCGCTTTCTAACAGTATGTCGGAAATGATTGCCCGAATGATAGCTCCAGTATTCGTGGCATAATATTCCGCCAACTTCCCGCATGTTTCCATGAATTCGGCAGGGAAGAATGTAACCGCTTTGACTTTGCCGGCCCGCCTGATCTCATATGGCGCTGTTTTTATCTCGCTTTTCACATCGGCGACCGACCTAGTTTCCACGACAATTCCATGAATTACTTTTGACCGCAAAGGCACTGACACTATGGCCCCATTCGGCACTTCCGAGGAGGTAAAATATGACAGTGTTTCGGCTACTTTTGTGCGAGTGAGGGGGATGACGGTAATGAGGTTCATGGTGTATTTATACCCCTAATTATTGAATATCTCAACTGTTTGAATGATTTGTGGAATAATCATAAAACCTTTACAATAGCTCTTACATACGCATGAACGCAAAAGAATCATTTATTATCGAAGGTTTAGCCGGCAAAAAGAAACTTCACGGCATGGTGTCCGTGAATGGCGCCAAGAATGCCGCTTTGAAAGCCATGGCGGCGTCCGTGCTTTTTCATGGCCTAGTACAACTGGAGAATGTGCCGAATACGGATGATATTCACACTATGGCGGAAATTTTAAGGAAGTTGGGGGCGAAAGTAAATTGGAAGTCTCCCGATGTCCGACATAGAGGGATTCTTGAAATTGACGCAAGCAAGGCATATTCGACGGATATTAATAAGGAGCTCGCACAGAGCATGCGAGCGTCGGTTGTATTAACTGGCCCACTTTTGGCACGCTTCGGCAAAGTATCATTTCCGGCGCCGGGTGGCTGTGTGATAGGCGCGCGTCCGATTGATCTATTTATCGAAGGATATAAGAAAATGGGAGCCATTATGATTGAAAATAACGGTATTTATGAAATAAAAGGAACTTTGAAAGGTGCGGAGATTACCTTTAATAAGATTTCCGTCGGTGCGACTGAAACTTTGATGATGGCGGCGGTTCTCGCGAAAGGTAAGACAATTCTGAAAAATTGCGCCATAGAGCCGGAAATCGCGAATATCACGGAATGGCTGAATTCTTGCGGGGCAAATATTAAAGGAATTGGGACTCCCACGGTAGAAATTGAAGGCACTGATGGTAAATTACTTAAACCGAAAGCGATTTACATGGCGATTCCGGATAGGATTGAAGCTGGCAGTTTCCTTATTCTCGGGGCATTGTGCGCGGAAGAGCTTATTATTAAAAATTGCCAACCGAAGCATTTAGAATCACTCGTGACTTTATTGAAAAATGCCGGCGTGCCAATAACTTCGACCAATTCAACGATTTCCATTAAAGGGAATTCAAAAGTCAATTCTTCATTCAAAGCTTTTAATGTGAAAACGCAAGAATATCCAGGATTTCCAACGGATTTACAGGCGCCGATAGCAGTATTTTTGACTCAAGCGATGGGTGAAAGTATTGTTGAAGAGAATATCTTTGAAGGACGATTCAAATATGTGGATGATTTGAAAAAAATTGGCGCGAAAATTATTGAAGAATCACCGCGCAAAATAATAATTAAAGGCCCGACGCTTCTTACAGATGTCGGACATAGGGAATTAAACGCCCACGATATCCGCGCGGGGTTTGCCATGGTTCTCGCAGCTTTGGTCGGCAAGGGGCAATTCAAGATTAATAATGTTCATTTGATAGATAGAGGGTATGAAAACCTTGAAAATAAATTGCGGGCTATCGGCGCGAATATTAAGAAAATTTTCTAGAGAGAAATTAAAAGAGGTCTCTATAAGTGAATTCTTAATAAATGAAAAGTCAAGAGCAAATATTCGATAAACTATACGCTTTATTAAATAAAGCGCAGAAAACAGCCGTCGACACTGTCGAAGGTCCGGTCATGGTCATCGCGGGTCCTGGGACTGGCAAGACGACGATACTAACATTGCGCATTGCGAATATACTGAAGAGGACCGATACGCCACCATCGGGGATTTTGGCCATAACATTCACTGAAGCAGGGGTGAAGGCGATGAGAATAAAACTGCGTGAGATTATTGGCGGAAGGGCCGATGAGGTCGCGATATACACATTTCATGGATTCGCGGCCATGATTATCGCCGATTTCCGCGACCATTTCCCGCATTTGGACGACATGAAGCAGATGACCGATATTGACGCGGAAGCATTGGTCAGGGATATTTTGTCGGAGAATAAATACTCGACATTACGACCGCTCGGGAATACCGATTTCTATATTTCAAGCATTTTGAAATCTATTAGTGACGCGAAAAAAGAGGCGCATACGCCGGAAATGATTCGAGTTCATGTGCGCGAACGGATTCAATCGATTAAAAAAGATGATGATTCATATTCAACTCGTGGCGCGACGGAGGGGAAATTAAAAGCGGAAATGGAAAAGGAAATATTGAAATGCGAAAAGACGATTGTCTTCACCGACCTTTACTTGGAATATGAAAAAAGAAAGAGAAAAGAAAAAAACATTGATTTCGACGACTTAATCGTTGAATTGCTCGTAACTCTTCGTAACGATGAATTACTTTTGAGACTTCTCCAAGAACGCTATTTGTATATTCATGTTGATGAACATCAGGATACAAATGATTCGCAGAATTTACTTATAAGAATGCTGGCTGAATTCTTCGAGACGCCGAATGTATTTATCGTTGGTGATGAAAAACAAGCTATATATCGTTTTCAAGGCGCGTCTGTCCGAAATTTTCTGCGATTCCAGCACGCTTGGCCGAATATGCAGGTCATCGCCTTGACCGATAACTACAGGTCGCATCAAAGTATTCTCGATGCCAGTTTTACCATGATTGAAAACAATTATGAGAAAGATGAACATAAGAATTTACGCGTTCGACTTTCTTCCGGAATAAAGGCCAAGGCGCAACCGATTGATTTGGTTTCCGGCAAGAACACGAAAGCCATTCAAGAATATTTGGCGGAGGAGATTATGAATATCACGAAGAATGAACAGAAAGCGAGCGTTGCCATTCTTACGAAGACAAATAAAGATATTGAGAGGATTGTCAGATTTCTAGAATCGAAGAATATTCCAGTTTCTTCGGAGAGAAGTATTGATATTTTCAATCATCCGGCCGGCTCCATATTCTTTGATTTGATCGGTTTTCTCGCTGATCCGGCAAAGACTGATTTATTGGCTCGAACACTAGCGGTTGGTTTGTGGGGTATTTCTTTTGATGAGTCTATTAAATTGATTCAATTCTTGAAAAGTTCGACCATTGGGGGATTGGAGAAAGCATTGCCAATGATGAAATCTGTTCATAAATCGCTTGTAAACGACGGTGCTATTCAAGCTCTGGTGAATATCGCCGAATTATCTTCTTATTTAAAATTCATAGCCAATGACCCGGCGTCCGTGGAAGTTTGGCGGGGGATTGTGATTCTCTCTGAATCACTCGTAAGAGAAAGTAACATTCAGAACCCGATTGAATTATTCAGAAAATTGTTGGCGTATAAAATGTCGGCGGAGTCGCGAAGCGTGAAAGTTCCGATTGGCACGCCGGACTTGAATGTGAAGGCGATGACGGCGCATGGCAGTAAAGGTCTTGAATTCGACTATGTTTTCATCCCCTACGCTTCCGAAGAATTTTGGGTCGGGCGGGCGCGGGGGAATTATTTTTCACTACCGTCTCCGGATACGGTTATTGAAGATAAAAGTCTGGACCATATTCGCGACGCGCGGCGGCTTTTCTATGTGGCGATTACGCGCGCAAGGAAACATGTGATGATTTTGAACGCGGATGAAGAGGATGATGGCAGGATTTTGACGCCACTTCGATTTATCGGGGAGTTGGATAAGAGACATACTAGATTGATTGCCACCGCCCCGCCGCTTCTGGCGGGAGGAGCTCTCCCTCGCTCGTCGCTTCGCTCCTCCTCGAGAGACTCCTCCCACCCAAGTGGCGGGGCGAATAACGATAAACTAATCAGTCTCGCCAAGAATGTATTACTGACAAAAGGGCTTTCCGTAACCGCACTCAATCATTTCTTGGAATGTCCTAGTAATTTCCTGTATCAAAGCATATTAAAACTTCCGCAAGCACCATCGGCAAACGCGGAAAAAGGTAACGCGATGCACCTAGCACTTGCGAGGATTTGGAAGGGGAAAGATAGGAGTCTTGGAAATATTGAAAAAACTATTAATAGGTTTATTGAAGAGTATTTTATTCATTCAGTGCTCCCGATATTCGAGAAGGAAATCGTGAAGAAGGAATTACTCGAAAAAGCGCCTATTATGAGTAAATCTTTGGTAGAGCATTTTGCGATTGCCGACGAAATACAAAAGCGGCCCTCGAAGAGAGAACAGATTTTCGCGGAAGCATGGAGCGAAAGTGACTTTCTGGGATATTATAAAGATGAAAAGGTTAAGATTCCTATTCACGGAAAACTTGATGTTATTATCGATACTGGTCGAGATATTCTAGTCTTTGACTACAAAACGCGCGGTAAAATGTCGGTTGCCGATATAAAAGGAGAAACGAAATCATCACAAATGCGCGCGAATGGAGGATATTTTCGACAGCTTATTTTCTATAAACTTTTACTCGAAAATGATTCACGGTTCAAGAATAGAAATATAGTGCCAGCTCTGCTATTTCTCACGCCGGATAGTCGCGGGAATTGCGCGACAGTTAGTATTCCAATCGAAAGAAGAGATATTGAAGCGGTGAAAGCTAGCATTCAATCTTTAATCGAAAGCGTCTGGAGCGGACGGATTATTACCGATACTTGCGATGATAGGAAATGCCAATGGTGCGGGATGAAGGCGATAAGGAGGTGACACCTCCCGTAAAATTATTTTCCCGATAAAAGCGTATCAATTGCGCCTTTGACCGTGGCGTATGGTTGCGCGCCATTCAAGGGGATTTTCGAACCGGAAGGGGTGATGATGATGGAATATGGAGTGCCGACAACACCGGCGTTGATGCCGTCAATATAATCTGCTTCTACTTTGTCCTTGAACCTGCCACTCGAAAGACAATCATTGAATGAAACAGCGTCAATACCGGCGAATTTCGCTATTTCCGGCAATTGTTTCTGGTCGAGACCGTCTGGTGTTTCTCTAGTTACGGAAGGAGTTACTTCATAGAACCGTTTTTCAAAAATCCAGAATTTATCATTTCCACCCAAAGCCGCGGCACATTCAAGGGCTTGCGATTCATTGCCGGCATTCTTGTGAAGAATATTGCCGTTCGGGTCTGGTTTATCGAGTGGCCAACTGCGATATACCCAAGCGACTTTTCCTGAAGGCCCGTATTCATTCATGATTTGTTCCATTGTCGCGTTGAACATTTTGCAATAAGGGCAAGAGGGGTCGGAATATTCCACGATTTTGATTGTCGCGTTTGGATTGCCGAGAATATGGTCGGCGGAAGTGACGGGTCTCATATTGATTTCGGCGATGGTCGGCGTATTTTTCACTGTGGAAGGAATCGAAGCTGGCTTATTGACCCAAATATATGCGACGGTGATGAGCGCGGCGGCTATTATTATCGCTCCCGGAAGGGTAATTAGGCTGGAACTGGAAGGTGATTGAGAGTCCATAGATTTAGTATAACATTAAAATGGCAATGTGAAAGTCATTTTACTATCACTAGCTTCGGAAACCTCCCATTTCGAAGTGTCAAATTTTATTTCTTTTAATATGCCATTATCTTTGTATTTGAGATGTCCGTTTTTAAGCGCGTATTCGTAAAGTTCTTTTGTAATTCGCACATCGTCAATACAATATTTAATAATTTTTTCAATCTCACCACTGCGCCACCATTCGATAGCTTCCATACCGCTCCCGGTTTTATTTGTTCCCAATGTTGCCGAGGCGATGGAGTCCAGTTTGAGCCGTCTTCCCAATGTTTTCTTTACTTCTTTCAAAAGGTCAATATGTTTTATTTTCGAAAGGTCGCCGGAATAATATTTATTTAGTATTGGTATATCGAAATGTTCCCCATTGAATGTTATGAGCATGTCGGCTTGTTCGAGAATTGGCCACAAATCCTTCAAATCTTTTTCCAGATAGCTTTTGTATTGGTCATCCAGAGAATCATGAATGCATATTACCGACATGTCGAGAGAGGATGATTCGTTCGACCCGGTATCTTCAAAAGAATTTTTCGTTTCAATATCGAAAGTTATTTTTCTCATTTTACAATCTCATCTTCCGTCATCACTATTTCTTCGCTTGTTTTCAGGTTTTTTACACGCAACTTGCCATTCTTGACTTCTTCATCGCCGATACAAATAATTTTTGGTATATTTCGCCTATCAGCACTGCTTATCTGATCGCCAACTTTCTTATTGGAAAGGTCAACAGCCACGCGTATGCCTTTCGCACGCAATGTTTGCGCGAGTTCAAAAGCATAAGGAATATTTTGTTCACCAACTATACATAGAGCAATATCGGCGCCTGCTTCTGATTGTGGCAAAGTTCCGTAAGTTTCCATCAGGTCTCGCGCAATAACATCTCCGGCGCCGAAACCAACGGCCGACACTTTTTCATTGCCGAATAGCGAAAGTAAATCGTCATATCTGCCACCACCGAAGATTGACCTTCGATTAGTTGGGTTCAGATCGAACACTTCGAAAACGATGCCGGTATAATAGTCAAAACCGCGCATGAGCGTCTGGTCGAATCTCGTATTCCTGATTCCCAGTTTTTCAAGCCCGGCAATGACAACGCGGATTTCTTTGAGTCCTTGATGCTCTTCTTTTGTTTGAGGTAATCGAGATGTGAATTCTTCGAAGTTCTTGGAATTGAGTAATGTCAGGAATTGTTGAACGGTGGTTAACACCAAACTGTTATTCGCCCCGCCACTTGGGTGGGAGGAGTCTCCCGAGGAGGAGCGAAGCGACGAGCGAGGGAGAGCTCCTCCCGCCAGAAGTGGCGGGGCGGTTGCATTATCGAATACCATCTTAACCCCTTCCTCAAAAGCCTCCGCGCTAATCTTATTTTTCTTATCTATCAATTTCGAAACTTTCTTGGCCGCCCCCTCATTCAAGCCAAATACCTCTCTGGTAACATAATCTATAATCTTGCGACTATTAACCCGAACCTCGAAATCAGCATCTTTCAATCCATAAGCTCTAGTAATATCGTAGGCAATATTAATGGTTTCGATTTCTGCCACGATAGATGGAACGCCGAAAATATCGACATTCAACTGCCAATGTTCGCGCAAGCGGCCTCTCTGCGGTTGTTCGTATCTGAAAAGATTCGGAATGGAATACCAGCGCAAAGGATATATAAGTTCGCGCTTTTTCGCAGCCACCATGCGCGCCAATGTTGGCGTCATCTCCGGCCGCAAAGTAACTTCGCGGTCGCCCCTGTCCGTGAAAGTGTAAGTTTGTTCATTCACTATCTCCTCGCCAGTCTTGGCGCGATACAGGTCGGCGGGTTCCAAAACGGAAGCGCCGTATTCTTCATAGCCGTATTTCTCGCAGGTTTCGCGCCAAATCTCGAATATTTTCTTTTCCACGGCCATTTCGGCGGGGAAGAAATCACGCACGCCTTTGTATGGTTCCGTTGATAGTTTTTTTGATTCTTTTGACATGAATGTATTGTAGCAAATAAAGATGTTCTTATGAAGAGGAATAAAATTCGAATATTACGGAAAATACTCTCTTAATTCATCCGAATAATAAAATTCTGCGGCCAAAGAGCCGAAACTGTACGATTTGCCACTGATTTCAATTATAGCTCCGCCGGAACGCGGATTGGCGTTTGGGTGTGAATTATTGAAACCGATATTATAAAGGGTGCTTAAGATGTCAGGTCTATTGGAAATATCAAAGCCGGCGTTTTGCCATTGCTTCATGATTTGTTTCGAATAAAGAGCGGCGTATAAATAACCGTAATAATGATTTTCCTCGTCTGTAATCCGAGCGAAGCGTTCGCTGGAAATATCTTTTGAAGTGAAATCAAGTAAATTTTCATATTCTTTGTCAAGATAGAACGGTGAATTCGAGTCTTTCAAATGTTCTTCAACGGCAACCGCGGTATCCTGTTTTATCCCTACAATTCCCCAAGAAAACTGGCTCTGATTGCCCAGAATCTTTAGTGGCGCGAAAATTTGTTTGAATATTTCCCGATTGTCATGGAAAAGCCGCAATTGTTCCGGTACCAATTGGGCTACGATTAGGCGCGGTTCAATCTGAGTGGCGCTTGCCGCCTTGTTAATAGCCGCCTCATCCCTAATAATCGCTTGTCTTAGGATTTGCCATTCTTCGCTCGATGCCCATTCCGACGAATTCGAGTCCGATAAAGTTACTCCTGCATTTGAGACTGCTTCCAAAAAACTGGCTCGCTGGCTGTCAATAACGCCTCTTTCATTCGTCAAACCTAATCTGATAGCTACATATCCAAAGACCAAGACAAAGCCGACAAAAGCGAAGCAATACACTATCAATTTAAAAGCTTTATTAAAGGATTTTTTTAGGGATTGCTTATCCACAGCATTCATTAATTGTCGAAATAGTTCCATGTTATTATTATACTCGTAATAATCTACTATTAACATGGACAAAAAATATTTATTTTTCGGGCTAAGCGCGACTCTGGCGCTTTTTGCGGTTACGGTTTTCGCTAATGTTGATCAATTTTTTACGAGCTCTGATAGAAATCAAATAGCCACTGTTTCCGCATCTTCCATAGCTACTTTAGTTACGACTAATCCCGTAAATAATCTCGACCAGTCCAATTTTTCAATAATGAATAGCTTGAATAAGGAAATAACGGACAACGCTAATGCAAATGTGAAGCTAAAAAGTGTTGGCAGACAAGCTCTGATTATAGCCAAGTCCAAAGAGAGAAAAATCGTCGCCAAAAAACTTT
>CAYHQT010000004.1:0-22673 GCA_964358975.1 uncultured Candidatus Saccharibacteria bacterium | reverse complement strand
TCGCCCGATACCGGACGAATGACCATCGGCTTGTTTGTACCGCTCAGTTGGAGTGAAACACTATCTGCGTCAATAGATTGGAAGCAATCTATAACATACTTATAATTGAAGTTAATCTCCACCCTGTCGCCTGTTATTGCCGCGTCAATCGTCGTTTTGTTTTCTCCAATATCGCTATTTTTTGTCTGCACTTCGAATAACTTGCCTTTTGGGTCAGCTATCATATGAATTTGATTGAATTTGTCGGAGAAAACATTCGATATCTTCAAAGCATTAAGTAAATCTTGTTTGAGGACTATAACTTCCGTCGTATAAGCCTTTGGAATTATTTGCTTATAATCTGGAAAAACACCATCGATTACGCGAGAAATTATTCGTATTTTACCCGGCACTTCAAATGAAATGAGGTTTTTATTCATCTCAATAGTCATTGTCTCTGTATTTGATTCAAGAATTCTTATAATATCCGCCACGTTTTTAAAAGGTATCAAAATATCCCCCATTATCGTAGAAGCCGGTAAACCAACTTTCTTTTCAGCTAAGCGAAATGAATCTGTGGCAACAAAAACGAGATGGTTATTCTGCGTATATACATAAACACTTGAAAGTTCCGGTTTAACACTGGAAACCGATGAACTATACCAAACGGATTTCAACCCCTTAACGATTATTTCAGGGTTCAGTTGTACTTTTTGTTCTTCTGTTACTATTGGAATACTGGGAAAATCTTCATGTGGCACGGTTTTTATCAATCCTTTTGATTTTATTGTGTTTATTTGAATATTACCGGAGATTGATTCAAGTCGAACCACACCATCATAATCGCTTATTTGAGATAAAAATGACGACAAGATGGAAGCTGGAACAGCAAAAACTTCTTCCGTGTCCGATTTTGCCGGTATGGCTATTTCCATACCAAGATCCAAGTTTGTTGCTTTTATGAGAAGTGAATTTTTTTTAATATCAAACAAAAGACATGATAATACCGGCAGTGTCATATGCTTACCGGCGATCCTTTCCGCTAATATAACTGCTTTTTTAAAATCTTGAAAATGTAATTCTAGTTTCATGGTTGTGTTAATAATTATTCTTTTAAAAAATCTTTATTATTATTAAGGGTGTGAATAGGTTGAAAAGATAAAAAACTTTTGTTTTGTATAAGTATTTTAGATTATTAGTCATAAGTTTTATGTGTATAAGATGTTAATTTTTATTAGTCTGTATTTGTTGATGAATTATATAATTATTTTTCCACAAGTAATACAAACTTATTCACATAATTTCCACAGTTATAAATAATTACAACATTGTTCTCAATCGAGAAATTTCTTCTGATAATAAAGTATTGGTTTTCACTTCTTCTTTTATTTTCTCATAAGAGTGAATAACAGTGGTGTGGTCCCGTCCGCCAAGCTTGTCGCCAATTGATGGAAATGAAATACTGAAATCTTCGCGCAAAATATACATAACCACCTGTCGCGGTTTTACTATCTCCTTCCTTCTTGTTTTATTGTATATGCTATCCTCGTCAATATTATAGAAATCACAGACAATCTTCACAACCTCCTTAACAGAAAGCATTTTCTTCGGCCTGGCATTTGTTTTTATGATTGTTTTTATTTCGTTTATATTGAGTTCCCTGCCTTTGTATAGGGTATTGTGCGCGATAATATTAACTATACCCTCTATTTCTCTAATATTTTCTTCGACTTCCGAAGCGAGATAATCAATGATTTCTTCAGTGAGTATTATATTATGAGGTTTGCATTTGGCTCTGACTATGGCCATCCTAGACTCTTTATCGAGTTCGGAAATATCTACCACCATACCTGAACCGAAGCGCCCTCTTACTCGATCTTCAAGGTTGGGAATAATATTCGGATGTCTATCACTGGAAAATACCAACTGGCGGGCCGTGTCATAGAAAACATTGAATAAATGAAAGAGTTCTTCTTGGAATTTCTCTTTGCTTCCGAAAAACTGCACATCATCCATGATCAAAACATCGTATTTGCGATATTTTTCTTTGAATTGTTGAGCTTTGCTGTTCTGAAGAGAATCAAAAAAATCAGAACCGAACTTTTCCGCGGTTAGATAATAGACTTTCTTATTGGGGAAAGAGTTTTTTATTTTATTTCCAACTGCTTGGATCAAATGGGTTTTACCGACACCCGTTCGTCCATATATGAATAGCGGATTATATGTCTGTCCAGGCGCCTTCACGATAGTTTGCGCGGCGGCATGAGCTATTTCATTGAATGGACCGACGACAAAATTGTCGAATGTGTAACGAGAATTTAAATTATTTTCCTTATTAACATAAAAATTCTCGAGAGGTATAGATAAAGTCGGTGCCATAATTGAGCCTTTTTTGGTTTCACCTTGTTTCTGCTCATCTTCTCGCAGTACGACATATTCTAGGGCGCGCACACGCTCGTTCAGCTGTCTTAATATGCGTAAAATCGAATTATGACACTTCTTGGATAGCCATTCCCTGGTGAATTCATTGGGTACGCCCAAAAAGATTACTCCTTCCTCTTCGCGAACAATGTGGGTTGTTTTGACCCATGTCGAATAATTTGCCGGAGAGACCAAGGATTGTATTTCTATGAGAGCGGTCTGCCAAATTTGAGAATATTCATTCATAAGTTGTCTCCAGTATATACCTGTTTATAATTATGGGAACTTGTGGAGAGGCGTAAAATATGTTCATAAGTTGTGGAGAACTTTTTTTGAGTCTCATTGCGAAGCCGACACTTCCCGGAGTGAGCCTTAGCGGAGCGGAGCGATTAATGGCTCACGGAGGGAATGTGTCGGCGAAGCAAAAGAGACTCAAAACTTGTATAATTACCCAAAAAATGTAATACTCTACAAATCATGTCATTTACCTATAAACCAAACAAAAGAAAACGCGCCAAGACACATGGTTTCCGCGCGAGAATGAAAACGCCCGGTGGCAAGAAGGCGGTGGCGAGGCGTAGAGCTAAAGGCAGGCGTCGCATAACAGTTTAATATGCTGAAAAAGTCTAATAGACTGACTACCAAGCAAGTATTGGGTGTTATGAAAAACGGGAAAGTTGTTAATTCCCCTCTTTTTGTTTTACGCTATATAACAAATCAGCCGGATACGCGTATTTCCGCCGTCGCACCCGTCAAGATTGCCAAAAAGGCCGTGATTCGCAACAGAGCACGCAGGCGCATGTATGGAGTCTTAAGAGAATTTTTTCCCTCTATAATTTCGGGGATTCATGCTATTATCTTCTCAGGGAGTGATTTAGTTAGCTATGATTTCGAAAGTGTTCGCGATGGTATCAGGGATTTGTTGGTTAAGGGTAATTTGATAAAAAAGTAAAAAAAGAAATGTACGATACTTTCATTTTCCTGCCTTTATATAACGGCTTAGTCGGCATAATGGATATTTTACCGTGGATTGATATTGGTTTGGCGGTAGTTATATTTACGATTATCGTTAAATTGGCATTGTTTCATCTTTCGAAGGCTTCTATTCTGACGCAAATTAAAATGAAGGAGGTTGAGCCGGAGGCGAATAAGATAAAAGCGCAGTACGCGAATGATAAACAGGCGCAAGCATTAAAAGTTATGGAACTTTATAAGACTAGGAATGTTAAGCCTTTTGCCGGCGTCTTACTTCTTTTCATTCAATTGCCTATTTTACTGGCACTTCTCTCTGTTTTTTACAAAATAATTCCAACGATAAATCCGGAATATCTTTATTCTTTCATTTCTATCCCTATCGTAAAAACTCAATTTCTGGGACTTATTGATTTGACCAAACCAAGTTTTATTTTGGCTATATTTACTGCGATTGCTCAATTTGTTCAGCTTCATTATTCTCCAGCCATGAAACAGGTGAAGGCTGTGTCCGTGAATAATCAGGCTGGCATTTCTCCATTAGATTTTGCGGCTTCGATGAATAAACAAATGAAATATATGTTACCTATTTTGGCTTTTGCTTCCACTTATTGGCTTATTCCCATGCAATTTCCGCAAGCGGCTTCGATTATCGCCCTTTATTGGTCGGTGAGTGCCCTATTCACTCTTGGTCAGGAATTGGTGATACGAAAACAGCATTATAAAGTTGTCATTCCCGCGAAAGCGGGAATCTAGTGTCAAACTGATAATTATATTTGTGATACACTGGATTCCCGCTTTCGCGGGAATGACAAGGAAGAATGCGGGAATGACAAACACTAGTTTGACGAAACCAAGTCAAGCGACCATAGCGACAAGTCATTTTTATTCATGAAGAACAGGAAATCGTCGTTATTGTCGAGTTGGGGATTGGATGTGTCTATAAGGGCATTGCCTTGATTCAGAAGATTGGCTATTTGGCGTACTTCGCCGGTATTCCCATTCAAGAGCCAAATACTATCAATGAATGAAGCTTTACCGAGATACCAATCATCGGGGTACGAACCGTTCGGTATCTGCGAGGAAACGCCACAATAGACTTGTTCTTTGAATTTGGAACTCCAAACGCATTTATCGGCAAGCGTTCGAAATATGATATCAATTGATTTTTGACTTTTTATATCATATACAGTAGTTTCAATTTTATCGGTTGCCGAATCCGAATATATTACTTTTGTCGCGTCTCTGCTTACTCTTGTCGTAAGTCCGGGAATATTTCCAAGAATTTCGCTTATCGCGCCGTTTTTTACATTTATGAAATATAAATAGCCGGAATAACTGGCGCTAGCTTTCGTGGTGATGGCTATTGTATTTTCTTCCGGCCAATCCGCGGTTAGTTGCGTGAATGGCAAGTCGAATAGTTGGGTTTGTTTACTGCCGTCGAAATTAGAAACATAGCCGACAGCGTGGTTATTTTCATTATTTATGACTAGAATGCGGTCTCTTTTCGGCGATGAAGCTACCGCGATAATGTTTCCAGAGATTATCTTACCTTTCAATTCGTAATCGGTTTCGGTTATTTGTTGGATTGGACTTGCTTGTGCTACCGGTGGTGTCGTTGTGCTTGATTTTATGGCGGTCGGCGTCAAAGCAATAACACGCTTCAATATATTGGTGATAACGGTCGTAACTTTATCGCCTTTATCGCCTAAATATTGACCTATGAATGAAGTATCATTTTTATTCCACCAACTATTATATACCCGCGGTAATAGCGTATTGGAAATCGTCATAATATCGAGCGAATCTCCGCGCGCCTCATAAATATTTCCTCTACCCCTGTCTATCCATCTGACGACCGTGGTGCTGGCGGTTGTGCTGGCTCCGTATCCACCCACGGGTGTTGAACTTAATATGCGTAACACTGGTAATGGCACGATTGGAATGATATTGGTAATTGTAGTCGTCGCATTCCCCTGTCCGGTATTAGCCGTTTTTGTGGTAGTTGAAACTGTTCGATTGAGTGGTACGAAACCGGTTGTCGGCTGTTGCTGATTTGGAATATTATTCGGAGCTGTTGTTGGAACACGCAAGAACATATACCAATAAACACCGCCGGCGAGTATGAGGACGATTACTATGGCTATTAGGATATCTATGATTTTCTTCATTTAGGATTAAGATGAAATTTGGCGTTTTTTATGTCTTGCTTTGCGATTTTCTGTTTTTCTTGCAATTGTTTTAGAAGTTCTGGATCGTAATTTGGTGTTGCGGCATAGTCACTGACTATTTTGTCTATAGCTTTGTATGAAGCTTCCTGTTGCGTTATTAATGGTTTAAACTCACTCTCTTTATATGCAACTCCAAGTTCCCGAAACACCCAATCAAGCGTATCGCCTCCAGTTGTCTGATATACTAATGCTTGTTGTTTGATAATTCCAACTGTAGCTTTAGAGTAAAGAATATAATTTGCTGATTGTTTTATTTGTTCTTCACTGAATGATTTAAGATTATTCATATAATATTTTTCTGTAGCTTTTCCGAGATTTTCTAATGCTGTATCGCATTTTTCAGGGTCTCCCATTGGACTACATTCCCAAATCTGTGAATCTGAAATACCTTTGATGACTTGAAGATCAATATCCATTGTAACGTCCTTCTTTTGTAATAATAGTTGCGTTCTCTTAGCACACAAGTCATACATTTCAGGATCATCTGCCCGTTTTAACAGGCCTTTACATGCATCATCTGGAGTCAGGGTTAATAATGGGTCGTATGATAGGCTCATAATCTCATCTTCGACATCTTCAATATCTTCGTCAAAACCAGCAATCAGTTCCTGATCCCAAATAATATTCGATTTTACGCTTTGTAAATTTGCACGATATTGTGCCGATTCTTGATTTAACTGGTCAAACAAAGCTGTTGGCGACTGCTTCATACTCTCTGGCACATCTATTGGTGCAATACTCGCTGGAATTGCCACTAGCTTTGGATTGACGGTTTTCAAGATAAGAAAAGCGGAGAGGACCATTAATAGTCCATATATGGCATTCTTAAATTTTTCCAAACCAGCCTTACTTTGTTGCCAAGAGTCCGTGGTCATATACAAGAATCCGCCATAAACCATCATAAATACCGCGGCAACGGCGGAAAGAGCGATAAGAAGGTTGAAGGCGTATTGAAAAAAATCGCCAAGGTTTATGTTTTTTATTTCTCCACCTTTTCCGCCCACGCAACCAACTTCCGCTCCCGTAAGACACGGCAGTGGCTCAAGTAATGTATATGTTTTTCCCTCATTTCCTTGCGCTTGAACGGTGTTAATTGTTCCGGAAATATTCAAAAGAGGAAGCAGTAAAATAACAAAAGCCAAAGTAATCAAAACACGCCTATTTTTTTGTTTATTTTTATATACCACTATAATTATTTAACGAACTAGTAGCCGTTTTCGAACTATTAGCCGAGAATGTTGCGGTAAAGCCATTCTGCGCGCCTTGCAAAATCTCATTATTATTTCTGATTTGCAATTGAATATTAGAAGAACCCGCGGTATCTTGCGGAGCGCGTAGAACAATACTTTGACTGGCCGATAGGGCCATTTGTTCAATGGAATTCACAAGCCATGTGAAAGAAAGGTCGCCGACTCCATCCGAAGGCTTGTTGAAACCGTAAGGAACGGCTAATACCGACAATTCTCGACTTTTTCCAAGATTAATTCTGTCCCCAATAGCTTTATTATACATTGGCCCATAAAGCGGATCATTATTGTAGAATGAAATATAAGGACTTTTGGCTTGTACAGTGATAACTTTCTCGGCTTGGGCACTGCCATCACGAGTAGTCGCGCGAACATTGATAACCCTTTGTCGCGGAATAATATCATCTTGCCATGAGAAAACCTGCTTGCCATATCCGCCTTGGTCTTGAACGACCTTGGAATCTTTTGTCCATTGATATACCAGAGTCCGCGGGTTATATTCCTTTCCGGAAGAATCGGCTATATGCGGTATGGCGATAATTCTGTAAACATTTTGATATGAAAGAGATATTTTCCCCAAGAAAAATGGCGGAACATATCCATCATTTTCCACGATAATATCAATATTACCGGAGCCGATATTTACGCTTGCTTTCAATTCCCTTCCATCGGTAACACTGGCGGTTATTTCCACATTCAATTTCTTGCCGAGAGCGGGCGCTTGCACTTGGATAGAAGTAATACCTGTGCCCTTTTGATACAGAGAACTATTCAATGTCCAAATAATGTTGGCTGAATTCAAGTCAACGCTGTAACTTTCGGCAGTCACTGTTATTTGTTGTCCGGGAATAGGATTTTCGGTGGAAAGTCGGAGGTCAATTCCTTGAACGGAAGATGGCATACCTTGGGCATTAGCCACAAATGTAAAGATTAAAAAGCAAAATGTAAAAGTTGAGAGAGCTTTCATTAGCGTTATTTTATCAATTCTCGAGAAAACTTGCGAGGGGATACTAATAATGTATAATGCGAGTATGGTTATTCAAAGGATCAAAGATAAGCTCATAAAACGATTGGGTCGTGGTTTATGACTTTATTATTAGCAAAAGAGTAATTATTAATTTATTATTAATATGGATATTAATACTAGTATGACATTATCATATATTTTAGGGGGGATTGTTTTAATAGTGTTTATGCTTCTGGGAATCGCGGCAATGGTGAATGAGAAAAAGAACTAATTACTTTACCGCAATCCCCCGCCGGGGGCGCGAACGCCGTCTTGATTTAGGGGAATTTGTTGTTGGTGCGGAGGATTCACTCCGTTTTGAACCAAATGACTTCCAGATTTTTTATCTCCAATTCCGGGAATTGAAATGCCAGTTTTATCTTCCATGCGTACCATAACTATTACCGCTATCATACCGGCTAGAATCAATGGCAATTCCTGAACAATAGGTATCATTTCCGCGACCATTGAAATCAACGATGTCGCCAATCTACGAGCATTTAGTAATCCGCAACCGATTTTCCAAAGATATACGCTAGCGCAAATCCAGAATATTGGACCGACAATATCGCCAACGAAAGGTATTAAACTAAATAGGTCGGCCAAAGTGGCAAGCGCAACCAAAAACACTATTCCGACAGCTCCTATTCTATATTTCAGTTTAGTCTTTTCCATGGGGAGATTATATACTGTCTTGTCATTCCCGCGAAAGCGGGAATCCAGTGTGTAATAATCCTAGATTCCCGCTTTCGCGGGAATGACAAACATCATTGTTCTGTGTCCTCCAATTGTTTTTTTGCCTCCTTGATCGCTATCATCTGCTGTGGATTCGTGGTAATAATCTGGTCCTCGGTATAAGAGCTGACGATTTTTATCGCCACATGTTTCAAGCCGACGAAGAACATGCCCTCGCCAACATCGGATTCAAGCAGTAAATATTTTTCTTCATCCGTTAGATTAAAAGTCTTTTGAACATAGTCAATGACGCTCGGCGACTGTTTCAGAAGAATCTGAATGGAAGAGTTTGTCACAATCGGCATACCGTATGGTGATTTCAAAAAGTCATCAACATCTTGAGTAATAGTCGCGAGCCCAAGGAAATATTTGCGTCCCCTTTTTGCCAAACTGAACAGGAATGAAGCCGTATCCTCGCTTTTCATCATCCACCACGCCTCGTCAATAACCAAAAGTCGCTTCCTCAAATTCTTGCGAATAGCATTCCAAATGTAATGAGTAACAAGATACATTGCCACCGGCTTTAGTTCGTCTTCCATATCACGCAATGAAAAAACGACAAACTTTTTGTTTATATCAATATTTGACGGGCGATTAATGAAACCGGACCATGTGCCTTTCGTATATTTCGACAATCTTTCCACGAGAGAGTCCGCGCCTTCCATTCCAGCCAGGACGAGTTCGAAATCTGACAAAAGGGGCGGTTCAACATTGGCGAAGTTCGATTCGGCGGTAATATCTTTTAAGGCATATGTTTCCGTGATGGCGCGGTCAATGATAGCGTCTTCTTCTTGGGATAAACCGCCTAACATTATTCGGAAGAGCCCAACGAGATTTATGATATTTGAACGGAGAACATCGGTGGCACTCTCGTCCTCTCGCGCTATCGGCAGGTCAAAAGGATTGACATGATGCTCTGAATTCAATGAGATATTGAAATACTTTCCACCTGTCGCCTCGGCCATATATTCGTATTCTTTTTCAGGGTCAATAACTATGACTTCTGTGTCGAACATCAGAGTACGCAAGATTTCCAGTTTAGTGCAATAGGATTTTCCGGAACCGGCGACGGCGAAAGTGACAGAATTGTAATTTCCCAGAAGGAAGCGGTCGAATAGAACTAGCGAAGAATTATGCCTATTTATGCCGTAGAGTATTCCTTTATCGGAAGTCAGGTCGAATGAAACGAATGGAAAAAGGCTGGAAAGTGGCGATGAATTGAGTTTGGAATGAACGGCCAGCTGGTCATCCGCTATAGGCAAGACGCTTTTGAATCCTTGTTCCTGCTGGAATAGAGCTGGTTTGACATAGACCAGTTTTGATTCGAGAATGGATTTTATTTCCGATTCAAGCTTATCCAGTTCACCATCGGAATCGGCGAATAACGTTATATAGACGCCCACATCGAACAGTCTTTCTTGGGCTTGCATGAGCTGGTCACGAAGGTTTTCCAAATCTTGATAGGCGGTATCAAGAGCCGGGTCGCGCACCAAACCCTTCTCTTCCCTACGCGAAATTTGACTTTGCACTTCGGCGACTTTTTTCTGGAAATGGCGCAATATTTTTGCGGTATCTACGGGATGTATGAAAATGGAAACATTAAAAACTTTGTCTAGATTTATTATCGGCGCGAACCAGCTTTCTTGCAGGAATCTTGGGTATGAAATTACAAAGAGCGTGCGACCGACTTTCTCTCCCAAGTTTAGTTCCTTCGGGCTTATTTTGAGGGCTGATGGAGCGATAATATCTTTTAATTCCAAAACACCAGCCTGATATATTTCCTCGGGCATGATGGAAACGATTGGTGACGGTTCTTTTTTGCCGAATATTTTTGAAAAGATTGACATTTTATTTTGGTTTTGTGATTTCCGTTTTATTCTGTCATTCCCGCGAAAGCGGGAATCTAGTGTCTGATTCTGGATTCCCGCTTTCGCGGGAATGACAAACTAAGTAATCTGTATCGGCTTCTCTGTTTCCCCCGGATTGAAGAGTTTGTAGAACAATTCTACCACTTCCTCGGTTCCCAATTCCGCTGTGCGAATACCGCAACGCACGAGTCCCTGTTCGACTACCGAGACTCGTTGTTCGAGCTGGGTTCTGTATTCTTGGAATTGTTCATCCAGCGAAGGCGCCGGCGCTGACCCTTTCCGTTTCGGCAGAAACTTCGATATCGGATTGTTACTGGCGGTCATCATTGGCGGGTCGTAAGGGACGACGACAAAAAAACTTTTTGTCATTATATTGGTGTTTTCGACGAATGTTTTAACGAATTCTATATATTCACGCACTTGGATTTTCATCAGCTCAGTTATTTGTTCCTTGTAGCGACCCTCCAATAACGCAATATATGGCCTGATATCTAGTTTCTTTGACTGTATTACTATTTGTATGGAGAAATCTAATGAATTCAGGAAGTTTTGGAATTGCATCATAATGGCATTTTGTTCATCGGAAGATTTTAAGGCAAAATTCAAAGATGATGCCAATACTACTGACCTCATACCGCCATTACGCAAGATAATCACTCCATCGCGGATTTCTTGCACTGGCACGAATTCTTGAGTTGTTTGGGATTTTGTTGCCATGGTTGTTTGTGTCATTTCTGATTTCTCTTGTCATTCCCGCGAAAGCGGGAATCTAGGATTATTATACACTGGATTCCCGCCTTCGCGGGAATGGCAGTGGCTTATTTCTGATTTTTGTTGGAATACACACTTTCTTTAATATCCAAACTCCACGCCAAATCCTTGAGCTTGCTGTCGGAAATCTTCGGAACCATGAGTCCAGCATAACCTTTCGCGTCTTTGAGCGCTTTCTCCGCTGTTTGCGGTTTTATATTTTCCATTTTCTTCCAAATGAAAAGTTTACTCCCTCTATAATAATTGAACGCGGATTCGGCGATATTGACTAATGGGAAGTGATTATAGACTTTGTAAAAAGCCAAGGCCACGGAAATCGCTATTATTATTAATATTGGTATAAATGACCAAAAGAGACTGCCGAGCATAACATAGACGACGAATGACAGCCCTCCCCCGCCGGCTAGATATATGAATTGCTTCAGGGTCAGGGGTCCGAAGATTTTATCTTCTACTTCGATGAATTGAGGTACTTGGTATCGCATTTGTAGTATTATACCTTATCTGGCGGTGTACACCAATAAATGATAATATACATCCATGATTATCAACGAAGATACAAAACAAGAAATCGCTATAATCGCCAAGAAGTACGAATTGGCGCTTATTGTGCTATTTGGTTCACAGGCAACTGGGCACACACACCCCAAGAGCGATACAGATGTCGGTTTTATTGCGCACAAAGAGATTGACTACCGGGAATCGTATGACATCAATCGCGCGCTCGCGCGCGTATTCAAGAACTCAAACATTGAGGAGGTTAATTTACGAAATGTTTCTCCCGAATTAAAAAAACAGGTGGCGGAAGAAGGAATCTTGTTGTATGAGGAAAATTCCAGCGTATTTGATCTGTTCAAGATTCACGCCTCTCGTTCTTACATGGACACTAAACCTTTGCGAATGTATCGCGCCATAAGATTGAAGAAGTTTTTGCAAACCTATGCCTAATATTGATGTTATCACAAGTAAGCTTTCCGCGATGAGTTCATATATGGAGGAACTCAGCCCTTATCTTGTTCAAGTTAAAATAGGAAAAATTACTGTCGTTAGTCCTGAAATGCACATAATTGCCAGACTCTTCCAGCTGATTGTTGATGCCGCAATTGATATTAACACTCACATAATAACTCGTGGTAACTTGGAATCACCTGATGATTATGAAGGCACATTCTCTATTTTAGGAAAATGCGGCATAATTTCCAATGAACTGGTATTTAAGATTTCAAAATCTGTGGGGTTGAGGAATAAATTGGTTCATGGTTATGAAAAGGTAGATAAAGGTAAGGTGTTGAGTGACATAACAAATGGCATAGGGCAGTACAAAGAGTACATGAAAAACATTACAGATTTTATGGATAAGCAGGAAAGAAAGGTATAACTAACTAAAACGGCTCTCTGTACGGGTCGTTCTCATAACTTTTTTTCGGGGTTGGTGATGATGGTGTAGTAGGTGTGGCAGGTGTGATTGGCTTTTCAGGTGGTGGCGGAACTTGTGGCTTTTGAACTACTGGCAGTGTTACAGTTTGTGTCTTTTCGATTTGAGTTGGTTTACTTGGACTAGTTTCTATTGGTAGATTGGGCGGTACTACCGGTGTTATTTTCTTTTCGGCTGTTGACGGCGGACTTTCTAGTAAATTATCGGCTTGAATATTTTCCACACCTACCGTTCCCAAGCCATTTCCATTCTTACTATTGTCACCCTCTTTTAATATCTCAAATCCCCCTATGCGTTCGAGAGCAGAGATGTCGGAGTCTCTGTTTTGGGTACCAGATTGCAGTTGTGATTTTATTGCGTCGAATATTTCTTTGTTTACTTCGGTGGCGATTTTATTTGCCATTTCACGATCAACCTCTAACCGTTCTGAAATATGCTTAATAAAATCTGATGACTTACTGAAGCCGAATAGAATGTCCCTAATCTCTGCACCAAGTTCCCCGATTTGATCTATGTGCAAATCGAAATGATTGCCAATCTTAATAATACTGTCTGATAGTTCTGTAGACAGTGCAACCTTTTTAATTTGATCTGTTATATTAGTATTTATCATTTATAATTTTTTTTGTTACCCCCAAATTCCACGGTTTTTATTGACATGATCGAGTGCAGGATGGGCTCCTCCTGTTGGTCCTGATGTTGGATTAACTATTTGGTTACCAATATCACGTCTAAGTGCTGGATCGATATGGTCCAAATATTTGAGGTGAGACGCCCTCAAGTGGGCAATAAATCTCGGGTCTCGAAGTGTAGCATGGTTCGTCGGATCGCTCGGATCGTCTAGTTTTGCAAGAGTATCCGCTGAAGCATTCTTCATCATATTTGCGATTACTGCTGTATTTCCACTTGAAACAGAGTTTTTCAAAAGCCCCATACGAGTATTAGAGATATCTGCTTTGTCTGCATCAGTTAAAGTACCACTTCCGTCTATTGCCTTAAAGGCACTCTCGTCTAAATGTTGCAAAACTATGTCCTTTTTCAGGAATTTGTTTTTATCCAATTGGGCTTTCTCACCATTTGTCATTTTATTTAATACAGATCTAGCCAATGCTGAGTCGTTGGTATTAATTGCTTTTTGCAGATCAGCTATATTATTTTGATTTCTGGACGCGGTTGTTCTGGCAGATGCACGTGTTTTTGCCGCAGTTGCCGCTGCGGAAGCTGATGTTTTACTGCCGAATCCAGAATTAGCAAGTCTACCAGCTGTATTTTGTACAATACTTTGACCAACTAAAGTATTTGAAAATCCAGGATGATTTTTCTCCATATACTTTTGTGCCTTATATCCCAACCGTCCAACTGTATTCCTACCTGCCAATCCCCTCGCCCAACCACTAAACTTTTCTGTTATCGTCCCGGACGCGCCGGAAAACTTCAGGGCGGTGGCTAGTGGAAGATTTATGAGGAAAATAGCTATGGCGAAACCGACGGAAAGTTGAAGATATGGAACATACCATGCATTATCACTAATACCGACCATACCCGTTGCTTGACCCAAACTACTAAGGTTCATGGCTACCATGATTTGTACAACGACATATGTTAGAAACAAATATACTGGCAAAAAAATCAGATTTGCTTTCAAATGATTCCACCACGGGGCGGACACTTCTTTTTGTAGTTGTGGCAAGACGAAACCGGCAATCCAGAGAGGTGAAAAAGCCAGTAACATTATAAGGACGACGATTCGCCAAAGCGCCGCCGCGGCCGCGCCTATGAAACTTAGCGCCGCTATAACAGTCACGACAATAGCCGCGGAATTAACTAGAATAAGTCGTAAACCTATATCAATTCGTGACCCATCTTTCAGTTGCCCTTTATTACTCCACCATTGAGTGACATCCAAGGCACCCATGAAGACATTAGCTATTCCACCGTTTCCAGTACCAAGACTTGTAATTGCTCCAATTGCGCAAGTCATATAAGTAGTTCCACCAGTTAATTCACATTGAGATACATTCGGTGTCGAAGACATGGCATTATAGAATTGTAGAGATACAATATTGGAACCGTCAATAAGCACTCGGGTGAAGAAGAAACTGAAATTGATCAGAACACCAGCTACGATAATGTTTTTTAGTAATGTGCCGTAACCTGGCGGTTTGAGGTTCAGTATCATTTGAATACTGGCTATCAAGATAGAAAAGATCAGGACCATACTAGCCAAATCGCGAAGCGTTCCCCATATTTGATATATTGCTGGTGTATTTTTTATAAACAAATCTAGATGAGTAGTCAAATACATTGAGAAATTTAGAACTACGGCGGCTATAGAAAGACCAAAACTGGCTATAGCAAGTATGCCATAAATTATATAACCAATAATTGTTAATATCCATCCAAATAAGCCGTCAGCTCCTATACCTAAAGCACTAGCTATATCACTACCTAAGTTTGCATGCGCCACACCCCCCATCCCCACCCAGACCAAAAGCGTGAGGCAGAATATCGGCAGAATTTTCTTCATTCCCTCTTTAATTTGTTTGGCTCGATTCATTTATTTTATTTGTTTGCTTCTTTCTTCACCTCACTTCGCCTCATCTAATACCCCATTATCGTTTTTCTAGACTTCTCTACATCTGTAAAATATTTGGAAACACTTTTGACCTTTGCAAATGCTCCGTGGCTTCTTTATCGAGTGGCGTGAGCAGTCCCGGCTGGTCTGGCGGTAGCCCTTGTAGGATTTCTAGATCACTTTGGGCATTAGAAATATCGATTTCGGTTGTCATTGTGGGAACAGCAGAAGAGAATGTTTGAATCACTTTTTGCATAGTCTCAACCGTTGTCGCGCTATTAGCATCACGAATAAGTTTTTGTATTGTTATCAAACGATTTTTGGCGTCAGTCAGTTTTACTTGATATACATTTTCGAGAGGAGTGACTTTCGTGGCGATGGCGGTATCTATAGCGGCCATCTGATCTCTAGCCCAAGTAATCTGTGGCATGGACAAGGTGACTTGCGTGGTAGAACCGACCTTATCATTGAAATTAGCTTTGGCGGTGAGATACTTGTTTTTCACCGCGCTTATGGAGTCCATGGCTTGCTGGCGAAGTTGTATATATCGTGAAGTATTCGCATAATAGTTATTGATGGAATCAGTAAGTTGTTTTCGTAAATCTGCGAGTTGCTTGCCCATGGATTGTTCTAGCAACTGGGTAGCGACTCCAGCATTGTCTCCCGAACCAGGACCGCTGGCACCCTTAAGCCCACCTGACAATACCCGTGTTACCAATTGAGCGAACAAAGCGTTGACGATTTGATTGAAAGAGCTTGCCAAGTTCAGCCTGTCTTGAGGAATACCCAGTGATTTGTTTATAGAGCCACCAATGACCGAGCCGGGTGTTTGCGTTTCGCAGTTTTTGTATGTAGTCGCGCCGGTTTTCTTATCCACGGTCTTCGCGGTAGTCAAAGTACCACCTGAAAATTTATCTTTTCCGGTTACGACTCTCTGATTGCCGTCTTTATTCAAGGCTGAATAATCTGTGCCTGCTATTTCTTGGTCAAGCTCTTGTTGAGCGGACATGCTATCTTTGCTAATATCAGTACACTTTTGCCAAGACAAGAACCCACTACCTTGAATGAGGTCATTGCTATAACGATTTTGCGTTACGCCAATTCTTTGCAAAAGGTCGCTTTGCGCGGTCAAGTATGCTCCCACTGGATTGTTGCTTGTTTCCGTGGTCATGGAAATGAAAGCTGGCCAACCGCCTTGTTTGAAATCGCCATTCATGAAGCCGTTTATGCTCCTGCCGTTAATTGTCGAATTGCCGACATTTTGTATTACCGAGTTTAAGGTACAAGTATATCTCGGATATGGTTCGGCTTGTCCCAAAACCAGCGCTAATCGTATATCAATATTAAAAGGTGAACAAAGTCCAGACAGAATACCCGTATTGGCTATGAATGCCCCAGTAACTTGATCCGCTACATCCGTGAAAAATGCTTTTGGATTGCTTAAGAATGAAGGACTGCCTTGGAAACCAGTATTTATCCAATTGACCACGCTGGCTGTTACCTGTTGAAGCATGATGCTCGCTATATTATAAGCCAAAGTGTCAAGTACATAGGATTTTATCTTCTGCATGGATGTATCAATAGTTCTCATTAACGCAGTCGGGCTTGTTTCGCCAACAACAGTAGTAACAAGCGCGGATGCCTGAAGGGGTCTTAAAACCTGTACGGATAATATTGTAACTAACATTATGAACGAAATCAGGTGTATCGAATGTTTTGGTTTTGTTATCATTTTAATTCTTAAGAACTGAATACAATCCCATTTGAAGTGAAATAATCCTGAATATTACTCAACGCTGTTATGATATTTTGCAGACCCGTAACATAAATACCGAGAGCGGCTAATCCTTGGGTAGGGTCCTTCTCAACATTTCTTAGTGATTTCGCGTTATAGAGGGCGACACTTATGCTATTCAATAAGTCCAGATGATATTGTGACGCGGATTGTGGTATCGGTAATACTCGCAATCCACTGACAATAGATTCATATTTGGCAATAATCGGGTCAATTTTTTCAAGCAAGGCCATATCACCGTTATTGAAGGCGTCATTGGCAATAATCGCCGCGTCTTCAGCCGGAAGATTGCTGAGTATCTTCATAAGGTTTTTCCCATATTCGGCAATTTGATTTATACCAGAATCAGGCAATATGGAAGTATCTTTCATGAAGTAAATCGTTGGGTTCGCGATATTAGCAACGCGTCCTATGAATCTATTGTTAATGCTATTCATAACATCAGCATCTTCTTCCAATCCGGCTTGTTTAGCCATCATGTATTGAGCGAAATATTCTCTACCCAATTGGTCGGTGAATGTAAGTGGTGCCTCTGTTGTTGTATCGGTTTTCTTTGCCGATAATTTGACGCTACTGGTCGCGGAGCCAAAAAATTGTTTTTGCCAATCGGTTGAAACGCTTGTAGTTGAAACTTGGTTAATATTTTCCGAAGCTGTGGCGATTGTTCCCTGCTGGTTTTGTTTTTGCGGGGTTTTTTGTCCATATGAATACCAAATCATTAGGGCGATAACGACAATGCACACGATGAAAATGATTACCGTCTGCTTACGCGGGTATAATTTTGCCATACTATAGACAATTATAGCGCAAACGGAAGTCGCTATGTGCTAATTTTTGTGGATAGCGCGAACCATTGTTCTAGAGTCAAATCTTCAGCTCTTACCTTTTCATTAAAGTATAAAATATCCCATATCGCTTTGATTTTATTCAAATCCGCCATACCCCCAAGATTCCTAATCAAGAATTTTCGTTTATGTGCGAAACCAGCGCGAACGATTCCAAAGAAACGGCTTATTTCAACCTTATTTTCCACGAAATTACTATTCGATATGTCATCAATTGCCAAAATAGCCGAATCAACAGTTGGTGGAGGCGTGAAAGCTCCTCTCGGCACCTTGGCAATAATACGCGGATTTCCAAAAGCTTTTACGGAAATTGATAATATGCTTTCTTTTCCATCTTTAGCGACTATTCGCTCCGCCACTTCTTTTTGAGTTAGTAAGACCATTCTATTTGGTCTTGGTTCATTCTCGAGGAATTTCTCAAGAATGGCACCGGTTATGTAGTATGGAATATTCGCGATAATCGCATAGCTTTTTTGCATGTCATTTCCGTATCGTTTGTCATTCCCGCGAAAGCGGGAATCCAGTGTATGTGCATCAAATTTCAAAATGTCTTCATGAATCAAAGTCAATCTCCCATTCGAGATTTCCTTGGCGAATTTTTCTTTTAATAAATCGCATGAACGAATATCTTTTTCAACGGCTACTATTTTCGCGCCAGCATTCAATAACTCTCGCGTGAGCATTCCCGTTCCCGGCCCAATCTCCAAAACAGTTTCATTTTTTTGAATATTCGCGGCTGAAATAATATCATTCAAAACCTTCTTTGAATTTAGGAAATGCTGACCCAATGATTTTTTTGCTCTGATTTGCATATTGTTGGGAGCGGTGGTTTGTCATTCCCGCGAAAGCGGGAATCTAGTGTATTACAAATCAAATAAGGTAATCAGTTTGACACTAGATTCCCGCTTTCGCGGGAATGACAACACTAAAAAATGAATGTGCAAACCACCTCTCTACATACTATCAGAAATCAATGAAAATCGCCTTCGCCCCAGTTGGTTTTTCCGGTGGTGCATCCTCAATAAGTTCTTTTTCAATATCGTCAATAAATTCAGAAGGCGTGTTAACTCTCTGTGCTCCGTAAACAGTCCGAATAATCGTATAACTCAAATAAACTTTTTTCTTGGCTCTAGTTAGCGCCACATAGAACAATCGCCTCTCTTCCTCCTCTTCACTTTGACTCATTTTTCCTTCATTAATATGCTTGAATGGGAAAAGGTCCTGTTCCATTCCGGCAATACAGACGATTTCGAATTCAAGTCCTTTCGAAGCGTGAACCGTCATCAATTTCACCGCGTCCTCTTTTTTCTCCAGCTCATCTTGGTCAGTCGCGAGAGCGGCGTTTTCCAGAAGTGCCATAATCCCCTCCTCAGGATTCATATGGTCATATTGAGTAGCCACGGAAACGAGTTCACGGATGTTGAGCAGGCGTTCTTCGTCGTCAGCGTCGCCTCGCCCACCCGTGGATGAATGACCCAACATTTTATCTATGCCACTTTCTTGGATGACAAACTTGACGGTCTCGGATGGTTTCTTTTCTAGAATTTCTTTTTTGATATCATCGAGCAGTTTCCAGAAACTAGCAATTCTTATCCTAGTACTTTCCGGTATTAAACTTTCTTGATTCGCGAAAATCCTCGCGATAGTCACTTTGCCAATGCCCCTCGTTGGAACATTGATAATTCTCGCTATATCACCCAGACTTTCTCGGTTGAGTGCCGCACGGATATATGAAAGCACATCCTTCACCTCTTTCCTCTCGAAAAATTTAGTCCCCAATAACTGATATGGCACATTTTTCTTGATAAAGGCTTCTTCTAATGCTCTCGATTGGAAATTTGCCCTATATAAAATGGCGATTTCTTGAGGCGAAGTCCCATTCGCTATTATATTCCGGCAAATGTCGGCTATGGCTCTGGCCTCATCAGTCTCCGTATACGAAGCGATAATAGATATTTTTTCGCCATTCTCATTGTCAGTATAGAGTACTTTCTTTTTACGTAAAATATTCTTCTCAATGACCATATTTGCCACGGCGAGAATAGTTTTCGTTGACCTATAGTTTCTCTCCAAAACAATAACCGTGGTTTCCGGATAATCTTTCTCAAAATTCAAGATATTTTCTATAGTCGCGCCACGCCAGCTATAAATATTTTGGTCGGCGTCTCCGACAACACATATATTCTTATGGGATTCGGCTAGGTATTTGGCTATTTTGTATTGCACGCGATTTGTATCTTGATATTCGTCAATATGAATATATTTCCATATAGAATTGTAGTGTTTTTTAATTTCCGGATTATTTTCCAGTAATTGGCAAGCTTTCAATAATAAATCGTCAAAATCCAAAGCTTTTTCTTTGGCCAATATAGCGTTATATTTTTCCCAAATACCGGCTACCATTTCTTCCATGAAATCTTTTGCCAAGTCTCTATATTGAATGCAATTCATGCCATCACCTTTTGCCATGGAAATTTTGTTAAGAATGACACTTGGCTCGAACTTTTTCGGGTCAATCGAAGCTTGCAACATAGCTTCTTTGACTGCCCGTTTCGAATCGGCGCGATCGTAAATAGTGAAATGGCGAGTTAGTCCGAGTAAATGCGCGTTTTCTCTTATAATGTGAACCCCCAGAGCGTGAAATGTGCTGATGAATGGTATCTCGGCATTTCGCTCGGCGGACCAATTGGTTGAAATGGGTATGTTTAGTCCCTTATCATTTGCCAAAAGAGCGAAAACACGCTCGCGCATCTCCTTTGCCGCCTTATTCGTGAAAGTTATGGCAAGAATGTTATGTGGGTCTATACCCTTCTTGATCATATCTAATATTCGATGTGTTATCACCCGAGTCTTTCCTGACCCTGCCCCGGCAATTATAAGGATAGGACCGTCGGTCATCTCTACCGCTTTTATTTGTTCGGGGTTCAAACTAAGCATGAACTTATATTAACAGGTTGCACGCCGTTAGCCAGTAGTTAACGATAAATAGGAGGCGTTTTTGGTTGAATTTAGTCACAAAGATTGACAACTTATCAAGTAGTACCACTGTGTATAAAGCCAGTTGACAATATATTTCAACTTGATACTCTAGATGAGATAACCTAAAACTTTGCTCCAATATACGGCTTAATAGAGCCATTTATTATTTAGGAAATCATCTATGGTATTGTAGAAGACAAATGTTGAAAACTTGCGATAACGAAAAATATATTATGCAATTATTTTCTCATGGGAAGAATAAATATTCGGCTATTATCAAGCGTACCGTCTCGTGGTCTCTTACATTTGTAATCACCTCAGCTACGCTCATGATGTATTCCGGGACCGCTTATGCCGGTCTCTTTTCTTTTGTCGGGTCGCTATTCGAAGGTTCCTCCGCTTCAGCCAAGACAATACCTTCTATCCAATCCCAAAACCTTCAGACAATTGCCTTGCTTCAGGCACCCGCGAATATAAATCCCAAAGAGAGTGTTATCGCGGACATCGTGCCGGTCAATAACAATGAAACACTCGTTGCTGATTTGGTTTCCGCCAACACAGTTGATAATAATAATTATAATACGCAGATTAGTACTTATGTTGTTCGTGAAGGCGATACCATTTCAGGCGTTTCAAGAATGTTCAATGTTTCCGTAAATACAGTTTTATGGGCGAATAATCTTAACGGTAAATCAATTTTAAAGGTTGGTCGGACTTTAACGATTTTACCAGTTACTGGTATTTCTTATACCGTGAAAAAAGGCGATACGATCAAGAATATTGCCGGTAAATATAATGCCGATATTACTGATATATTGAATTATAATGATTTAACTTTATCAACACCGCTTTCTATTGGCGATTCAATAATTATTCCCGATGTGGAATTATCAGCTTCAGATATCGCGCGATCAACCGTGCTTTCCACAAATCGGGCTATTAGCGGTTTTGTTCGACCGATTGTCGGTGGGCGTAAAACTCAAGGAATACACGGCCATAATGGCGTTGACCTTGCCGCTCCGATGGGCACTCCTATCGTTGCTTCCGCCGCGGGAACGGTTATCATCAGTCGTACTGGCGGATGGAATGGCGGTTATGGCAATTATATTGTTATTTCACACCCGAATGGCACGCAAACTCTATACGCGCATAATTTCAAGAATCTCGTATCTGCCGGTGAAAGAGTCACGCAAGGAGAAACCATCGCGCTTATGGGTTCAACAGGTAATTCAACCGGCCCCCATGTTCATTTCGAGATTCGTGGCGCGGTCAATCCGTTTTAGTCCTATAATAAATACTATTTGAATCTTTTATTCTTTAATTTTCCGCCGATATTGTAGCGCTTCCAGAATATATTCTTTCTCTATAATGTCCGAACCCGCGAGGTCGGCGATTGTTTGCGCCACTTTCATGATTCTGTGGAATGCTCTGCCGGACAATTCCAGTTTTTCCGCGGAAATCAGAAGGATATTGCGAGCCTCGTCGGTTAGCGTGACGCACCTTTCAAGATCTTCCGCGCCCATTTCGCTGTTATAGTGTTTTGTTATATGGTGTTTCGCGAATCTCGCGGTTTGACGCAGTCGAGCGGATACGATTCTTCGGCGAATAGTTTCCGATGACTCACCACTTGAAGTTTTCGCGGCCAATTTCCTATAATCAACTTTATTAACATCAACCCAAATATCCACGCGGTCAATGATTGGCCCAGAAATTCTCCGCCTATAATTTTCAAGCACTCTTTCCGGGCAAATACAGCCGTTATTTTTACCTTTCCCGCAAGGACTAGGATTTGTCGAGGCAATCAAGATACATTG
>CAYHQT010000003.1:0-26735 GCA_964358975.1 uncultured Candidatus Saccharibacteria bacterium | reverse complement strand
GTAAATGTTTAATTCCACTAACATCAATAAATCTATAGGCATTATACAATTCACAGTTTTCATGACTCCTCATTGAAACAAAAGAAACTTTATCTATCGCCGTCCCTGAAGTTGGAATTAAATCTTTTCCAACGCGGATTTCGCGAGACATGGATTCCAAGGCGAAATTCACATTGGTAACCGCCGCTTGGATGGCTTGGGCTTTTTGATTGGCGGAAATTATTCGGAGCAAAGCACCTAGAGCTATCACAGCCACGACGGAAAAAATGGCCAGAGATACTATCATTTCGATAAGGGTGAAACCTTTCTTTTTATTTTTCTTTGAATGTGAAATAAACATAATGTTATCACTCTACTGACACTTGCCCTGTACGGCGTATCACAACATTCCGCGTACCGCCGTCTGTCGCTTGAACGATAATTTTCAAATAGGCTTGAGGGGTACAATTATCAGTACCATCCATACATATATTCGCGTCAGGGTTTGGACGCAAGAAAGAAATGTCGGCGCTAGAAATATTTTCTGGTAGAGATGTACATGGGTCATTTGCACAAAAACCAAGAATTTTCGCGCCACGCTTGATATTATAAGTAGATATTTTCACATCATCATCAGTATAAATTTTATTCCCGTTAATTGGATAAGAGTCAGTGAAAAAGACTAATTCCCGATCTTTTCCAGGAGTCTTATCGAAATGAACTCCATACGCGTATTTGAATTGCGTCGCCGAACCTGTTGACCTTTGCACGCTCAAACCATAAGTCTGCGCCGTGCGAATAGTGAGAGCTATATCATAGGCTAAATTCGTAAGGAGAACGCTTTGATTAAAATTGCCATACTTAGTCAAAAGTAAGGCTGTTATAAAGACGAAAATAGAGACGGAGACCATGAGTTCAACTAGAGTAAACCCTTTCTTTTTGCGATTGCAGAAGACCATATGTATATTATAACTTACTCTCGTCATTCCCGCATCGCTTGTCATTCCCGTACCATTTGTCATTCCCGCGAAAGCGGGAATCCAGAATCAGACACTAGATTCCCGCTTTCGCGGGAATGACAAGCGATGCGGGAATGACAATGTCTAAAATCCTCCCAATACTTCCCGGAGCATACCGATATCCATAACTTGTATTCCGAATATTAAAACAAGGTACATTCCAAGAATGAGGTATGGGCCAAAAGGTATTTCCGTCTTTGGTTTGAATAATTTCTTTCTGGCGAAAAGCCAGATAACGCTGACGACCGCGCCAATCCAGAAGGCTAGAATAATAGCGTTTATTCCCCCATTCACGCCCAACAACCAACCGATGCCAATAACCAACTTGGCGTCACCGAGTCCCATCCATTTTCCTTTGGAGATAAGCCAAAGTAAGGCGAAAGGCATGGCGAGTAACGGTCCGGCTATTAAACTCTCAAGATTCGGCATATGCCACCATGAAATACCGCCAATAAATAGACTTATGAGCGCGAGAGCATCGAAAGTATAGACGAATGAATCGGGAATTATTTTGTGTTTGATATCGTGAATTATTATAATGAGAAGCAAACAAGCAACGAGAATCTGTATTGAAGTGGTAATCATGCCTTGATAAGTAAGCGGTGGAAATTTGAAGAATATGAGCACGAATAGAGCTCCAGCCAGAAATTCCACTAGCGGATATTGCCAAGATATTTTACTCTTGCATTTCTTACAGCTTCCTTTTTGAAGAAAAAAACTCAAAAGTGGGATAAGTTCCAGCCAACTCAATTCTTTACTGCATGACATGCATTTTGACCTGCCACTTATTCCCATTCCCGTTTTGAAACGCAGAGATACTACATTTAGAAAACTACCCACTATAGTTCCGAAGATGAATGAAAGGATGAGTGAAAGAATGTCCATTACTATTTATCTCGGAGCGACGCAGTATTCTTTTGAGTCAGATGAATTACCACAGGTAGGAGTGGGTCCACATGTTCCTGGCACAGAAAAACCACCACCACAAACCCAAGGATTCGGAAAAACGCTCAGCCCATCTCTTATGGCTTCATTATAAAATTCAAGAGTTGTATGTAATATATAATCAGTAGGTACTGTTTTGCTATTGGTTGAATAGTCATAAGTAGCTATAGAAGGTGGTGTTGGAATTTGAGAAATATAATCACTCAATTTCACTGTGGGTTTGGTTGGACATATATAACCAACATCAAGTGGTGTAATAGGATATTCCTTACATCTATCATAGAAAAGTTCTAGCACCAACTGAATCTGCCCAATATCGGAAATCCTCTTGGCGTCGCGGGCTTTGGCTCGGGATTGAGAAAGATTCGTAACAATCATGGCAGTCAAAATACCGATGATAGCAATCACAACCAAGAGCTCTATTAAAGTGAAAGCGCGAGAATAGGTTTTTTTCATAAATATACTATATACAAACAACCTTATTATTACCGTCTAGTATTTGTGAAATAGATGTTATCGTCCCCAATGTTCCTTCACCAGGCTTCACAATAGTGCCGGAAGAATCTGCGCAGGTGTATCCTACGGTTGTCGTGGCATAGATGGCATAATCACTCGCCAAACTACCAAATGGACTCGTGGTGAAAATTACCACGCCGGTATCAACATAACCTTCGGTAATAAGCCCATTTTCCAAGATTGGGCTGGTACTAGTACCGAAAAGATCAACACTAATTCCGCCAATAGTGGCGACAGTGGCATTACCGTTCAATGAACCGATATCATTTACCAATACCGCGATATTAGCTCCGCCTGAACTGGCGCTATCCACAGAAGCGGTATTATTAGCTGTACCGATAATGTCAGCATAAGCGCTCAAATAGTTAGACTCCAATTGCGTTCTGATTTGCCTTACATTTGCCAAAATCCTAACATTCGTCGCCTTATTCCTAGCCGAACCTAGACTTACCAACACCACTGAACTCAAAATTCCAATAATAGCGATAACAACGAGTAATTCAATAAGGGTAAAACCCCTCGTGCGATTTGCGGACTTTTTCATGATATATTATTAATAATAAATTTCTTTTAATAAACGGGATTATTAGGATGATTATAGCAAGAATATTCGAATAGTGGCAAAAGAGATATCCACAGTAGTTAGCAAGGCGAGGCCTTGCTACTACAACGGTAAAGTAAACTGACTATCAGCATCAGTTTCGATTTGATTTAAATAAGGGGAATAAGTACGAACATCGACCGAATGTTTTTCCGGCGTGAATGTATAGATGCGCAACCAGCCATTGCCACCGTTTTCTCTATCCTGATAATCCTGCACGGTTTCATTGACCGTCTTTCCACATGAATTAACGCTGGAAATACGATTCTCACCGTGATTGTGTCCGGACCAGACCATGGCAATAGAACAATTGTCTTTTACGAGTTTATTCCATATATCTTCACCGGAATTGCCATCAGAACTAAAATTAACGGTACTTTCCCTGGCTTTGGAATTAATAAGTAAATATTTATGCGTCGTGAGAATTGTATAGAAATCCGGATGCGTTTTCACTACCGTATTCAAGATTTGTAAGTCTTTAACTTTTAATTCTATTTCAAAATTAATAAATAGTATTTTCATGGGAGGTCCCACCTCCTTTCGAGGAGGTGGCACCTCATAGTTATTCCTATTATTCTCATAATTACCGCCATACCATGAATATTTATCGAAACGAGATGCCGGGAAAGTCGCATCGTACGCGGAAAATCCGGATGATTTCTGACTCGATACATCCGCGTCATGATTGCCGGGAATGACGCTATAAGGAACAATTCCATCAAGCTTACCGAGACATCTAGACGCGTTTCCCCATTCATACATTTTCTTGGCGCCGTTATTTGTAATATCACCCAGTTCCGAAACAAAAACAATATTCAATTTCTCTTTATTCGCCACTATCCATTCGGTTTGTTTGCAGAGGATTTCCGGGTATTTTTCGGAATAATTTTGTATGTCGGGAAGAGCGACTACCGTAAACGATTTCGTTGGGTCTATTTTCGGCAAGAGAGCCTCCGTCAAGCGGAGAGTTGAAGTTTTCGTCACGCTTCTCAATGTGGTCGGACTCAATGAACGAACGATAAAATACGCCAATGCCGCAATCACAAGTAAAAGAAAAACAACTACGGCAATTTTTTTGAATTTCATGGTTTTATTTTAACATGTATCAATGGAACTTACTTTTCAAAAAGAAACGAAAGATGCTTTTAATGTGTCTAAAAAATCGCATATTAATCCCCCTTGAACTCAATCTAGAATACTCGTGGTACACGCGAGCGTTGGGCCAATAAATCGTTAAGAAGCCGGAATTTCTGGCGCGACGGCACAGATCGGCGTCTTCATAGGCAAATAATTTCGTGTCTAATTGACCGACAGTTTTGAAAACTTCCTTGCGAACTATCTGGCAAGCGCCTATTCCCCAATCAACGAGATGTATTTCCAAATCATTATGATGAATTAGATTACGATACCATGGCGCATTGGGAATAATCTTGTAAATTCCGAATCCTCGCCATAAAACAAAAGGTATGGTCGGAAAAGATCTGATGGATTCCTGAAGTCTTCCATCGGGATAAAAAATCTTTGGCACTACAATCCCAACTTCGGAATGTTCAAAAAAATATCTTTCCATTTCTTCCCAGTCTAATTTTTCCAACCACGCGTCGTCGTCCAGAAACATTATAAAATCATTTCTGGCATTTTTTATCCCGACATTTCGCGCTCCAGCCACATTGAGACTTTCTTTTACATAGATATGTAAAATCTCCGGATTATTATCTAGATATTGCCGAACTTCATCGCTCGGATTATTATCAACAATAATAATAATTTCTGCACCCGATAATTTTTTTCTCACGGAACCAACGCATCGCTTGAGTTTCTTTAAACGATTGCGCGTAATAACTATTACAGACAAATTATCCATAAAAACTGATTTAGCGATATCGGATATCGCTATTCCATTGTATCATGTAAAATATGGTAAATATGGAAGCAGTTCGAAAACCGACCAGAACAATAGAGCCCAGAAGCCATTTGAGCATTTTTTCGACCATCTTTGAAATATGGCAATTCCGGGAATTGCTTATCCTTTTAGCTTGGCGAGACTATAAAGTGCGATACCGCCAGACGGTAATCGGTATTTTATGGGCGATATTACAGCCACTCCTCGCTATGCTCGTCTTTGTTTTCATTTTCGGCAGGTTTCCGGGAATTAAAGAAGCCAGTATTCCCTATGCCCTTTTTGTCTATTCCGGACTAATTATCTGGCAATTCTTCTCTAATGCCATCAGTGAATCAAGCATTTCTCTAGTGGTAAACAGTCAAATGATAACAAAGATATATTTTCCCAGAATTATTATTCCCTTTGCCAAAGTCATAACTCAATTCATAAATATATTTTTCTCTGGAATTGTTCTCGCTGGACTTATGTTCTATTTCCATATTCTTCCCTCTTTCATAATAATTCCCTATTCAATCCCGATTATTTTACTTTTACTTTTGTCTTCTTCCAGCATTGGCATAATCTTATCGGCGATTAACGTCAAATATCGCGACATTCAACATGTTCTGCCATATTTCATCCAACTCGGACTTTTCGCCAGTCCTGTGATATATTCCGCGACTAGTTTGGGAAAATATCATTGGTTAATTTATTTCAATCCGGTTACGGGAATTATTGACGCTTTTCGTTCGGCGCTATTTTCGCTTCCGTTCCCGACCGCGTCATTCGCCATCTCCTGTGCCATGACCTTGATTTTACTCATTTTTGGGCTATATTATTTTTCAAGAGCGGAAGGAGAATTTTCGGATGTGATATAGAAAAACAGAAAATGGTCCAGTTTTTCACATGGATTTTCCATTCGTGACATGTTAATATCCTTACTATGAGTATAGAAGAAATTAAAAATAAATTGTCCTTAATTTTCCGCGAAAATGGCATTGAGTACGCGGCCGTTTTCGGTTCCGTCGCCAGAGGAGAAGACCGTCCGGATAGTGATGTGGATATTTTGGTCCGTCTAGGCAAGCCCATGGGTATGTTTTCATATATGAAGATGATAGAAACCATAGAACAAGCATTGAAACGTAGTATTGATTTGGTTACGGAAAAAAGTCTGAATAAATTCGTTAGACCATACATAATTCCTGATTTAAAAACTATTTATGAAAAACGATAAAGTTTACATTCAACAGATCATGGATTCAATTTCAAAGATTGAAGCTTTTGTAGTTGATATGGACAAGTCACAGTTCTTGAATGATCAAAAAACACAAAGTGCTGTTATTATGCAATTGACCCTAATAGGTGAGATTTCAAAGAAGATATCAGAGACGGTTAAAGATTCAACAAACCTTCCATGGAAGAGTATTGCCAGTTTCAGAGACAGAGCGATTCATGATTATTTTGGAATGGATCTTGATATTGTATGGGACACGGTTATTTCTGACATCCCAATATTAAAGAAGGTTCTTTCGCAGTAATGACCCCCATCATCGAAATAAGCAATCTCGGCAAGAAATACACCCTCGTCCACGACAAGGTTCCTTATGTTATTGTTCGGAAATATAGGATAAAAGTGATAAAATATGGCTAATATTATTGCTTTTTATAGTTAACTCTGCTAAAATTACAAATATCACAGGATTAACCCTGCTAAAATTACAAATATTATAATAATAACCCTACTAACATGACATATATACACAGAGCATTAGAGGATACAATCAAACCATATCTAGATAGAAAAGAGGCAATTTCTATTATTGGACCGCGACAAGCTGGAAAGACAACATTTGTTCAAAAACTTATTGAATCAATTGGCCAAACAAAAAAAATAAAATTCATTACATTCGAGAATCAAGCCGACCTCAATCTGTTTAATTCAGATATTGAAAGTTTCAAGAATATCATAACTCAATATGACCTAGTTACAATCGATGAATTTCAATACGCCAAGGATGGTGGTAAAAATCTGAAATATCTATATGACACAACTAATATTAAATTCATAGTTACGGGTTCTTCATCACTAGACCTCACATTTCACACAGATAAATACATGGTTGGTAGACTATTAAGTTTCACTTTGCCCCCATTATCATTCAGGGAATTTCTATCATATAAAGATATAGACCTTTGGCATTTGACTAATTCAGTTTCAACTACCGGTATCAGTAGCTTCAAACCTTCCAACGGTTTTGGAGAAGAAATAAACCATAGACTTACCAAACTGGCGGAAGAGTACGCAGTTTTCGGCGGGTATCCAGCGGTAATCACGACGGATGATAAAGAACAAAAGAAAGCTATTCTGAATAATATCGTCGACAAATATATGTTGAAAGACGTCAAGGAACTTCTTCGTCTTGCGACTGACGCGGAAATGATTAGATTGCAAAAATCCTTAGCGGCGCAGATTGGTGGGATGGTCAAATATGAAGCACTGTCTAACGCCTGTGATTTACCATTCAGAGATGTGAAAGAACATTTGGCAATACTCGAAAAAACCTATGTAATATCTCTGGTCTCACCTTTCTTTCGTAACAAACAAACGGATATATCGAAAAACCCAAAAGTTTACTTCTTTGATTTAGGTTTCAGAAATAGTATTCTTAATGATTTTCAAGATATTGAAGGCCGTCCAGACAAGGGACAAATAATGGAAAACTTCGCTTTCAATTTAATGCAAAGGGAATATGTTTTTGTCCCAAATGGTCATAAAACAGCGCTAAAATATTGGCGTAGCAAATCGAAAGCCGAAGTCGATTTTGTGATTGAGAATGGGCCAGAATTATTACCTATAGAGATAAAGTATTCTTCAAATAAAGTCGCTGGTAAGAGCATGTATAGTTTTATAAATCGTTTCGAACCGCCATTGGCTGTTATTTTAACGAAAGATTTTACGGCTGAAGATAAGATAGACAATACACGGGTTATATACGCACCAATAACTTATTTTTGAAAAACAATTAGACCATAACACAAAGTGTAGAAAATAAAATCAATGGCCCCCATCATCGAAATAAGCAATCTCGGCAAGAAATACACCCTCGTCCACGACAAGGTTCCTTATCGCACCCTCCGCGACACCGTCGCCAATTTCGCCAAGAATCCATTCGCGCCAAGACAACAGCACGAAACTTTTTGGGCTTTGAAGGATATCAATCTGAATATCAATAAAGGCGATATTGTGGGCATTATCGGCAAGAATGGAGCCGGTAAAAGCACCCTTCTAAAAATTCTATCCGGCATCACAAAGCCCACTGAAGGCAAAGTCAAGCTTTACGGTCGCGTCTCTTCCCTCCTAGAAGTCGGCACCGGCTTCCACCCCGAGCTTACCGGCCGAGAAAACATTTTCATGAATGGCGTCATCCTAGGCATGACCCGCGCGGAAATCGCCAAGAAATTCGACGAAATCGTAGCCTTCGCCGGCATCGAAAAGTTCCTCGACACCCCCGTCAAGCATTACTCCAGTGGCATGTACGTCCGCCTCGCCTTCGCCGTCGCCGCGCATCTCGAGCCTGATATTCTCATTGTGGATGAAGTGCTCGCCGTCGGTGACGCCGAGTTTCAGAAAAAGTGCCTCGGAAAGATGGGGGAGATTTCGAAGGAAGAAGGCAGGACGGTGATTTTCGTGAGTCATGACTTAGTATCTATAGAACACCTTTGTCGTAAGACAATATTACTAAAAAAAGGAATGGTTGAGATGTTTGGTAATACAAGTGAAGTAACTAGTTTTTACTTAAATGATATTAGGAAACGAACTGGATCAGAAAAGATTTGGAATGATCAATATCCAGGTGATGATAATGTCAAGTTTACTGCGATTAGACTTCTTAATAAAGATAAACAGCGACTACAAACAGTATTTGCAGAAGACCCAATTTATGTGGAAATTGAATATGAGATTATCAAACCAACTAAAAACATACAAATTGGATTTTGGCTTAAAAAGGACTTACACGTTGTATTTGAATCTGGGGATTTAATCTTTCCAAGAGATGAACATAAAATTAGAGATAGGGGAAAATATTCGAGTATTTGTATGATACCTGAGAATTTATTGAACTCTAATAAATATTCACTCACCCTTATGGCACATATACCAAACGTAGAAATAGTCGCCAGAGAAGAAGATATCATTTCTTTTTTAGTCTCAACAAAAAGGAGCATGAACGGATGGAAAACTCAGCCGGGACTACTACGACCAATGTTTAAATGGGAAATTAATAGAAAATAAATGACTAACATAATGAAAAGAAAATTAATATTTATAAAAAAATATTTTTCAGTAGCCAGATTTATTGGTCTTGCATTGATTAAAAGCTTCAATAAAAAACAGAGAAGTAATATTAGTAATATCTATGATACATATGTACACCCAATTGATAATCGACCATGGGAAGTCGGCCCTTTACAAGATATTAGGTTAGACTCGATTGTCAACCCTCGAGATATGGCAAATATATCCTATCCTGAAGAAGTTGATGGCAATGTTACTCTATTTGAACTTTGGGTGATATCGGCTTTAATTAGGAAAAACAACTTTTATCGTATATTCGAAATCGGTACTTTTGAAGGTCGCACAACCTTCAATATTTCCCAGAACTGCTCAATGAAGGCAGAAATATATACTCTCGATTTACCAAAAACAGATATTCAGCATAGCAAATATTTAATCTTGGACAGTGAAAAGAAATACATAGAGAAAGATAGCTCCGGAGAGAAGTTCAAAGGATCTCATTCAAAAAATAAAATAATTCAACTGTATGGCGATTCGGCAACATTCGACTTTTCACCTTTTTATAATACCATCGATTTAGTATTCATTGATGGTTCGCACTCCTATAAGTATGTAATTAATGACTCATTAAAAGCATACAGTATGGTAAGAAATGGTGGAATAATCATTTGGCACGATTATTCCCACCAAGGCGGCTGGACAGATGTTAATAAAGCTCTTAAGTATCTTCAACAAAACGAAAAAAGGTTTTCTTCACTATCTCACGTAAATAAGACCACATTTGCATATTTAAAAAAGTAACATGAAAAAAATCATTGTTACCACAACTATATATCCCCCATCACAAGCAACATTAAAATTTTGCCAAATGGAAGAATGGGATATTATCATTGTAGGAGATCTATCTACACCTCATGCACTCTATAAGAAGCTTGCGAAAAAATACAAAAATGTCACATATCTTGATTCAGATATTCAGAAAAAAAAACACAGCAAAATAAGTAAACTAATCGGATGGAAATCTATTCAAAGAAGAAACATTGGATTTATTGAAGCGTATCGTATGGGCGCTGATATTGTCGCAACAGTAGATGATGATAATATTCCTTATAAAAATTGGGGGGAAAATTTATTGGTTGCGAAGGAAATTGAACTTGATTGTTATGAACCATCCGCATTAGTATTCGACCCATTGTCTATCACTAAAAACAACTTCATTTGGCACAGAGGATATCCGATTCAATTGTTAGACCAGAGATTAAATGTGAAATCTATAGGAAAAATAAAAAGAAAGGTCCTAATTCAGGCAGATCTTTGGGATGGTAATCCTGATATTGATGCTATAGCTAGGATAGTCTACAAGAATCCCGTTGCCAGTTATAAAGACGTTAAGAAACCATATTGCTCAAATAAAATATCACCTTTTAATTCTCAAAATACTTTCTTACATAGATCAGTGTTGCCATATTATGCAGTACTACCGCATATTGGTAGAATGGATGATATTTGGGGTAGTTATATTGTTCAGCATTATTTTCCAAATTCACTAATATATAATAAAGCAAGTACATATCAAGACCGCAATACACAAGATCCAGTGGTAAATCTTGAGAAAGAACTTTTCGGATACAAGGAGACAAATAATTTATTGGATGATTTACAAAATTTTATTGATTTCTTACCAAAGCAGACTAGGACATTCTGGCTAGAATATAGGAAACAATATGATCAGTAGAATAGATGCAAATAGAAAAATCGTTGTCTGTACCACATTCAGAGAATTTAATGGGGATGCAAATGATCAGATCCAACGATTGTTCCTTTCAAGTTTACGAAAACAAACAAACCAGAATTATCTACTAGTAGTAACTATTTTCAAGGAAAGGAACGTTGAACAAGTATTGAAAGAAGGGGGCGTTCCGTTTGTAATATTCCAAGGTGATGCCGGCCAACATCGCTTCTCTTTTACACATGTTATGTTGAATGGAATAAAAGTAGCGAAAGAATTCGACGACAGTATACTCGTTTGGACAACATGCGACATGATCTTCAGCGAAGACTTCTTCACCATTTTGCTGAAAAAGATTAAAGGTGATTCATGTGGGACGTCATATCCTCATATTATCTACTCTCAGATAGAGGATTTCAAACAAATTAGAAATAACAAATACTATTGGATCGGTATTGATACGATATTCTTTGGCTCAGATTCTTTTAGGAATACCGCCTTTGAAGAGAGTGTGCTTCGTTATCCAAACTATGGCTGGGGTCATTTCGAATTTTTTCTAAGTGCCCTTGGGCTAGTATACAGTAAAAAGATGCTCAATTTCTGGCCATATACAAAGTTAAACAAGGTTGAAAATAACAGGATTGAAGCCAAAGAAACAAGTGAATATCTTTCGAGCTCAGATAAAATCAATAAATTGTCTTTTGAAAAATTCATGGAAGATTTTAACGTAGATAAGAATAGAGGTGATTTGATTTTGTCCTATCAATTCCATTTTATTAATAATTGGAGAATGAGAAGTTGGATAAAGAAAAATAGTCCTTACGTAATCAAAAAACCGTTTACATACCGAGACATAAAATACAGATTTCTAAACAAGCATATAGAGTTATACGGGTTATTAAAAAAAATAAAAGGTGGTATATGTAATATATAGTTTATGCCAACGACACCAATGTATATAGTTTCAGTCGCTGACGACAATTATGCACAACATCTAGGTGTGATGCTGTGTTCGTTGTTTGAGAATAAAAAACCAACGACAAATATTGAGTTATATATAATCGATGGTGGACTATCTTCAGAAAATAAGGAAAAAATTTTTTCGATTGTCAACTTTTATAAAACAAAATTAGTTTGTCTATCGGTTGACAGAAATCTATACACCAATTGTCTGGTCGATAAATATATAAGTATGGCAGTCTATTATCGTATTTCAATACCCGATATCATTCCAAAGCATATTGATAAGATACTATATATCGATTGCGATACAATTATACTAAATGATCTAACAAAACTTTGGAATACCAATATGAGGAATAAAGTAGTTGGAGCCATAGCAGATTTACCAGAGACTAGCTCCGATCGTAAAAAAGTCCTGTGTATTCCAGAATCATCTGACTATTTCAACTCAGGAGTATTGTTGATAAATGTAATCAAATGGAAAGAGTTTGATGTCGGATGGAAAGTTCGATCTTATTTGAGAGAATACCCAGAAAGAATATCATTCTGGGATCAAGACGCACTAAATGCGATTTTATATGATAAGTTCTTGGTATTATCAGAAAGATATAATGTAATGATATTTCTTCAGTCCAATAGAATACCTAGAACTTATCGTAATTTGCCAGTTATTTTACATTATATCGGACAGAAAAAACCTTGGCATTTAACACACGGGGGTGCTTTGAGTAAATACTATTTCAATTATCTTGAAAAGACTCCATGGAACAATTCATTATCATTAAAAGATAAGAAGATGATGTTAACATCCTTTATTAGTGACAAGATATCATTCCTCTTTATCAAACATGGATTTCTGCGGAATTATGAAGTACTATTCCAATTATGGCGATTCTCAGTTTATCGAGATTTCACTTATTCTGACATCAAATATCGATTCTTGAATAAACACAAGACATTATTTGAATTTCTAAGAAACATTAAGAAGACACTAAGATCTCTTCTCGTGAGAATATAAAATTAAAATAAAATATCTCCTCATGAAAAAGTCTAGATTCTCAACCCCAGTTCTATTTATTATCTTTAACAGACCCGATACTACCAAGAAAGTATTAGAAAAGATCAGAGAAATTAAACCCACAAGACTATTTGTTGTGGCAGATGGTCCGCGAGATAACATAGAACAGGACAAGTACAATGTTTCTCAAACCCGCAAACTTATTGATGGAATTGACTGGAATTGCGAAGTAACCAAAAATTACTCTGAGATAAATCTCGGATGTCGGAATCGTGTCTCTTCCGGTATTAATTGGTTCTTTGAAAAAGTGGATATGGGTATTATTCTAGAAGATGATTGTCTCCCAAATAACAGTTTCTTTTATTTCTGTGAAGAATTATTGCTTAAATACAAAGACCAATCAAACGTTATGATGATTTCTGGTAATAATTTCCAAGACGGAAATATCCGAGGAGATTATAGCTATTACTTTTCAAAGTACGCGCATATTTGGGGCTGGGCAACCTGGAAAAGAGCGTGGGACCGATATGATGTAAACATGGAATCGCTGAATGACTTCATTAATAACAACGGACTCAGAATGATCTCAAATAGCAAGCACGTCCAGCAGTACTGGCTTGATTATTTTCGCATGACACGTGATGGTCAAATCGATACCTGGGATTATCAATGGACCTATGCGATTTTCAGATCAGCCGGGCTTTGTGTAGCACCAAATGTTAATCTCGTATCAAATATTGGTTTTAATAATAATGCAACGCACACAAAGTCAGCTAATAACAAATATGCAAACATGAAAACCCAAGAGATACTGAATGTAAACTATCCATCATATGTTGAAGTTGACAGATTTGCTGACAATTACGAAGAAAAAAATATGATGAATAAACCATCTGTAATCTCAAAGACTAAAGCTATCATAAAAATGGTACTCGTCTGTATGAAAAACTGACATGATTATTGCGGCTACTCCAAAAAAATTTGATGGTCATATTGGCGTCATTCAAGATAACGCCATTTCTAGTTGGATACAAATATTTGGCTCTAAAAGTATATATCTGTTTGGTAACGAGGAGACTGCCATAAACGCAAAGCGCCTCGGTGTCAATTACAAAATACCCGAGTATAGCAATACTGATGTTCCCCTATTCAATAGCATTATTAATATCTGCAGAGATATGAGTAATGATGTCATTCTCTATACGAACAGCGACATAATATTTCTTGAAAATGTAACTGATATGGCTAATATTAACTTTGAACTAAATAATATTATGCACAGCAGTATAGGATCATTATTGATTGGGAGTAGAACAAATATTGACCTAGAGGAAAAAATAAATTTTTCAGATCCTGACTGTAGAAAAAACTTATTTTCTACAGCTTCGACCGGCAAACTTTCTGCTCCGGAATGGATAGATTATTTCGTATTTTCAGGACAAGCGACTGACGACATGCCACCCTTGCGTATAGGCCGCGGCGGGTTTGATAACTACATCTTGTATCTGATGAAAAAACGGCGTATACCAATCGTAGATATAACTAAAAGTATTCTGGCAATACACCAAAATCATTCTTACTCGCATCATCCTGAAGGCAAACAAGGGATCTGGTATGGTGAAGATGCGAGAGAAAATCTTCGCATTGCGGGTGGATATCATGCATATTTATCTCTGGATGATGCGGATTACATATATAATAGTGGCATACTAATTAAAAACCGGCATAGATTACGTTACTTTTTATCAAGAAAATACCTCAAGGGTATTTTATTAATCAGATATCCTCTGTTATCATGCCTATACAAGACGTATAGAAAGATCAAATCAATTTTCACCCATCATGGACTGCAAGATCTGTAACGCCTTCATACAGTAAGAGCATCTCTAAGTCAGGAATATATTTTCGCAAGATTAATATGAATATACTTTTCATTAATACGGCATATGACAACGGCGGAGCTGCTTCTGTAATGCGCGAAATAAAAGCTGGAATAGAATCTCGTGGACATTCGGCGTCCGTATTTACGGCCAAGACTACCAATGTCGCAGAACGTGTTTCTTCAAAATATTCTCCCCTAAGAAAGAGAATTTCCTATCTCATGTCTGATGATACGAATTTCTCAAACTCGGACCACATCCTAAAGTCTGAAGAATTTTCTAAGGCGGATATAGTTCATTGTCACAATTTACACGGTTGGTATTTTAATTTGGAAACGCTTCATAAAATTTCAAAAATCAAACCTGTTATATGGACATTGCATGATATGTGGGCAATAACACCGCACTGTGCGCATTCCTTTGATTCTCCTATTTTAGACGGGTTTTTTTCTTGCCCTAACAGGAATATTTACCCCAAGATATCATGGCCTAATGAGAAACATCTTCGAAAAAGAAAAAAACATATTTATGAGAAATCAGATTTTCATATAGTATCGCCATCACAGTGGCTATTGGACCTAGTTAATAAAAGTATCTTAAATAATAAGAGGAAAACTCTTATATACAACGGTGTAGATACGGAAATTTTTTCCAAAACCGACAAACTAACAGCCAGAACAGCGCTTGGATTACCTATTAATAAAAAAATTGTCCTTTTTGTCGCAGACGGAGGCAAGGACAACATGTTCAAGGGCTGGCAATATTGTGAAGAAGTAATGAAAAAAAACCAAAGAAATGATGTCATCAATCTATGTATAGGTGGATCTGAAAATCGGATCGAAGGCAACATTGTGTTTGTCAAAAGCATTCATGATAAAAGGACCTTGTCTTACTACTACTCGGCTTGTGACATATTCATGTTCTCATCATTAGCGGAAAATATGCCTCTGGTTGTATTAGAAGCAATGAGTTGTGGTACGTGTGTCGTAAGTTTTGATGTTGGCGGAGTGAAAGAGATTATTAATCACAAACGAAATGGATATTTAGCGAAATATAAATCTGCCGATGATTTGTTCATTGGTTTAAAAATGTTCCTAGAAATGCCGGCCGATCAAATAAAGATCATACAAGATTATGCTATTCAAACGATTCAAAAGAAGTTTGACAGTAATAGGATGATAGATGAATATATATCTCTTTACGGATCAATTTTGGATCAAGCAAAATAATATGTATACGTTTTCTATAATCACCCCCTCCTTCAACCAAGGCCAATTCCTTGAAGACACGATCAAAAGCGTGCTTACTCAGTCCGGGGATTTTTATATTGACTACATAATTGCCGACGGTGGTTCTACTGATAATTCAGTGGGAATTATAAGGAAATATGACAATCTTCTGAAAGGTGGACAATTCCCCATCAAATGTAAAGGTATAACATACCGTTGGTGGTCAAAGAAAGATAACGGGCAATCTGCGGCAATAAACGAAGGATTCAGTGTGGCAAATGGGGATATATACGCGTGGATAAATTCTGATGATTTTTATAATCCGGGAACTGTCAACCTAGTCTCAGAATTATTTAGGAAACAAGAACTTCAGTTTATACACGGAGACGCCTATATGCTTGATTTGAATAGAGGAAGCTATGAAAAGCCGAGAACATTTTACAAAAAAAGTTTTGACGGAAACTACAATGATTTGATGGATGATGACTTTATCTATCAATCTTCTGTTTTCTTCAAGAAAGATCTTTTTTTGAACAGCGAACGAATTGATGAAAACTTGGTTGTGGCACTAGATTATGATTTATGGATAAAAATGTTCGGCAAGCTATCAAAAGAACAAATACTTTACATAAACAAACCTCTATCATCGTACAGAATGTGGCAGGCCTCAAAGACCTTCTCGTATTTAAAGATTTCCAGGAAAGAAAGAATACTGCTGGACAAAAGATATCATATGAAATTTATAAGCCCGGCAATCTTATACAATCCATGTACTGCTCCATTCTTCTATTTCTTGCGCAACTATGTTCCGCTACTTTTAAAAATAATCAAAAAACCGATAATCTTTCTCAATAATAGAAAGAGATACCCGAAAATCAAAACAATTCCACCACCGCCCTCATTTCGTTCAACCCCTTGACTTTGTAATTAACAAGGTTAAACTGTAAGTATAGTTATGTAATAATCAGGTTAAAACACAAATATGGACAAAAATAACTACCAATATTTCACGGCGTTTTTTGAAAAGAACGAGCTTAACGGTTATACGGTAACCGTTCCTTCTTTGCCCGGTCTTGTGACGGAAGGTCGTACACTTGAAGAAGCCGTAAAAATGGTTCGAGACGCTATCAACTGTGAATTACAAAACCCCATCCCCTGTTCATAACTTTCCCATGTCAAACAACCACAGTTGACTGTGTTTTTGGGCAAAAGCTCTTTTTCATTCAAACAATTTCTCTAGGCAAGCACATAACCTAGAATTGAGTACACATAGTTTCCTAAGTAACCATCAACTGATTTTGGAAGAGATGTTTCAAGTCCGTAGAACATTTTCAAGCTTCTGAAGTTGAGTCCAATAATCATTCTGGTGTCATACAATCGATTCTGGAATTCAGTAGCGATTCTTTTCATATTAGCTCTCGGTTTGGCAAACAGGATTCGTTTATTTTCAATGAAGAACTCTCGTTCAAGATCTTTTGAGATATATCCCGCATCAGCCACGAATATACCCATCATATCCTTGTTCATTTCCTTGAAAGTTGTTCGGTCATTGGAGTTACCAGATCCTAGACTGACAGCTAGGAGATTCCTCCTCAAATCGGTGGTAATACTCATTTTAAGCCCATAATACCAGCCTTTTGGGCCATGTGCCCAATTGGCATAGGCGCTCATAGTTCGGTGATGCTTACCATTCTTTGTGAGACAAACAGGGATATCAGTTGAGTCCGTGTGTTTTACAATGTGCGAGTGTTTTTGGTTCCATTTTAGGATCGCTTGCAGAATCAGGAAGGCGTAGATTGCCAATCGATTCATATTAACTACAAGAGTTTTGTAACTGCATTTCAGATTGAATATTTTCCAGATTGATTTCTTAGTTTCAATTCCTTGTGATTGTTTAAAGAGTGAAAGAGCAATCGTTTCCTCGGGACTTACTGCTAATGGTCGACCAGTGCTTTTTGTGATTTTCAATTTTAACTGTTTGAAGAAGAACTGAACTTTTGCTATCATGTTATTGAAGATTTGAATCTTCGTTTTCATAGTTCAGGCACCTTTACCGGTGCCTGTTCTATTTTATATGAAAATGAGGGAAAAGGGGAGTTTCGTAATTCAAAGTATCAAATGTTATATTGCTGGATTGAAAGGTATCAAAGAGAAAATCTTCCCGGAAAGCGAGGTAGGCAGTTTCAGGATTGCTGTGCCAGTTTGATTTTCCCTAATTCAGAATATGCCGAAATTACCAGTTCTCACCCCGCCTTTTTTCCTTCATTAATGAGTATTTACCTCCACAAGAACATTTCCGAGAGTGTTGCATATCGAAAATCAGTTCAAGGCACGCCTCATGGGTTGGAAATTCTTTTCTCAAACTAGGGATTCCGTATTTACGCATATACCCATTCTAGCATCAATGACCCCCGTGAGGGGATATGCGTGAGCTTATCCCCAACTATACTTGCATGTTTTGACAATTTTCGTTAAACTATAGTTGTACGAATATACGGCTAGTAATATGAATAAAAACATGGATAATCACGAACAACTGATAAAAGTCATAGATTTTTGGAAAAAAGAGGCTCAAAACAGCGTGCTTTTTGACCGTGATTTAACGCTCCGAATAGATATCGGGAGTCCTGAAGTCGTGGACATAATCGGCCCTCGCCGATCGGGAAAATCTTCGGTCATGAAGCTTATAATTAAGAAATTGCCACCAGACAGTTGGCTTTATGTGAACTTCGAGGACCCGTATTTCTTCGACGCCAGGTCGCCTCTTATCATTGAAGAATTGCTTGATACTTATAAGACATACTTTAACAAGGATGTTAAGTATCTTTTCTTCGATGAAATCCAAAATATTCGCGGTTGGGAAAAAGCGGTGAGAAAATTACGCGACGCCGAAGAATACAAGATATTCATTACGGGTTCGTCGTCAAAACTCTTGAGCAGTGAAATAGGAAGTGTCTTGTCGGGCCGGCACTTGTCGTACACGCTCTTGCCGTTGTCATTCAGAGAATATCTGTCATTCAAAAAGATAGACGCGGGAAACGGAAAAGACCTGGTCTTGAAAGATACGCAACTTAGAAAAGAGTTCGGAGAATATTTGGCGCAAGGAGGATTCCCGCAAATAGCCATATCGAATGATTTGGAACTTCTTCAGCAATATTACAGAGACATGGTGGAGAGAGACATTGTGGGGCGTTACCAAGTCAGAAAAAAGGAAGTTCTTAATAATCTCGGGATATATTTGATGACCAATTCCGCGAAGATAATTTCCGTCGCGTCTCTTCATCGGCTGTATAATGTTTCGCAGGAAATAATAGCCAAATACATCAATTATTTCCGTGAGGCCTTACTGGTATTCAACATGCGCCGATATTCTTCCTCCGTAAAGAGCGTGCAGAAATCGTTACCAAAGATTTATTCCGTTGACACAGGCTTGGCGCGAAGCGTCTCACACAGCTTTTCCGAAGATTCCGGGCGACTCTTAGAAACAGCCGTCTTTCTCGAACTGAAACGCCGAGATGAAAACATTTTCTATTACAAAGAAGATAATTCGGAGATTGATTTCGTGATTAAGAGCGATAAAGGCGACACAGTGCTTATTCAAGTCTGTGCCGACATAAGTTCGGCGGAAACGAGAGAAAGAGAAATAAAATCTCTGGTCAGAGCAGCTGATAAATTGAAAACTAATAGACTCTTTTTGATAACTTTCGATTCCAAAGAGATTATTCATCACGGTAATTATCAGATTACGGTAATTCCTGCGCATCGATGGATGATTAATATATGAAACTCGAACACATCGCTTTATTAGTAATAGACTCCCCCACCACCGCCTTCATCTCACTAATATAATATTTGAAACGAGAAGAAACAGAAAGATACGAAGGGTCAGGAGAATCCCAATAAACTGTTTGATAACCGAGACTTTTGGCGATAAGCACGCTTCGGGCAATGTGGAATTGATCGGTAACGATGATAATTGACTTGGCATTCGGGATTTTGAGCTTTGAATTACGGAGGTTTTCATATGTGTTCAAGGAGTCTTCTTCCAAAATAATGTGTAGCGCGTTCGTGGCGCTTGACGCATTAGTCGCAGACGCACTTGAAGCATTAGTCGTGCTCGCATACCGGAGTATGACCGATTTCATGTATTGCGCTTCGGAAACTGGAAAAGTTGTTTTCCCTCCGCTAAGTACAAGCGTACCGCTCTTCCTTTCACGATAAAGTTCAAAACCTTTGAGTGCTCTTTGCGTGGCCATGTTTTCATGGGCCGCGCCAAGTACAATGATGGCGTCGGCTGAACTGACCTGCGGATGCATCTTGCCCATCACAAAGATAACGCCAAAATAGGAGACAATGGCGATAAAGAATATTACGACTAATGCGATAATAATTTTGCGTAAAAGTAATATCATGTTCTATAAACTTTATGGTTACCAATATTATGGAATAATACCTTACCCTTGCCGATATATTCAAAAACAACGCGATACCCGTAATTTACTGAAAAACTCCAACAGTTAGATAATTTACCATGCAGTTTGTGTACATCTAAAATTGAATGATTTGTTTTATTTTTAAACAATTCAATCTTTTTCAGTGTTTGTTCAAAAAGGTCTTCAGGTAACGCCTTGACCGCTCTGACAAACGCAGATGTGAAAAACACTTCAATCATATTCGGATTATTTTATAGTTTTAACTAATTCTCGAAGATCTCCGGACAATAAGTTCCCTTTGCGAGCTTCCTTTTGAGATTCATAAACAGCGTTAATGGCTTCATCTTCGGAAAATTTATCGAGAATGCGGCGAAGAACAGAGGCTTTGGTTCGAGCAAAACCGTATTTAATAAGAGATTTAATATATCCTTCTTGTTTAAAAGAAATTGGCACGGTAATACTTGTCATGTGGTAATAATAGCAATAGATTCCTCGTCATGCAATATTGAATAATATCTGTATCTGTGTTATATAGATAAATCTCCAACAAATAAAAGAGTGTCTTTCATCGTAAAATATGCTACTATTTCCCCCATGGAAGAAGTCGTACAATATTGGATTGCGACCGCGGAACATGACCGAGAAACAATGGATGTTCTTTTTAGTAGTGGCCGATATTCTGATTCCTTGTTTTTCGGACATATTATTCTGGAGAAAATCTTGAAAGGATTGGTTGTTAGGAATACAAAGGAACAAGCCCCATACATCCATGATTTGTCACGATTGCAGGAATTATCAGGTATTGTATTATCTGATGAGGAGATAGATTTACTCGACCAAACCAACGATTTCAATATAAGGACGAGATATCCAGAACAAAAGTTGGAATTCTACAAAAAATGCACCAAGGAATACACAGAAAAATATTTATCGAAAATCAATAATCTGTATCAAAAACTATGCAAAGAACTGAAATCATAGACATAGTGAAGAAATATGCCGAGAACTTGAAAAAGTCTGGTTTGGACTTTGATGCCATTTATCTTTTTGGTTCTTACATCAAGGGTAATCCTCATAAATGGAGCGATATTGATGTAGCGGTGATTTCACCTTATTTGAATGATAAATATGATGAAGGTAGATTTTTACTTTGGAAACTTCGTAGGAGCATAGACTTGCGCATTGAACCTCATGGATTCACTCCAAAGGACTGGTCAGATGATATCAATCCAATGGCGCATGAAATCAAAAAGACGGGCGTGAGAATAGTCTAATTCTAGAATTAAAGCTTAAAAAATATTTGTAGTGCGCTTTAATTTTCTTTCGAGTCATGATAAGGTTTAGTGAATGTTTAAACCAGTTTCAGAAAGAATAGAAAAACTTGCGGGAGTATATCCTGAAAAAATTCAGGAACTTTTACGTATATTCGAAAAAAAAACAAATGTTTACATTGACTATGCGAATGTCCGTGGCTGGACAAATAAACTTGCATGGCATGTTGATATCAAACGGCTCAAGCAACTTTTCAATTCGTTCGATACCGTACATGAAGTAAAATTCTACTACGGCACCATGAAAGGCAAAAAGGAATCAGAGATGATGGTATCGTCTGCCAAGGAGCTTGGTTATATTGTTAAAACAAAGCCCGTAAAAATTATGAAGTTATCCATAGACGCTTCAAGTATCACACTTAACTCTACCGACATTCTCAAGAGTTTTGTCCGCCCATCACTTTTATCAAAACTTAGAATTGAAACGATTGAATTACTCAACAACGAACTCAAGATGCTTAATCAACAGGGTATTTTATATGTAGAAGATCCTAAAGCTAATTTTGATGTTGAAATTGGGCGCGACATGCTCCACGATTATGATAATGGAGGCCTTGATCACTTTGTACTATGGAGTGGTGATAGCGATTTTGAAGATCCAATCAGACAACTTCTGAAAGACAATAAGAAGGTCGTAGTATGTGCCACCGCAAGAAAAGTCGCGACTGAACTTAATATCCTTAGGTCCGAAGGTCTTATTATTCTTGATGTTCAGAAAATCAAGGAATTTATTTGTTACAAGAAAGAGATGGCGCCTATTCCTATAGAGAATATAGAAAAAACACAGAACGCAAAGGGGACCTCTTGCGAGGCCCCCAAGCAGTAGACAATTGACTTTTAACAGTCAATTTATAGGTTAGCAAATACATAAAATGTTGTCAAGTAAAATCCCTAAAACCCTCCTCCTCACCCTCGACCTCGCTTCCCTCACCCTCGCTTTTTCGGCTTCAATATTTCTCCGCCAATCCCCTCTTTTGACCTCTTATTTCAACAATATTACCTATAGCACCGCGTCATATCTAATATCATTCGTAGTCGCCGCATTGCTTTTACTGGCAATTTTTTCCGCATTCAAACTCTATCAAATCCGCGAAATAGAATTGTCGGCCAGAATATTCACGGTATTGAAAGGACTTACAGTGTGGACGCTTATAATTACCGCGATTACTTATGTGCTCAAATACGATTTTTCGCGCGGGGTTCTATTTTTGACCGTGATTTTGACGGCAATATTCATAACTTTCGGCCGTTTCGCCTATTTCCGATATAGGCAAAATCAAAAAAAAGATAATGATATTAGTGTTCATATTATTGGTAATAGCGCTCGCGCGGACGATATCGAAAAACAAATGAAAAATAGTTTGCCGAACCTTTCGGTCATTCGATTGGACTATAACAATCCAAATATGCGCGCGTATCTATCTTCCATAAAAAGTGACGATATTTTCATCGCCGATGAGCGTCTATCCCGCGAGCAAGTCATGAAAATCTTGGCCGAGGCCGATTTGAAACACCATACCTTCAGGGTTATTCTCGACACTTTCCGGCTGGTAACCGGTGAAATTCGCTTGAATGACATAGATGAAATACCATCCATCTCTCCCAATCACAAACCGCTTGTTATTTATTTAATTATAAAGCGATTGATGGATATTGTTATTTCAGGCGTAGGGATTATTATTATTTCGCCTATTTGGCTAGCCATTGGAGTCATTATCAAGCTCGATTCAAAAGGACCCATCCTTATCAAACAAAAGCGCATAGGCTCGAATTTGAGGCCTTTCACGCTACTCAAATTCAGGACTATGCATTGCACCGCTAACCTTTACGATTACGCGCCGAACAATGAAAATGACGCGAGAATCACAAGAATTGGCAGGATTCTTCGCCGATTCAGTTTGGATGAATTGCCTCAACTCTGGAATATTCTGAAAGGCGATATGAGCTTGGTCGGTCCTAGACCGGAAATGGAATTTATCGTGAAAAAATACGAGCCATGGCAAAGAACACGGCTTATAACACAACCCGGCTTGACGGGCTTATGGCAAATATTAGGCAGGAAAGATATTCCACTGCATGAAAATCTCGAATACGATTTCTACTATGTTTGCAATCGAAGTATTATCTTGGATTTGATGATAATATTGAAGACGGTTCCGGCGGTTTTATTCGGCAGAGGGGCGTATTGAGAGTTCTTTTTCTATTTTTACTTTATAATCCTTCAAAACCTTCAGATTCGCGCTCATAACCGGCGAATTGGGGTCATTCTTGTACCAAAGCACGGTCTCATAATGACTATATATCGGAACAACTCGATTAATATAAGCCAAAGCTTCATCATATTTTCCTTGCTTGAAGTCGTATTCCACAAGCTTGACATAAGTCGTCAAACTATTCGCGGGAAAATACTTGATGGTATTCACCAAAGCATCGTGAAATCCGGCCATATTATTCATAGATTCATAGGCGGAAGCCAAAGCGCCATAATAAATACCGCTTTTAGGGAAAAGAGATATGGCTTTATTTATGGATATGAGGGCTTTGCCGTATTCTTTGTCAACCATATATAGATTCCAGAGACTATACCAAGGCGCAGGATTATAAGGGTTGATTTTAGTCGAATCGTAATAGCTCGCAATTGCCGCTTCATTATTCTCTTTCACGGAAAAATAATAGTCTCCATCTTTCCTGGCGCTATCAGATCTAAACATTTGGAAGGAAATAATTGCCGCTACAAGCAAAATAACAAGCAAAATAACATTTACCCATATAGAAAAATCCTCTCGCTTTGATTCTTTAATGAGACTTTCATTCATAGTATTCCCATACAAAGCTCCGGCAAAACAGAAAAATATAAGTAGCAAGACACTGTGACTCCAATCAAAATCCATTAGTCCGTGGAATAAGCCGGTCAAAAGACCAATAAAGATGGTGACATTCAGCCATAAAACCCGATCTGTTTTACGAAGCGATTTCCAAATATTAATGAACAAAACAATTAGGAAGGCTAGGAATATTGCCGTAGCTAAAATACCATTTTCCACGAGCATTCGCAGAAGCCAATTGTGAGGGTCGGCAAATGAACCATAATTTGGGTCTTGTTTATATATTCTCAAAGCATAAGGATATGTTCCACCCCCAAAACCGAAAACAGGGCTTTGAATAAAGATGTGCAGAGCGTCATTAAAATAGTTTAAGCGTGAAATAAAAGCATTATTATCCGCGTCTTCATTCGAAAAGACTTCAGTGCTCGCGGGTTGTACTGGATTAGCTTTTATCGTAGTTTGCTTGGCGGCAAACCATATTCCGCCGATAAATATCACCGTTATGATGAAAATGGAAATATATATTTTCCAGGGATTGATAAGCTCTCGCCATGTATATTTCCCTTTGAAAAATACTAGAAGTACTACTAGGCCGACTATTATCGAAAGCCATGTTCCCCGAGAGAATGTCAGGATAACACTTGAAAATAATATAGAACTGGTGATTGACCATAGGACTTTTTGCCAACGGACGATTTCCTTGATAGCAAAATATATACTCAAGAATAACGGCAATATTAAGAATGCTCCATAAACATCATGCCCTGCCGCCAAACCGCCCAATCTCGTATATGAAGTGAGACCAATCAAGGTAAAATTATACGCCATGTAAATGGCATAAAATGTCGTAATGGTAACAAATATTTTGGCTAGCGTTTCCAATAATCTCTTATTCGTAACGAGGCATTGCGCGAATATGAAAACGGCAAAATAAGAAAGCCACCACAGTATTGATTCTATTGAACGATTTGAAGTTAGTGAAAATGGTATTAAAATAGCTAAAATGACAAGAAAGACCATGAATAATTCATTCGGAATATTCTTTCCTATTGTTTTCCTGAAATGAAGAGTTAACAATAGCCCCAGAAGACCTATAGTGACCGAAGCTATAACGGCATATTCAGGAAGAAAACCGCTAAATATGAAAGGCGCAAGCATCGGCAGACATAGGGTTAAATATAATATTTTTTCCATAGTGTGATGATTATAGCATTTTATAGGTTTTAGCAAGGCGAGGTTTTGTTAAAAAAATTCATTACTTCTTCATACTTTATTTATCCTTTTTTCATTGTTTATTTATTCTTTTTTGAGACTTTTTTTATCATTTCTTCATAACCTCTTTGATACAATTATTTTCAGAGATGAACATTTTCGCCTGCGGGCCGACATCGGTATGGAGTCTAGGCTTACCATCCAAGGCTTGGGGGTTCAACTCCCCTTCGGTCCACAGGAGAAAATGTTTATCTAAATATGTCAATATTGACTTTTATTATCACGAGAGTATACTGTAATTATCTTGGGTGGTAATCCGACGCTTCATACGGTGTAAGCAACATAAAGAACCGCTTCGGCGGTTTTTGTGTTTATTTTGAGGATATGCCAACCCTCCACGAAACCACCCACCAAGAGGTGGGTGGTTTATACAAATCGCACTTAATTAAAACTATAGGTTGGTTGCATTATCACATTGTTTTCCAGCCGTTAGTGCTCCAGTTATCTGTCTTGACGCACCGTAACTGTCAACACACCAATATTGACCGGAAGCTGTTAGTTGATGATACATTGCCCATGAAGTAATACTCGCACCTGCCGTTGCGTTAGATGTGCAGATTGGAGCAACAGCAGGAGACCAGTTCGTCGAAGTAAACAAATTGACAAGATTAGTATTAGTTTGCAAGCCCGCACAGTCATTTATGTTAGTTGCAGTACCATATGACCCGGAAGAATTAACAGCGAGCTCAGCAGCACTTCTTAATGAAGTCATTTGTGCCTGCGTACGACCATCATTCCCCTTATTCCTCGCCGAACCTAGGGACACCAACACCACTGAACTCAAAATACCAATAATCGCGATAACGACGAGCAATT
>CAYHQT010000002.1:0-28658 GCA_964358975.1 uncultured Candidatus Saccharibacteria bacterium | reverse complement strand
TTTCATACGTTCAAGGTTGTACATGCGTTGAATTCAAAGTACCGAATGCAAGACTACCGATGTGAGCCTCGCGAAGCTACTAGAAAGCATGATAGCACAATAGAGTTTGGAAGTCAAATTCGCTTGACAGGCATGGTATAATACACAAGCATGACCAAAAAAGTAATCAAAAACTCGGGCGAACTCATTATTTACAGCGACACAAAAGGTCGCGTAGAGCTTCGTGCTGATGCAGATAAAGAGACGATTTGGGCTACGCAGGCGCAAATCGCCGAGCTTTTTGATGTTAATTCACAAGCTATTACAAAACATCTTCTCAATATCTACAGAGAAGGTGAACTTGAGAAAAAAGCAACTTGTTCCATTTTGGAACAAGTTCAAATTGAAGGGAATCGCCAAGTGAAGCGCTGGATTGAATTCTACAATCTTGACGCAGTCATTGCTGTCGGATATAGGGTAAATTCCAAGAAGGCTACTCAATTCCGTATTTGGGCAACTAAAACCCTCCGCGAGTACCTTGTTAAGGGTATTGTGGTAAACTCTGAACGCATAAAGAAGCTTCCGGACAGGATTCTACATGACATTATTGGTAAAATGGATTTTATCCAGCGCACACTCCAAAGCCGAGAACTGAACAAAAGTGAATCAGACAGTCTCTTAGCCGTCATTCACGACTATGCCAATTCTTGGCTCTTCCTCAAGAAATACGATGAAGGTGAATTGAAATTGCGCAGAAGTAAGAATAAAGAAAAGCGTAGACTTGATTACGATTTTGTCAGAGGGTTGATTGATTCAATGCGCATTGAACTGATTTCTAATGGACAAGCAGGCGACCTATTCGCTTCTGAAAGAGATCAGACATTCCAGGGCATTCTGAAAACGATATATCAAACATTCGGCGGAAGGGAGCTTTATTCCAGCCTCGAAGAAAAGGCGGCACATTTATTGTACTTCATCATCAAGGACCATCCATTCTCTGATGGCAATAAGCGTGTTGGGTCATTCTTGTTCATTTCCTTCTTAAAATTAAATGGGATACTCACGCGACCGAGTGGCGAGAATAAGATTAGTGACAACACTTTGGTTGCCTTAGCCTTGCTCATAGCCGAAAGCAATCCAAAAGACAAGGAAATTATGGTAGCCTTAACAACAAACTTATTAATATGAAAGGCTATTACAAAACCCTCGGCGTGGAAAAGAGCGCCTCAAAAGACGATATTAAAACTGCTTTTCGCAAGCTGGCACATCAGTATCATCCCGATAAGACGAAGAACGACCCCGCGGCATCGCAGAAATTCAAAGAAGCGAGTGAAGCCTATTCGATATTGTCGGATGATGATAAGCGCAAACAATACGATATGTTCGGTTCGGCTGGAGTAGGCGGTAATTCGAATCAAGGCGGGTTTGGTGGCTTCAACGGCGGACAAGGTTTTGGCGGATTTCAAGGTTTCAATAACGGTCAGGGTTTTCATTTCGATTTTTCTGGAATGGGTGGCGGTCAGAATGTTGAATTTGACCTAGGCGATATATTCGGTGAATTCTTCGGACAAGGTGGAGGGGGTAGACGTAGACCAAGAAAAGGCGCCAATATTACTGTTGATATGCGCATTTCATTCAAGGATTCGATTCTTGGCGTTGAAAAAGAAATATCTATAGATGGTAGAGGAAAATTATCAGTAACTATTCCAGCTGGAATTGAAAGCGGACAAGGACTTCGCGTTAAAGGTAAGGGCGAGAATGGTGACGGCGGCGCCGGAGATTTGATAGTGCGCGTTTGGGTGGAAGAACATCCGCGTTTCCGCAAAGAAGGTTTAAATCTCATAATGGAACTGCCGATAAAACTCACTACCGCGCTTCTTGGGGGTATGATTGACTTGGAAACTTTGGATGGAAAAATCGAACTTAAAATCCCGCAGGGAACTACCCATGGGGAAATACTTCGAGTAAAGGGAAAGGGTGTTCCTTATGAGAGTAATGGACTTATGGGAAATAGGAACAGGCGCGGGGATTTGCTCATTGTGACTCAAGTAAATATGCCGAAAAAGCTGTCGAGAGACGCGCAGAGAATGATTGAAGACTTGAAAAGAGAGGGATTGTAGTGTGTCATTCCCGTAAAAGCTGGAATCTAGTATCAAATAAATATCAATATCTGTAATATACTGGATTCCCGCTTTCGCGGGAATGACAAAACTGATATAATTGTTATATGAGAAAAATACTATTATCAGGCGTCAAACCCACAGGTCGTCCGCATATCGGTAATTATTTCGGCGCGATGAAACAATTTGTGGATTTGTTGAATTCCGGCGATTACGATTGCTACTTCTTCATTGCCGATTATCATGCGCTCAATTTCATCCAAAACGCCAAGGAGATGAGACGAAATACTTTGGATTTGGCGATTGATTATCTCGCAATCGGACTTGATCCGAATAAGGCGACATTATTCAAACAAAGTGACATTTCAGCGCATACCGAACTTTCGTGTATTTTTGATACGATTGTAACGATGCCATATTTGATGCGCGCGCACGCTTACAAAGACGCGGCAACGAAGAATAAAGAGATTAATGTTGGCACTTTTAATTATCCGGTTCTTATGGCCGCTGACATATTACTTTACGACACCGATGTGGTGCCGGTGGGGCAAGATCAAAAACAACATGTCGAGTATGCGCGCGATATTGCCGAGAAGTTTAATCATATTTTCGGAGATGATTCAAGCAAGGGTCCGACCTTTTTATTCAAACTCCCCGAACCTTTAATTATTGAAGGCGTTGCCACTGTCCCGGGAACTGATGGCCGTAAAATGTCGAAGAGTTATAATAATACAATTCCATTATTCGCCACGCGTGAAGAGATTGGCAAAGCGGTTATGAGCATTGTCACCGACTCAGGCGGTGTTGAAAACGAAGGCATTCCGAAGAATGTTTACGCAATCCATAGACTTTTCAAGCCGGAAAGCGAATTGAAGAAGCTTTACGAAGCCAATAAAGGAAAGTACCAAATCTTGAAAGAAGTGCTTATTGAAGATATTGACGAATTTATTAAACCATTACGAGAAAAACGCGCGGAATTGGCGAAGGATGAAGGAAGAGTAATTGAAATACTGAAAGAAGGCGCGATGAGAGCGAATGAGAAGGCGAATAAAAAATTGGCGGAAGTGAAGAAAGTAATAGGAGTTCTATAATAACACGTTAATCTAATATTGAAGACCCGGTAAGTTGAGTATCTGTCAGTTTATAAAAAAGGAGCGTGGCCGGCGAACAAAGTCCGCACAACGCACGCCCCCGCATTCGGAAGTAAAACAAACAAGGATCCCGAACCTTGATTGTTCTCAAAAAGAATTGCTTATCCACTGGCCATGTGGCAAGCTTTTGCAGTTTTTTATGCAACACCGTGTTCCCAATGTTGGCGTCCCAGTAGAAGCCGAACATCATGGCGTAGGAAAACCTACGACAGACACCGCGTTCTCGAGTGCACTCTATCTCAGGATTTTTACCGCGAGACACTGTACCGCCGGTTGGCGATTGGCCGCTAATGCCTGAAATCATTCTTTTCTAGGCACGCGCTCCACCTTGATTTCTACTACAAAAACCAAAGTGGAACGCATGCCAGTAAGTAACCGTATCAATGTTCTTATCTGCCAATAGCATAGCATACCTACATATCTTGTCAAGCATTTTTACACTTTGTTGATGGTTATTATCGGAAGATGGCTCTAATTAGCCATATAATAAATAGTCACTTTACATTTCTTAAGTCGGGAAGGAATCAACAGGAAAACAAAATAATTAGTGTTACAATAGAAAGATAATGAGCATTTCTGGCGAAGGAAAAATCAATCGTCTATTTCTAGTATCGGTAATCATATTAACCATTAGCGGTTTTGTAATATTCTTATCTGCTTCTCTGGGATTACTGGCTCAAAATGGCGCGGATTTCGGCACGGTCGCTCTGAAACAAAGCATCAGCTTAATTATCGGACTTATTGTCTTTTTCGGCTTATCGAAGGTCAAATATACTTATTTGCGCAAAACGGCTTTCTTCATTTTCTTATTCGCGATTGGATTAAATCTTTTATTATTCATACCGCAAATTTCGCTTTTCTACGGCGGCGCGACGCGTTGGATCAGTATTGGATTCTTGAGTTTTCAACCGTCAGAATTTCTGAAAGTCGCTTTTATAATCTATGTGGCGGCGTGGATATATCATGTCAAAGATAAAATAAAAAATATAAAGTCTGGTTTTATACCGTATGTGATATTAATGACTATTCTAAGCGTTTTACTTCTATCTCAATCCGATACCGATACTTTAGTTATCATCGCGTTCACCGGACTCGTCATGTTTTTTATAGCGGGAATGCCGGTAAAACACATATTACTTGTCGGATTAGTGTTGTGCGCCGTGGTTGTCGGCGTTGTGTTTATACGACCATATGCCAGGGAGCGCGTTAGAACTTTCATCAATCACGGCAGTGATGCGCAGGGAGCTGGATACCAGATAAATCAATCCTTGATAGCGATCGGGTCTGGACAATTGACGGGTCGTGGTTTCGGGCAAAGCGTGCAGAAATTCGGTTATTTACCACAACCAACGAATGATTCTATTTTCGCGGTATCAGCGGAAGAATTCGGTTTTGTCGGCAGTGTCGCCCTGATTATTCTCTATTTAATTTTCGCGATAAGTTCATTCAGGATTGGCACTCGTTCTTCAGATTCATTCGGAGGTTTCGTGGCAATAGGTATCGCGATTCTTATTATCACGGAATCATTCTTGAATGTGGCGTCGATGCTCGGTTTGGTACCTATTCTTGGCGTACCTCTCTTATTCGTATCTCATGGCGGTACCGCGCTTATTATTACACTCGCGGCCGCCGGAATCGTCGCGAATATTTCAAAATACGCGAAATAAGTGTTATTATAAAACCATGAAAATATTATTTACTGGTGGCGAAACAGGGGGTCATTTCTACCCAATAATCGCCGTCGCGCAAGCTATCCAAGAAAAAGCGAAAGATAGGCGAATATTATCGCCGCTTTATTATTTCATGGCGCCGTCAAAGTACAATCCCCGCGCGCTTTTCGATAATGACATTGAATATATATTCGTTCCGGCGGGAAAGTTGCGCCGATATTTTTCCTTATTGAATATCACCGATTCATTCAAGACTATTTATGGTTGCGTCATCGCGTTGTTCAAAATGTATTCTCTGTACCCCGATGTCATTTTCAGCAAAGGTGGATATGGGAGTTTTCCGCCGTTATTAGCCGCGAAACTTCTGAAAATCCCCGTGCTCATCCATGAATCCGATAGCAAACCGGGCAGGGTTAATTCTTGGGCTGGAAAATTCGCGACTAAAATAGCATTGTCATACCCGGATGCCGCGCAGTATTTCAAAACGGATAAAAATAAAATAGCGTACACGGGGAATCCAGTCAGGAAAGAAATAGCGCAACCGTTGTCGAATGGCGCGCATGAATTCTTGCGATTGGAACAGAATACTCCGGTTATTTTGATTCTCGGAGGTTCACGAGGCGCGACGCGCATTAATGACGCTATTCTGGAAGCGTTGCCGGAACTCTTGAATAAATATCAAGTAATACATCAAACGGGAAAAGCAAATATCGAGGATGTGAATATGACCGTTTCCGTCAGTCTCAAAGACCATCCAAATGCCAGTCGTTACCACCCCTTTGATTATTTGAATGAACTTGCTCTGCGGATGTCCGCGGGAGTCGCCAATGTAATAGTATCTAGGGCCGGTTCAACTATATTTGAAATTGCCGGCTGGGGAGTGCCATCCATCATCATTCCTTTGCCGAATTCCATAAGCCATGACCAGGTCATGAATGCCTACGCGTATTCAAAAACAGGCGCGGCGACTATTGTCGAGGAAGGTAATTTAAGCGCGCATATTCTAATCGAGGAAATAAATCATATTTATGATTCCGCGACAATTACCCAGACCATGAAGGAAAGAGCGAAAGCATTCGCCAGAACAGATAGTGCCGACCTTATCGCCGATGCCGTCTTGGATATCGCGCTTGAACACGAGAAATAGATTTCAATATACATTGTTCAAGCTATGGAACATAATTGACAGGTAAATAGTATGCTATAATAGCGAGGTTAAACAAGTCGAATTATAAACATTAACTAATTATTAATATTATGCAACCAGAACAAAGCGGTGTGAAGACTTGGCAGTGGGTAGTCACTGTCATGGTCGTTATCGCCCTTATTATCATTGGTATTTTCGTTTTTGGCAATAAGAAAGTGGAAGCGCCGGTAACAGGCGAAGAAACGACACTGCCTACGACGCAGACGGCCAATAACATTATTATGTCAAATCAATTCCCGGGCAATGTTGTTTATATCTCATCAATCCAAGCCACGAATGCCGGATGGGTCGCTATTCAAAAAGACAATACTGGCACGCCGGGCGAGGTTATCGGTTATGCCAATGTCGTGGCCGGTACGAATCCGCTCAAAGTTACTTTAAGCCAACCGACGATAGATGGCGGAGTTTATTACGCGGTTATGTATTCCGATGATGGTGACGGTAAATTCGATGTTACGAAGGATTCACCTTTGAAAGACGCGAATGGCAATGTTATTATGCGTCTCTTCCGCGCCAGTGCCACGGCGAATGCCGAGATAAAGGGTTAGTCGTTTCAGTAATTTTGCTTGAATGAGAAAGCCGGTTCAATGCCGGCTTTCTTCGTAAAAACCTCGTGTATTTGGTATAATCAAATTATGAGTAAAGAAGTTATCACAAGATTCGCGCCCTCGCCGACGGGGTATCTTCACGCGGGCAATTACCGCACGGCACTTTTCGCTTATATTTTTGCTCGACAAAATAAAGGGAGTTTTCTTCTACGTATTGAAGACACGGACAAAGAAAGGTCAAAGAAGGAGTATGAAGATAATATCGTTGAAAGTTTGAAATGGCTTGACCTCGAATACGATGAATTTTATCGTCAATCCGAAAGGGCTGATATATATAAGAAATATATCAAGAAACTGATTGATTCCGGAAACGCGTATATATCTAAAGAAACAGCAATGGAAAACAATCGCGCGACGGTAATTCGTTTCAGAAATCCGAATAAAAAGGTTTCCTTTAATGATATTATTCGTGGGCATATTGAATTCGACACGACCGAATTGGGCGATTTTGTAATCGCCAAGAGTGAAAATGAGCCAGTTTTCCATTTAGCAGTGGTGATTGATGACGCTGAAGTCGGCGTGACGCATATTATTCGCGGGGAAGATCACATATCAAATACCCCAAGACACATTTTACTCTATACGGCTTTGGGTCTAACAATTCCACAATTCGCGCATATCCCATTACTTCTTTCCGGAGATCATTCGAAATTATCGAAACGCAAGGGTGCTTTGGCTATTACCGAATATAAAAACAAAGGGTATTTACCCGAAGCCATAATCAATTATTTAGCCCTACTCGGCTGGCACCCAACTGACGATAAGGAATTATTCACTATAGACGAATTAATAAAAGACTTTTCCATTGAAAGAGTACAAAAGGGTGGAGCTATTTTTGATGAAAATAAACTATTGTGGTTCAACCGCCAATATTTGCTGAAATCGAGTGACGCCGACTTTACCGGGAAGGCATCGATATTTCTGCCTGAATGGTTATCGAGTAAAAGCGATATATTCAAGCGCTTATTGCCGATACTTCGAGACAAGACCCATAAGTTCTCCGACCTAACGGATTTATTCAATGAGAACAATGAATTATTCTTTGTCAAAGAATTACCGAAATATAATTCAGAATTATTACTTTGGAAAAAGAATCCAGATCAAAAAGCCACCTTCGAGAACCTAAATAAGACAAAAGAAATAATTGAAAAGATGGATGCGAATAATTTTACCGCTGATACGATCAAAAATTCTTTATGGGGTTTTGCCGAGGAGAAGGGGAGAGGTGATATTCTTTGGCCCCTTCGGGTGGCATTGACGGGGCAAGAGAAATCTCCTGACCCGTTCACTTCGGCATTCATTCTTGGAAAGGCGGAATCCCTAACGCGTATAGAAAAAGCATGCGCCCTATTGAACAAATGCTAAAGCACAAGCCGATTCGATTAGCCATTCTGATTATTGTTTTCACCGCGATATCAATCACCGCTTTTGCTGATACCGCTTCCGATATTCAAGCGAAAATTAACGCGCGTAATGCTGACATTCAAGCATTAGAGAAAGAAATATCGGGATTTCAAACGCAAATAAATGATTTGGGCGATCAGGTTGATTCACTGTCGAGGACCATAAAATCGTTGGACCTTACACAGAAGAAACTGCGGGCGGATATTCAAGTTACGGAAAACAAAATAATGAATAAAAATCTGGAAATCCAAGAACTAGGCAAGCAAATCCAAGGCAAAAAAGAAACAATAGTAGATGACAATAGAATAATCTCTTATTCATTGGCTTTAATACAGCGAACGGGTGAGCAGTCAATTCCGAAAATACTATTATCGAGAGATTCGATTTCCAATGCTTGGAACGCATTGAATCAGCTCGGAGTAGTCCAAAGCAATCTAGTCAACCGAATCAATGATTTGCGACGAATCAAAGCAGATTTGGAAACTAATAAAACCGCCACGGAAAAAGCCAAAAACGACCTTATTAAACTGAATAGCCAGTTGAAAGACCAGAGACAAGTTGTTCTGAATACCCAAACAGAAAAAAATCAACTGCTCAAAGATACGAAGCAAAGCGAAACGAAGTATAAACAGATTTTGGCGAATAAGCAGACCCAAAAAGACGCGTTCGAGAGGGAAGTATTAGATTATGAATCACAACTAAAGCTAACAATTGATCTATCGAAACTGCCCCGTACGGGCTCGGGAGTGCTATCGTGGCCGCTTGATAAAGTATTTATCACCCAATATTTTGGTAATACGCCATTCGCCACCGCTAATGCGCAAATTTATGGCGGTAAAGGACATAATGGCATAGATTTAAGAGCATCTATCGGCACGCCAATAAAAGCGTCTCTTTCCGGAACTGTCGTTGGTATGAGTAACACAGACGCTATTCCTGGATGCTATTCATACGGCAAATGGATAATGGTAAAACATCAAAACGGCTTATCGACTCTATACGCGCATTTATCTCTTCAGTCTGCGTCAATTGGCCAAGATGTATCAACTGGACAAATAATCGGCTATAGCGGTAATACCGGTTATACCACGGGTCCGCATTTACATTACGGAGTTTATGCCACGCAGGGTGTTGAAATAAGGAAATTGACTCCTTCACAGTCATCGCATTGCACTGGCGCAGTTATCCCGGTTGCCGACTTTAAGGCGTATCTTAACCCATTATCGTATTTGTAGAATATTAAGGCGCGAGCTATAATTAAAATTATAATTTAAATATGATATCTAAGAAAAAAGCTTTTGACGGGGGAGGAGTAATCACAACAGTACTTATTATTGTCGCCTTACTCATTATTCTCGGTTATTTCGGTTTCAATCTTCGCGATATCGTCAATTCGCCAATAGTTCAAGACAATTTAACATTCGCAAAAGAATTGTCCTTGAATGTCTGGAATACTTATCTCAAGGTACCGGTAACTTATATCTACGACCTTATCATGAAGTTACTGCCGAGCCGTACATAGGTTGGACACATATGTATCATAATGCAAAAAGATATATTGTGCGACATGGTATGTTTCTAGCTTGGTTCCTGTGCGAACGCTCCCCTATCCGACCCCTGACCCTCGTCAAATCCTCGCCTCCTGCACAGAGCATCTTATAAATTGCAAATTTTATTCATGTGTATGATATAATATTCATCAATATGGATTCAAACATAAAAAATCCAACGAGGTACGCATTCATTGATGTACAAAATACCGAAACTACAGTAAGTCAATTACTGGGCTTTGTTATTGATTGGAAAAAGATGTACGAGTATCTAAAAAAGGAATGGAACTGTGAAAAAATCTTTTTCTATTCCGGTATAGCGGAAGGTGACGACGAGAAAGCAAATGAATATCTCCAACTGAAAACATTAGGGTATGAGATGCAACCAAAAACATACAAAATATATAAAAATCCAGATAAGCTCATAAAAATAATCTGTTCTAAATGTTCTAACCAGATTGATTATACGATCAATGGCGGTGTGCGCTGGAAATCAAATTGTGATGCGGAACTTTCAGTTGATGCGACTAATTTGGCAAAGGAAGGTCTCGAATTCATAATCTTTACTGGAGACGGAGATTTCGAATATGTAATCAGAAATGCCATAGAGAAAGGAGTAAAGGTTTATGTCGTTTCAAGTCCAAAGAAGATCAGGACATCTGCTCGATATTACATCTCGAGATTTTCTACAAAGCTCCGCGACCTCATTGCTGAAAAGAAAGACTCTGTAATCTTTCTCGATATCAATGACTGGAAGATGAAGATCAAAAAGGATATTTAGGCAAAAGGAAAACGCCGTACAGGCCGGCGTTTTCTAATGTCTCTAATAGTATAGACGATGTAGATTAAAAGTCAATAGCAATGTGTTGATAACTCAATATACAGAAAAGACCCATATTTCATGGGTCTTTTCACTAGTCTCTAATGATCAAACCTACTGAATCGTAAGACTCAAACTATTGCTTGTAGCACTCCAAGGCGTAACATAGACCGAATATGTTCCCGGAGTAACGGAAAGGTATGAAGGACATGGTCCACCTTTTCCACCTAATGGAATTGAACACATACTAGATGGAATAGTCACATTGAGAGTCGTGGCACCTACTGGCACATGGCTATCAACTTCTATAACACCTTTTTGACCACTTTGGTTCATAAATGTAACATCAGTGTATCCCTCGAATCCGTTTAGATTCTGTCCAGAAATCGTTACAGTCGATCCTACCGAAGCAGTGGATGGTTGAATGTAATTTATTTGTGGCAAGCTGTACTGACCGACATTTACAGTCACGCTAGATTGTGTTGTTAGACCGGCGTCATTTATAACTTGGAAAGTTGCTGTATATGTTCCAGTAGTTGTGTACGAATGACTGAAATACGGACTTAATTGAGCACTAGCGGTGAAAGCCGTACCTTTTGGTGGTGCAGGACTATCTCCCCAATCAACGGCGTAATGCAACATGCCACTACTTGGGCCGGCTGTGTTGATTACCCATGAGCCGGTTTGTCCAATACTTATAGAATTTGGTCCGGAAATACTTGATATTGGGGGAGGCGGAACAGAATATGTCGTACTGACGGTGAATGTGTTGCTGATGTCGTCTGGGTAATTGAAATACTGAAGTACTTTAGTATTGTCGAATAACCCTATTTGTCTGACCACCCATGTTCCTTGTTTTGCAGTACTAGGAACAACGTAATCGGCATACCAACGGCCAAGTGAATCTTTGTTATAGATGAAATCAGCTGGAATATATGATGATCCGTCGGAACTCTGCAAGCTAAGTATGATCTTTGTCGTTTGACTGTTTACTGGGCTATTCCGAGCATCTACGACTATGTGGACTGACCCTCCTACAGCAACACTTGTCGGCGAAATATCGATAGAAACAGGGTGACCGCCTCCAGTAATGCTAAAAGCATTACTAAAGACACCTACTCCTTTTTGCTCCATTCCATTCACTGTCTGTCCTTGCGTCTGTATGCTTATCAGATAATTACTACCTTCTGGAACAGTCGTAGGAATATTCCAAATATATAAACCACTATTGCTAGAATTGCTAAGGATATTTTGTGCAATCATAGCTACGCCAGTATAACCACCTCCACGAACATTTCTCTCCAATGAAATATCCACCGGCATGTTAGAAATATTGGATGAGGTCCATCTTATATTCATTTGACTTCCTACTGAATAGTTAGCTCCTGCACTTGGACTGATTATGTTAATCGCCGATTGTTGCGACACTGTTCCCACTGTTACAGTTATCCTTGACTGTGTTGTTAATCCTGCACCGTTCATTACCTGAAAAGTTACCGTGTATGTTCCAGGAGTTGAGTACGAGTGACTGAAATAGGGACTTAACTGAGCGCTTGCCGTAAATGCTGTACCTTTTGGCGGTACAGGACTGTCGCCCCAATCAACTCCGTAATGCAACATCCCACTGCTAGGGCTAACTGCATTGATTACCCATGAGCCAGTTTGCCCAATGTTCAGTGATGTGGGTCCGGTGACACCAGAAATAACGGGGGTATTTAGCAATTGCGGATTCTTATACTGCATACAACCATTACCGCCAGTGGAATTCAATTTTGCCATTGTAGCGGCATCAAGAACACCTGTAACAGGCAAACCAACTGATCTTTGATATTGTGATAGGGCTCCTGCAGTCTGTGTTCCAAAATAACCCTTCGCTGTCAAAGCTCGCGATATGTTTGAAATATCGAATCCACTGAAAATAAGCCACGATTGTAACGTGGCAACATCCGGGCCGTAACTACCAATACCGAGAGGCGTAGAAAAACTCAGGCAAATCTGCGTGCCTCCACTGTCACTTGTAATTGAGCTACCAGAACCATTGACTGCGACTGGCGTGCATGTAAACCCTGCAGGACATCCGACGGGTTGTGGAGCAACTGGAGTGCATGTATATCCAGCTGGACAATTGACTGTTTGTGCTTGCGTACTATTAGGAACCACGAAAGCGAACGCCAATAACAATACTGTCATTGGAAGCGCCATAGAAACGATATATTTTTTCATGTTATTGATAAATATTAATAATGATCGACTAGTTAATAAATAAAGTATACCTTTTTTACTTCTGAATTGGTATGAGAAAGCCCACCACATGGGCGAGAACCGAAGTCCTCCATACCAGTTTCCCGATATGGCCAGTAACGACAGATCCCATATGATGGGTTTTCTAATCGTTACTGGACTTTTCACCATGCCAGAGCATCGCTGGTTTAGGCTACTTCTACATATTCAGTTGTGCTAGTATAATACCATATGTTCTGAAAAAATGTGGTGCAATGTGTGAATTCTAAAAGTTATCCACAGTTGTGCGACAATGTGACTTGCAAGTTTCTATTGTGCGACATGGTATACTTCAATTCTATAATTACTTATAGCAAACAAAAGACCCCGTTTCGCGGGGTCCCCTGTTTTCGGTTATTATTCTTATAATTACCGGCCCAATCAATTACTTCTTCGCCAACTCCTGCGACCAACATTTGGACGAAGCTGACCATGGCTTGGTGCCGTATTTTTTGTAAAGATATTTACCGAAGGTAATATTACCTTCCGCGGTATAAATATCAATACCGAGCCTCTTCGCATCCTCGGTATGATACTTTTCATTGACCTGCATTATGCCTATATCCGCTTTGTTCTTCTCACCACGAATAATAGTACCGTCTTCGCTGAACTGACGGAATCTAGACTCGCACCAGGCGATATCAACGAGTATCGGCTCGCCCGCGTACTGCTTGCGCATATACGCTTCGATATCTTTTTCGTTTTTCAAGGGACGAACACTAATAACTTGACTGGTAGTCGCCCGTTCTGATTTTCCGGATTGTGCCACAGCCGCGATATTCGCAACATGGCTGTCAGCTTGTCCGGCACCATATAAGGACGACATAAGGAACGCGACACCTGTTGTGAATTCAATCATAATTAAAAAACGGGCTTGGTAAGCATGGTGCTCACTTTGGCTCATTTGTGCCTATAAGGCTAGCAGGTCAAGTCAAACAAGTCAATACCCAACTAGGTGCAAAACGGCTCTGTAGAGCCGTTTTTAATGTGTCAAAAACCCTTATTTTAAGCCATATTTTACCCCTTGCGCCAAAAACCTCTCTATGTTAAGCTATTTTATATTCCCTTTTTTCGTTTTAATTTTTACAATTTAATTTATCTATCATGGCACATAAGAAAGCCGCAGGATCAACAAAAAACGGTCGTGATTCAAATCCCAAGTATTTGGGGGTGAAAATCAATCATGGACAACATGTTATGATCGGCAATATTATCGTGCGCCAGCGCGGCACCGAGGTTTTGCCTGGCCAGAATGTTGGGATGGGCAAAGATCATACACTTTTCGCTCTCAAGGATGGCATTGTCCAATTCGGTACAAAAAGAAAGACTGGTTTCAATAATGATATTCTTCGCAAGAAGATTGCGCATGTATTATAACAACAGTCTACCACTATATTTTTAGATTTTCAACCACTATTTTTAATTTCGCCGACTTCCCTTCCACTTTGACTTCAATAGTATGTTCACCAACTTCTTTAATGGGATGTTCTAACATAATAGATGATGGGTCTACGGAAAGATGTAATTGCGTATCTAATTCTTTTGCAATCTCCTCACGATGAATTCCGGCAAATAGATGACCTTTATTATTCGCTTTTCCTGAAATATTCAAGGTAATACCATCAAGACTTTTAATATTATTCATAAGAAGTTCATCTTGAACTTTCCTCTCCCCTTCTGCCTTCGCTTTTTCCAGTTCAAAACGCTTCAACGCGTCCTTTGTGGCGGGAATAGCCAAACCATTAGGAATCAGAAGATTGGTAGCATAACCAGAACTAACATCTTTAACATCGAATTTCCTGCCTAGTTTTGTAACATCATTGAGTAGTATTATTTTCATATTATGTCATTCCCGCGAAAGCGAGAATCTAGTGTTAATTCAATGATTCTATTAAAGTATTCTGGATTCCCGCTTTCGCGGGAATGACAAACTAGTATTGTGTTGATAATAATTCCATCGCTTTCTCCATTATCGGGTCCTTGCCATTCGCCGTGTTCTTATCCGTCAACTCTACCGGATAATCAGGAACAATGCCATTCTCCGACAAATTCGTGCCTTTCGGGGTGAGCCACCTAGCTATGGTCACTTTCAAAGAAGTGTCGGAAGTGAGCTGTACCAACTCTTGCACTGAACCTTTGCCGAATGTTTTCACGCCGACCAATTTCGCGATGCCGTTCTCTTTCAAGGCGCCGGCTAGAATCTCCGAAGCCGAAGCAGAGCCATTATCGACAAGTATTAACATTTTTAAATTTTTTGTAAAAATATCGTAACCTTTACTGTAATAAATTTTTGGTGAACTATTTTTACCAAAATCTTCCGTTACGACGATCGCGCCAGACGGCAAGAAATATGAAGCCATATCCCAAGCGGCATCAAGGTAACCACCAGGGTTACCTCGTAGGTCAAGAATCAGCTTATGATTGCCGGATAAGACGAATTGGCGAAGAGCGTTGCGGAATAGGTCTGGCGATGTCGCGGTGAAGCTGAAGAGACGAATAATATATATGCCATCAAGCTTTTCACCGGTATCTTTTCCATTTGCGTCCTTTTTCATCACAACCTTATTATTCGCCTCAATGGTTGGAATATTAATAATATCACGAGTTATAGATTTCTCGATTGGCTTCGCGTTCGCGCCACCGGGGGTGAAGAAGGTGATCTTGACAACACTACCTTTCGGTCCTCGAATAAGCTTCACGGCTTCGTCGGTCGGCATATCAACTGTATTTTTATCCCCTATTTTCAAAATATAATCTCCAGATTTGACCCCGGCTTTATACGCCGGACTATCCTTGATCGGTGACACGACCTGAAGTTGTTTATTCTTTATTCCGATTTCCATGCCAACTCCTTCGAAATCGCCGGAAATGTCATCTTGGAACATTTTCGACTCAACTGGCGGGAAGAATACCGTATAAGGGTCTTTATACGACGAAGCTAAGCCACTTATGGCGCCATAAATCTTTTCTTGGGCTGTCGTGCTAGCCGCAGTGACGGATTTATCATTCAAGACTTGCCAAGCTTTCCAAAAAGGCGCGAATTGCTCCGAGTCCACATTACTTAAATCCGTTAGTCTGACATTCGCGAGTGAGGCGGGAGATCTACCCTCCCCTATGGAAAGTCCAGCCATAAAAGCAATAGCGACGACAATAACACCGATTAGATAATAAGTGCTTTTAATCTGTGAATTCATCATGGAGTATTATGGCATATCTCGCTTTTTTTACCAAGTTTTTGTTGTTATAATGCATTCATAATAGAAAATAACATATATGGAAATAAAACTCTACAATACCCTATCAAAAAGAAAAGAGACATTCATACCCTTGAAAGAGGGCGCGGTTTCGATGTACCACTGCGGACCGACAGTGTATGACACGCCACATATTGGTAATCTTCGCGCGTACGTTTTCGCGGATACTCTACGAAGAATGTTCGAATATAGTAACTATAATGTTAAGCAAGTAATAAATATTACGGATGTCGGACATCTGGTCAGTGAAGGAGATGACGGTGAAGATAAGATGACAAAAGCTCTGAAGCGTGAAGGTAAACAACTAACTATCGAAGCAATGGAAGAGATTGGTACAAAATATTTTGATGTTTTTATTGAAGATTTGAAATCAATGAATATTGAATTGCCGAATGAATTTCCTAGAGCTAGTAAACATATAAAAGAAGACATTGAACTAATTCAACAATTAAATAATAAAGGCGTTACATATACCACAACTGATGGACTTTACTTTGATACTTCTAAATTCAAAGGATATGGAAAATTAGGAAATATTAAAATTGATTCATCGAATGACAAAGCGCGTATCGCCACAAATCCTGAGAAGAAGAATCCTGCTGACTTTACAATTTGGAAATTTGATAAGAATATCGGTTGGGAAAGTCCTTGGGGTAAAGGATTCCCTGGTTGGCATATTGAGTGTTCGGCAATGTCACGCAAATATTTAGGACAGCCCTTTGATATTCATACTGGCGGAATAGATCATATTCCAGTTCATCATAATAATGAAATTGCCCAGAGTGAAACGGCCTACAATGTTCCTTTGGCAGATTATTGGATGCACAGTGCTTTTTTGATTATAGATAATAGTAAGATGGCAAAATCTGCTGGTAAATCTATCACTCTAAAAACTTTACAAGAAGAAATGATCTCTCCCCTTTCTTATCGCTATTGGCTATTTACCGCGCATTATCGTTCGCCAATAGACTTCACATATTCTGCCATCAGAGCCGCTCAAAACGCCCTAATACGGCTTATTTCCACGCTTAGCGAGTATCCGGAAGGTGGAACTATTATTCCCGCCTATAAAGAGCGTTTTTTGGCTTATATCAATGATGATTTGGACTTGCCGAAAGCCGTGGCTCTGACTTGGGATTTGCTCAAAGACAATAGATGTTCTTCTGCTGATAAACACGCCACTATACTAGATTTTGATCATGTTTTCGGCTTGAATTTTAACGCGGTCAAAAATATTGAGGAAGAGAGAATTCCGGCAGAAGTTACTGTTTTGGCGGAAGCGCGGGAAGATGCACGCAGGAATAAAGAATGGAAAAAGGCAGATGCCTTGCGAAAAGAAATCGAAGACCGTGGATTTACTGTAAGAGATGCCGATACCGGTTTTGAGATTATTTGTCATTCCCGCGAAAGCGGGAATCCAGGGTAACAGGTATTTACTCTAATCCAACTTTACCCATCTCACGAATATCTTCGACCATTGCTTCTAACATGTCGGTAATACTCTGTCTAACATCTTCGATTTTCTCCTCCAATTCCGCCAACCGCGCGTAAGTCCGAGACTCTATGCAGTCCATTCGTTCCTCTAGACGCTCGAAACTTCGACCGATGGCGATGCCGATTTCATCGCTATTCTTGTAAAGCAAATGTTCGATGAGCTCCAAATCCTTTTGTTCTAATGACATGTGAATATATATTAAACTAATAATACATATATCATACGAAATGAGTTATGAAGGAATGTTCAAAAAAGTATGAAATTTCAATAAAGAAAGTCTCAAGAAAGGATAAAAAAAGGATAAAAAAGTTATGAATTTGTTCACCAAAGAGGCGAGACTATTTCCGAATAACCGGAATCACATCTTTAAGCGCGTTTACGGAATAAAAATTCATTTCATTTTCTGAATTCAATGACGACAAATTGATTCCGATCACTTCCCCATTTACATCAAAAATAGGTCCGCCGAGCATCACTTTTGATCGGGGAATCGAAGAATGAATAATCTCTGCCGAAATTTCGGTGACTATTCCCTGACCGAGAACTTGTGTTGATGTGCCGGAAAGCGACAAAATCGTTTGTCCCAGCTTCGGCAATGCCGCGAAAGTAATCGGTGTTATTAGTTTGTTTAGAGAAATATCCGGAGGAAAAGGCGCCAGAAAAATAATATCGCCATTTATTTGTGATTGAATAATAGCCACGGGAACTTGTTTTCCATTATGGAATACTGCGAAATATTCGCGTGCCCGCGCGACTACGGATTTGTCCGTAACGATAACTCCTTCTTTTGAAATAATAAGTCCTATACCAACAACGGTGCCATCGTCTTTACTCTTTATTTGGACGATGCTTGAAGCAATCTTTTCCACGGCATTCGCTATACGATCTTCGAATGTGGGGATATTCGCGACCGACGCGCTTTGTGGTGACGCCACCTCGATAGTTTTCTCGATAACGCGACTTATCGTTTGTCCGACGCTTTCCGGCGCCTGATTCATGAGCGAGACGGTAAAGATACCGGTCGCGAGCGCCGTGACAAATGAAACGAGAAGCGTGAGTAAAACTATTTGTTGTTTTGAGAGATGTTCCACAATCACATTCTCACAAAGTTAGGCGGTGAAGTCAATAATTGTGTCATTCCCGCGAAAGCGGGAATCTAGAGTCATACACTGGATTCCCGCTTTCGCGGGAATGACAAACATCGTGATAATAACTATTTTTTCGGCCTCATTAGCGGGAATAATTGCGTCTCGCGCAAAGGCTTGCCGGCGAGAATTGAAAATAGGCGTTCACCGAAACCAAAACCGCATGTCGGTGGCATGCCGTGTTCGAGCATTTCCACGAATTCCATATCCGGCATCATAGCTTCTTTATCGCCTTTATCGATAAGTTTCTGTTGTTCTTCAAAACGCTTGCGTTGGTCTATTGGGTCATTAAGCTCCGAATAACCACGCCCAACTTCACTTCCGGCGATAATCGGCTGGAACATTTGTACGATAGAAGGATTGCCAGGAACGCTTTTCGCGAGTGGCGCGACGAGTACTGGATGATTTACCACGAATACTGGACCCGCGATATCCTTCCTGCAATATTTCCAGAGAGTATCAACGAGCCTTTCGCGATTTGTCCCTTCATAAGAAATTCTCAAATCATCTAACTTTTTTTTAATGTTTATATCTTCGGCTTCGACAATATCAATTCCCGTCTGTTTCTTTATTTCCTCCGCATAGTCAATTTTTTTCCATTCATCCGCCAAATCAAAACTATAATCCTTGTAAGTAAACTTCGTTGTTCCGAACACTTCTTGCGCCAAATAGCGATAAAGTCTCACGGTAAAATTCATGCCGTCTTCATAATTCGCGTATGCCCAATAATATTCAAGATTCGTGAATTCTTGAACATGTTCCGGGCTAGAACCTTCATTCCTATAGGCCCTGCCAATTTCGAAAGTCTTATTGAATCCCGCCGCCATCAGACGCTTTTGCCATAATTCACCAATAGAAATGCGCAAATATACATCCATGTCAAAATCATTATGATGAGTCTTAAATGGATTTGCTTCCGCGCCACCGGTAGTTGTTTCCAAACTAGGCGTTTCCACCTCAAGGAATCCCTCCTTTTCCATAAAAGCACGCGTTAATCGCCAGAATTTAGCTTTTTTGAAAAATAGGGCTCTAGTTTCTGGTTCCATAATGAAATCGAGATATCGCTTGCGGAATTTTTCGTCAATGTCAGCCAAGCCATGCCACTTTTCCGGTAATGGTAAAAGTGATTTTGCCGCCATTGCCCATGAAGATACGAGAATACTTTGTTCTCCCCTATCTGTTGAAAATAATATGCCAGTCACGCTTATAATATCTCCGATGTCGATGGTTCGAGTAAGGAGTTCGAATAATTCAGGTTTCAATGTATCTCTTTTAACGACCGATTGAAATGTGGCGGTTCCATCGTCAAGAACCAAAAAGAGAATAGCGCCTTGCCCGCGAATCACCATAATTCTTCCGGAAAGTGAAACTATCTTGCCGTTCTTTTCAAATTCTGTAAATTTGGCGCGCGCGTCAGCTAAACAAAAATCTCTCGGAACGGAAACCGGATAAGCATCAATCCCGGCTTTTTCGAGAAGCTCCAATTTGCCAAGACGAGTTTGTTTTAATTCTTCAAGCGAGGACATGCTATTTTATGGTCATAATCGTATACTTCATCACGCCTTTCGGGGTCGGGACTTCGACAGATTCCCCTTTCTTGCGACCGATAAGGGCGGAACCAAGCGGGGAAAGATTCGAGATTTTACCATGAGACATGTCTGCCTCCTCGGAACCGACAATCGTGTATAGATATGATTTATTGTCGCCATTTCTCTCTATTCTCAAAGTTGTGCCGACGGTAACCACATCTCCGGTAGGCGTATCTATTATTATGGCGTTTTGGAGAAGCACTTCTAGGCGACCAATGCGATCCTCAACTTCCGCCTGCTCTTCGCGCGCCTGATGATATTCGGCGTTTTCGGACAAGTCTCCCAACTTCTTTGAATATTCGAGATGTTCCACGACATCTTTCCTTTTTTCAGACTTTAAATATTCTAGCTCTTTTTCGAGTTCAGCGAATTTCTCCTTGGTAAGATATTGGGTTTCGTTAGACATTATGGTATTTATAATTATTTTTTGATTAGAACTATATCTTAACAGAGAAAAACGCAATACTCAATAGATTCCCGCTTTCGCGGGAATGATTACTTGAAATACTCGGGCGTATTAACATTCATCCAATCAAGTTGTTTTCTCATCACGGAGGCCGCGCCGATCAGATTGTGAACTGAACCGTTTTCCAACATTACGACAAAAGCATAACGGGGATTTTCATAAGGGAAGAAACCCGTCATCCATGAATTTACCTTCTCTTTGCTTACCCCAAGTTCAGCTGTACCGGACTTCCCCGCTACCGTGATATACGGCACATTCAGAGCCTTACTCGTTCCTTCTGTAACGCTGAGACGCATACCTTCGCGAACTATTTGATAATCCTTTTCGGGAACTGTGCTGATAATATGGTCTATAGCTGGAACAGAGTCTTTCAATATGGTTGGGTTAAGCACAGTGCCACCATTCGCTATAGCCGCCACGGCGCGAACTATTTGCGCAGGCGTAACTTGAAATCCATATTGTCCTATCGAAGTATGATATGTATTTCCTATATACCAATCTTCATTAAAAGTCAATTTCTTCCATTCCGGCGTGGGGATAGTCCCGCTTTTACCTGACACGAAGGAACTTGGAATAGCCGTGCCGAAACCGAACATTTTTAAGTATTGGTCAATCTTGGCGATGCCTAAACCTTTCTGTTCTTTGTAGCCACCTCCAACAATATAGAAATACGCGTCAGAAGACATCGCGATGGCGCGACGCAAGTCAAGCGGGCCATTATTTTTCCAGTCTCGAAATACCGTGGATTTTGTCGAGTCATACAGATTCGGCAATGATATGGAACCGGTAGTTATAATAATAGAAGATGGGTCTATAATATTCTCGTTCAAAACGCCTAGAGCTATATATGGCTTCACGATCGAACCCGGGGTATAGAGTCCATCGATTGCCCTATCCAAAAATGGCAAATTTGAATTATTCAACATTTTTCTTATCACCGATGAATCGGTCCCATCGGATATAATTTGGGGACTATATTCCGGATAACTGGTTATGGCAATAATTTCTCCAGTATGAATATCCATAATAATTCCGGCGCCTCCGGTAAAACCAATGTTGTCCGCCACATCTTTTATATTATTGAAAAGCGCCGATTGTACGCGGCTATTTATGGACAGAGTGATATTTTCTCCTCGTTCCGGCGGGCGCACGATATTCTCCGAAAAAATATTCCCTTTGGCGTCAACTTCGACCAATCGTGAACCGTTCACGCCCCGTAAATCTCCGTTAAAATATTTTTCCGCGCCGTCAACCCCTTCAAAATCTTCACGGTAATAAAAACCATTATTGTCTTTCGTGGGATACCGCACATAGCCCAATATATGAGCCATACCAGTCGTCGTCGCGTACATTCGGCGCGCCACGGTATTCTCTATATCGGGGGGAGGGTCATTCCAAGCAAGCTCAATGCCATTTCTATCGAATATTGCTCCTCTCCCGGCGAATATCGGCACGGGTCGGAGCAAATTTCTCTCGCTTCTGTTTTTATACACTTCACCGTTGACTATTTGTATATCCCATGTGCGGATAATGAAGATGGTCATTATTAAAGCAAAGAGCATGCCTGTCGTGACTAATGTCGCCTTCGAAATCGGTTTTTCAAGCCTACCTTCAAATTGATATGAATCATATTTTGGTATATTACTAGAATCCAGAAGTATTTCATCCGGGTCTATCTCGGTGTATTCTTTCTTCATTTTCTTATGTTTTGTTTTATTACTATTATACCGGCGAATATGACAATAGATATTATTATCCCTGAATAAGCCATGAGGCCAGTTCCTGAAGTCGTTCCGAATAGCGCGTCATAGATGAAACCACCGATCATTATCTCAATATAATATGGAAAAAACCAGCAACCGATAATAACAAGTGGTAAGGCGATAAACCACCAGCCGTGAATTATCGCTATTAACACTATTAGGTTAGTTGTTATTCGTAATTTCATATGTGCTCCACAAGAACCCATCTCAACTGATAAATATTTACGGGCGGAGCGAATAATATCGTCTCGAGTGATTGCGCCGGGTCACTCTCTACCGCCGAGACTATGCCAAATGGTTTATCGTCAATCGCCGGTACGATGACAAAATCACCAGCGGAGATTTTCACGGTTCGCGGTAATTCGGCGGAATATTGTCCGCCACCGCGACCGACGGCCATCGCCGAAGCATTCGACGGGCCGATGAGCACATTTATAATATTTCCGGAAGAAGAGAATAAAGATACCTTGGAAGTCTCCGGCAGAACATCCGATATTGCACCAATTAATACATTACCCGGGGCATATATCTTATCATTTATAATAAAACCAAGGTTTTTTCCCCCGTCTATAATGAGTTCGTCATAAATGCCCACTCCCGGTCTTATTAAAACTGGAGCTAATATTTTCCTGTCTTTCATCGTCGATGTGGCGTTCATATTCTTACCAAAGAATGATTTTAACTCCATGTTCTCCATTTCAATTGCTCGGATTGTCCGTAAACGAACATTCGCCTCTTCAAGCTGTATTTTCAGATTTTCATTCTCGGCTAAAAGTAATAGCGGAGATTTGAGCGACCCGCTTCCTATGGAGAATTCAGTACGCCAAAATGGTCTAGCGATACTCGTCGCTAACGCTGGGAAAAAGTGAGGGAAGAATATTTGAACCAAAATAATAGCTATCACGAAAACCGCGGACACGCTTACTATTATCCGAACCTTAGTTTTCCTCACGCGATTATTTTGCTGAAGGTATATCATCTTCGCTTTCTATGAGTACGATTCTGAACTTTTCCAAATCTTCCAGAATGATTCCGGCGCCACGCGCGACGGCTGTTAGGGGGTCATCGGCGATAGTTATGGGTATCTTGATTGTCTCTCGAAATAGTTGGTCAAGTCCTTGAATGAGGGCTCCGCCACCGACCAAATGTATTCCCCGTTTCATAATATCGGATAGTATTTCCGGCGGCGTTGTTTCCAATACCTCTTTTGTTGATTCTATGATTGAGTTAATAGATTGCTCCATCGCTTCGCGGATATCGGAATCAGTAATGACAACCTCGCGCGGTAAGCCCGTAATAAGGTCTCGACCTCGAATCGTAGTCTCCACAGGTTCACTGGCAATAACCAACCCTACTTCTATTTTCACTTGTTCGGCGGTTGTCTCTCCTATCAATATTTTGAATTCATTGCGAATATAAGAAATTATATCGTTATTGAGCTTATCTCCTGCGATTTTCAAATTCTTGGAACGGACTATTCCGCCAAGAGAAATAACCGCTATGTCTGTCGTGCCACCACCGATATCAATGATCATGCTACCCACGGGGTCATGCACCGGCAAACGAATGCCGATTGCGCCAGCCATCGGCTGTTCTATGATATATACTTCGCGCGCGCCGGCGTTCTTGGTGGCGTCGCGCACGGCCCGAACTTCGACATTGGTCACACCTGACGGCACGCCCACTACCACTCTCGGTCCCAAAAACTTTTTTGGCATAAATTCGCCGGCACGACGCATAAAATATAAAAGCATTTCCTCCGTTACTTCGAAGTCGGATATCACCCCATCCACGAGCGGGCGCACGGCGATAATATGCGCCGGCGTTCTTCCCAGCATGTCTTTCGCCGTTTTGCCGACGGCGACAACCTGTCCGGTTTTCTGATTGACCGCCACGACCGACGGCTCATTCACGACAATACCCTTGCCACGCACATAAACCAGCGTGTTCGCGGTGCCAAGGTCTATGCCGATATCATTGGAAAAACGCCCAAAAAAATTCTCTTTTCTTTCTTTGAAAGTAGGCATAACTGTACCTTACCATATAAGGGGATGAGGGTTCAAGAAAATTTTCTCTTTTATGCTAATGTCGGAGTTGCTTCCGTAATATATAGTGGTACACCACCTCTAACAAAATTAGCTAGTTTATTCCCACCCTTTTGTTGAAACGAAAAATTTAAGATCTCTATTCCAATTATCTTCCCTTTTTCACCCATATCGACAATAACATCGTTGTTCATTTCTATGGTCTTTTTCACTTTACCTTTATTAAGGTTAAGGTAAACAGCGTCGGCTATTCGATCATAATTAAATTTCATAGTATTATATTATTTATTAAGATAGTAAAAGGTTATAACCAAATATTCATTCTTTCTATCCTTAAATTTCTCCTCAGAGTATACCACAACCACTGTTCTCTCTCCAATCTTCTTGCGAACGCATATCGTCCCATAAGGATCAGCCTTTCTTTCGTCTGGCTCGGCAATTGCCTGTTTAGCGTTATCAATATCAATTGATCTTTCAACCATTCTCATTTGAGCATGGTGAGTCAGACGAAGTTTTGGTAGTTTCGGCATAATAGTTGTACCTTACCATAATTTTCTGCAAAGACAACTCCTGCCGAGATATTATCTTCTATCATTCCATATCATATAAAGAAATAACATATGGGATTACTCCATTGGTGCGACTTATTCAAGTTTAGCTATTAGTTTTATATTTTTTAAATCAGAATTTAACTGCTCGTATTTACTCTCATGAATAACCATTTCACAAAATCGTATTATTAGTTCAATACTAATCTCAAAGATACCCAACGCACCGCCCTCGTCATTTTCACTATCACTAGCTCCGATACTTAAAACATTAGCGTGAGATGATTCACTCAATATTTCATAAAAACTATAAAGTTTACTTCCTGTAAATTGTTTTACAACAATACAACTCTTATCACATAATGTTTTGATATCTCGTTTTGATTTTGCAGAAACATCGTCTGTTTTAAAATCAAGTTCTAGAATCATACTTGCAATGTCAAGAAGATTTAGATGATTTATAATTTTATTATTACCACTATCTCCTGGCAGGGCGAGGGAAGATTTTGCGCTTATCGCAATATCTTTGAAAAACAAGCGACGTACTCCATTCAACCCTTTTTTATTTTTTACCGAATATACATGTTCTTGTTGCAATACGATTTCCATAATCAGACGTGCTGGAAAATATGTATATTTTCTAAATGTATCATGTTTCAATAAATATACAGAAAGATTGAGTAAAGAAGACACCTCTTTCAAATAGTATTGAATATAAGCAAACTCCCAACGTCCATTTTCAGCGTTTTCTTTTTGGTCTGTATCTGATTGATTTTTTATTTTTTGTAGGACTTTGATTATCTCGCCCGCTAGGGAAATTAAATCCTCCATTTGTGAATTAAAATCTTTCATTTCCACTATATATCTAGCAACACTCTAATCTATGGTCAGTTTTGTAAGCATCTACAATATTTCTTAGGATGGACAATTCAAAATTATTTTGATCATTCATATAATCCTGCATTGGGTTGCCAATAATTAAAATTATTTCTTCTTCTTTCAATTCACTAAACCATTTAACAACATCTGGGTATGCTGTTATAAACCATTTTGCATATCCCAATGGCTGATTATAAATTGACGCCATCCAGTGAATCGTCTTGGTGGCGTTATCGCTTATTTCCTTTTGATTGTGTAATCTTGCCGTTACATGATATATCTCCTTTGTCTCATTCTGTATAATTTCAGAATTGGCTAAAAACTTAGTCATATCGATATTATCTTGTTCTAGGAATTTTTTTATATCTTCTTCCATAATTTTATTTTCCAGATTTAGTCCGATTATCTTGTTTACACAACATATGGCAATTTTCGTAAACAGTTTTACCATTTTTACTCCACGCTATTATGTGGTCGGCTTCCATTTCATCATATTCAAAGTGTGCATTACCACAGATTGCTTTTTTAGCCACACAAATTCCTTTTTGTTCCTCATATTTCTTAATTTTTGTTTTTTCGTCAAATTGGCGCAAACTTAATGTCCGCTCGTCACCCGTCAATAGGTACTCATAGATACCCCTTTTGTTGTCAACTTCATCATCATTAATTAGTTTTACCATTTGCTGTTCTAGGTCTTTCGCACTTAACTTGTCATTTTTGTATTCATTATAAAACTTACCCCACTCTAATCCCTTCATTAATTTTGCTCGTGCGCTGTCCTGATTTGGAAATACACGTTTTACCCATTCAAATACTTCCTGCCAATATTGCCATAATTCCTGAGCATTATCATCGTCTTTATGATGATTCATATAACCCTCAATGTTATCGCCTGAAATCCACTTGAGTGCGGTTTCTAAGACCTCTTGTCTTATTGGAATACCGGTCACTAGCTTATCACGACCATCCTGAACAGCAGGTGCAGACGACTTTGAAAACCATCTTTTTGCATCAGTAAGCCATGAGCCAGTATGCATCGCATTCAATAACTCTTGATCAGTGAGAGGTTTGCCGGCAATATTAATAGTCCTAAACCAAGCTAACTTTTCACTTGGTGTTCCCTCACAAATGTAGATAGACAGCTCATAATTTAAAATCTGATCTTGTTGATCAATGGTTAAGCTAGTAAATGCAAGCTCGTGTCCATCATCAAAACGAATGGGAATAACTTCTGTGACATACTGACAAATAGAAACAGTGCGCTGTTGTCCATCCATAAGCTCATAATTTCCATCTGGATCAATAGACCAATACATAGTATTAAGAGGAAATCCTTGCCGTAAAGTTTTAATTACTGCATCTCTTTCTTTTTCACCATAAATAAACGCGCGCTGAAATACTGGACGAATATTTAATTTTCCACCATAACCAACAACACCATCCTCTCCATCATCTTTGTAACCATGTATGACTTCACGTACTTTAATATTTTGTAATTTGATTTTCATATTATTTTTTTTACTTTCTTATTTTTAACAATTATTCTCATGTAAATAAACCTAACTTGGTTACCTTCTTTAATTATTGGGCTACCATTTAAATCATTAAAATTATTGCCATCTCTTTTTGTGTAAATCTTTGTTTTTAGATTATAGGGGTCATTTCTGTGTGTTAATCCAACTATTTCAAATTGCTCTGGATTATACCCGCTATTTAAAAAAGTTATTGGGACACCCATATGTCCACCATAATCTACCGGAATGTATTTTGTTCTACTTACTTCAATTGCATCATAATTATCGTACTTTGGATATTCTTCCGGTGTATATTTTTTATATAAAGTCATCGGTTCATGGTTATTTGGAGTATCAAGAGTTGTAAACCACACCGCTCCACCAATAAAAATTTTCCCGTCTTTTACCCTTGTTGCAAAATCAGTGTTAACACTATCTGGAATAGCGAAAAACATACCGAGTCCTCTATTTCTATGGCTAGACCCAAGCCAGACTCTATTTTTTTTAATTAACTTAAAAATGTCTTTGTATGTAATAGCATTCACATTTCCAATAATTACAAAATCCTTATTGTGTTCTATGAGTAACGCTACAAACTCACGAAAGAGCGAAAAGGGAGGATTGGTAACCACAATATCTGCTTGCTTTAAAAGTTCAACGCATTCTTTACTTCTAAAATCTCCTGCACTATATTCTTCATCACCATGTAAGCGACGAGAAACATTTTTATTATGTTTTAAAAGATATTCAACATCATCTAGAGAAACAGCACCATCATTATTGAGATCTGGTACTTCATTTATTTCTACTACATACGGCTCTTTTCCATCAGGCTTAAGTCCTTCAATTTCAAAAAGTGGTAATTGTCCTCCAACTATTGGACTTTTTACATAACTTGTCGCAATAAGTTTCTTAATTTTTAATGCGTTGAAATTAGCTGCAAAGTACTTGAAAAAATTACTTTCAAACGGGTCATCGCAATTACAGAAAATAACTTTATTCTTAAGCTGACTACGATAATGCATTAACTCATTAGCAATATCATTTAACTGAGTATAGAACTCGTCTTGCTTAACTTTGTTTGCATTATGTAAATTTTTATTTGATAATTTTTTTGCCATAAGATTATTCTTCATTCTCAATCCTTCTCCTGCGCTCATCAAGCGTTTCG
>CAYHQT010000001.1:0-32199 GCA_964358975.1 uncultured Candidatus Saccharibacteria bacterium | reverse complement strand
TCAGTACTCATTTTGACTTTGTCATTCACCCCATCAAACTTCAACCCCTGCCCCAACTTCCCCGGCGTCGGACTCGTTGTCGTAGACATATTCAAAAGTTGCCCGTTATTATTCCCCGACATATCTTTCGTCACCCCCGTCGCCCAATTTGTATCTTTACCATCAAAAGTCCAATAACCGACAAGGCCGGAGCCGAGCCCTGTACCATTCAAGCTCCTTACAGGACTAATATTGACCTTCGAAACGCCTTGATTGTAGATTTCCCGAACTTCGGTGGCGGTGAGGGCGCGGGAATAGACGCGGATATCATCAACGGTGCCGTTCCAAATACCGGAGAGGGTGTCGTCAAGAGCGCCGATGACATTGGCTGTGCCGATAGGGTTAGTGGAGGCGGTACCTGTGAGAGCGGTGCCGTTAGCGTAGAGGGTGACAGCTGAACCATTCCAGACATAACAGACATGGACCCATGTGTTTTTCTTGAAAACCACAGTCGAGGATTTAAGACCATAGAATATGCCGCCGAGTCTGTACGAAGCCACGAAGTCTCCGCCGCTCGAATAGTCATTAGACATAACAACGCCGTTGCTGGCATCCGTTCGGAAATTTAAGATAGTCTGGTCCCAAGCACCAGCGCCGAGTATATTCGGGTCTTTGATGAGCGCCCAAGCGCAAGTTGAATTGGCGGCAGTCATTACCCCGGCGAGAGGGTTGGAAGCTAAAGAAGCATAATTGTTAACGCCGTCGAATGCTAGTCCCTGCCCGATCTTTGCTGGCGTCTTCTTCGGCAAGAACGGCGCGTCATGCAAGGTGGCAGTCAGACCGCGACCACTCGTATCATCAGCCGTGGTACTAGTCGTCGAATTCTTGCCATCAAATGTCCACCAGCCGAGTAAACCAGAATTGATGTTCGTGTTGGTAGTCGGCGTTTCATTCACTTTGGCTTGACCGAGATTGTAAAGCTGACGGATTTCTGTTATAGTCAAAACACGATTATAAATACTGACATCATCGAGGGAGCCATTAAGCGGACTTAAGGTGCTACCAGTTCTTCCAATATAAACTATATCATTTGGAGAAGTTAGAGTTTCCGTAGCAGGAGTTTGTACAACACTATCTAAATACAGATTTTGACTATTGCCGTTCACGACATAGACGAGATGATGCCATTGACCATTATTTACAGTACCGAGAGTAACTGTCGAACCACTAGTAATACCGTCGGCGGTACAACTCACTTTTTTCACCGTATCATTTATGTAACAGGCAACAGTTCCCCATACTATAATTTTACCTCCGCTTGTTTTGGTAGTTTTAATCCAAAATGAATAGGATATTGTCGTCAGAGAACTTCCATTGATAGTTCCTGATTTCACATAATCATCCACCCCGTCAAAATTGAAAGCCTGACCGATCTTACCGGGTTTATAAAAGGTTGTGGTGGCGATGTTTATAAGATTGCCGTTATTATTATTGCCACTCTTATCTAGTGCCACACCATTCACGACATCCGCGCCATCCATAGTCCACCAGCCGACAAGACCGGATTTGAGATTGGTATTGTATTGAGAGGGTTTGGAGACAACGGAGGCGTAGGTGGTTGGAATTTGGAATATAGAATTTAGAATAAAGACAAAAAAAATAATCCTTGTCCAAAATCCCATATTCTTTATTCTAAATTCCAACTTCATGCTCATGACTATATTCTAGCATCTTCTAGTATATATTCTAGATCGTCCAATTCCGCACCATGATCACATAGTCGAGAGAGTTCACTATGCCATCCCTATTAAGGTCGTAAGTGGTGTTGTTCGTATTCCATGCGGTGACCATTAGAGAAAGGTCTATAGAATTGACTATGCCGTTTTTGTTAAAGTCGCCGATGATGATGGCGGGAGGAGGAGTTGATGAAATAATTGGAGGCGTGACAACTCCACCAGAACCGACATATTCATAGGCGCCGATGTCCCAGGCGGAGCCTTGGGGGCGGGAGATGCCGTCTTTGTCATTTGATAAATATGAGCTCATATCCGATCCTGAATCAATCGCAACAGAACTATTCTGAATGTGAAAGTTATTTCCGTTTGGATCTATAAACTTAGGATCTTTTCCAAAAATTCCATTCGTATCATACACTCCCGGAAAAGTAACTCTCGTATTTGGAAAATGTAAATTATAATCTAAAGTCAGTCCAACCTTAGAAACTTCATCAATTACAGGATCTATGCGAAAAACACCATCTGAAGAATAATCATAGTAAATAATATTATTGATAATTTTTGAATTGGGGGAATTACCAACACTAATGGCCGCATAACTGACATTGGCAATTATATTGTTCGCGAGTGTAAGATATTCTATTCCACTTACCGCTATGCCGTGCGCGCCATTTTTTTTGAATATATTATTAACAATCGTGATATGATCGCTCTTATTGTTTATATCAGAGATAAAGATAAATTGGGTACCAATATTAAAACAAAAATTTCCCTCAATGATTACATTGGTCGCACCCTGCCATGGAGGATCTCCATTTGAAAATGTTTGCATACAGTCCATGTGTGGAGAAGGATTTGGATTCTGCACAGTTTTTCTTTCAGCCCAAGCCGTCTCCCCGAGCAAATAATCATGAAAATAATTATTTTTTATAATATGTCCATTGCCAAAAAACCTAAGAGCATCAGTATCACCTACTACTATATAATTCTGGTCCCACATCGATCCGTTAAGACCATCCCTTAAAGCTTTTTCCGCATAATTCCAAGCAAAAATATTACCATGAGAAACATTATTATTTTCCACTAGCCAATTATTGCCTGTAATTGCTATACCCACACCTTCAACACGCCATACTGTATTACCAATAAATTTAATATTATAACCAACACCCCGTACTGAACCCCAACCACACCATAGGCAATTATTATTGACTATCCTTGGGGGATTCAATTCATGGAAATAATTATCTTCAATATCTATATTACTGCGATTGTCTAAATATATGGCTCCTTGCTGTTTTGTGGTGATATCCGTGAATTCAAAGTTAATTATTTTAATATTATCTGCTTTTACAACAAACCCTTTAACCTTTGAAGTTTGATCTTGATTATTTAAGTACGCATTGGATCCATCTGGAAAAGATATGTTCGGCTTGTTTAGACCTTTAATTATTGTTGGGCTTTGTATGCTCCCAGATTTGGTAATAGTAACCAATTCTTTATAGTTACCTGGGTAAACGAGGCATGTTGAATTAGGCGCGACCGCGTCCACACAAGTTTGAACCGTCTTGAAATCACCAGTACCATCTTGGTTAACCCTGTAAACACCAACTGCAAGAGTTACAGAAGGGGGTTGAAGCTGGGTTGGTGAAGTTTGAATCGACGGGGCTTGAACGATGATTGGTTCTTGAACTGGACTGGCAGTAGAAACATAAGTGAAATTATATAAGTCCATAATTTCACCTGTTGATAAAATGCGATTATAAACACGAACATCGTCCATTTTTCCACTGAAAAATCTACCTGATCCGTAGATAGGATCACTTGCGCCAATAATAAAAGGCCTTGTCACTATTGGAGACCTAGTCCCGTCGCCATTTTGCCTTATTTGATAGTTTGTTGTTTCAACCCCGTTAAGATAAATATGCGTGTTTGAAGCTGAGGATGATCCATCCCATGTTACAACAACGTGCACCCAATTATTCAATGAAATGGAACCTACTGCAGAGCCAACTGCGAGATTAGCCGTTGAATAATCTACATAAAATCTTATCTGGCTATATGTGCTAAGCAACTGAAAACGTAAACCTGTAGATTTTGAAAATAAATACCCCTGACTACCCTGACCCCAACTGATTGGATATATCCACGCAGAATATGTAAGTGGTCCTAAACTCTCCAGAGATGGAGCTGAACTAACATTAATATAATTGTTCGTACCATCAAAACTTACCGCCCCACCTCCCACCTTACTATCTGTCGTCCACGCCGGCCCATTCACCAGCGTCCCGTTATTCCCATTTCCGCTCGCATCCCCCGCAGTCGTCCCGCTTCCCTCATCAAACTTCCACCAGCCAATTAGCCCTTGGGCTAATTGTCCCGAGGAGCTTTGCGACGAGGGACCACCGACTTGGGCTAGTTGAGTATTCCGCCAGCTGGCGGAGGAAGGAATTGATTGGATTGTTTGGTCGGCGACTAAGACGAAGTCATTCCAGCTTTGACTGATGAGGGTGATAGCGAGAATGAAACAGGACAGTAAGAGGGCGAGGCCGTGTTCGGGTTTGAGAGGTGTTTTAGCTAAAGTCTTTATGAATGTTTGGATAGATGGGGACATGTGGATAATGACGCTTGACACTTATTTATCACCTTGCTATGATGTATTCATCCCTAGAAAAGGTCGCGCTTCGCGGCCTTTTCCTTTTTTATTCTAAATTTCAAGTTATTAATATTAAGAAAATCCACAGGCTTCCCTTCTTCTTCAGTCAGTTTCCTCAATTTCGTGGAAAATCTAGATGTATAATATCTAGGTCCGCTTTTTACCCTCTTCGCGCTCGATACAATATGAACAATCGCTCCTTTTTCAATGACTTTTTTAATTAGATACTCGAAATCTCCATCACCGGTAAAAATATAAAATTCCGTATCAGATCCAGCGCATTCCATCGCGTCAACGGTAAGATCCACGTCACAATTCGATTTTCGATTGTACCCCATATCTATAACCTCTTCAAACTTATTTCCACATTTTGGACATTCTACATCTATATTCTTATCTCTGTTTTTATACGCGAAAACAAGTTTTGATCTAACAATACATCCGTTATCTTCTAACTTTTTAAATTCTTCTTCCGACTCTGAATCCCCAGCGTCTATTCCTGAATAAAAGAATACTTTTTCACATTTCCAATCAGTTTTCAGGAAATTAAATAACTTCTTCCAATCAACGAAAAAACCTAATATTCGGCGAGTTGTCGTCTCCGTATTCTGGACATCAATAAAAGCAAAAATCTTCTTCATAAGTATGATTAATCAATACTAAACTCCGTCAGTCTCTTTTTAACAATTTCGTCGGAAACCTCAAATCCCGGCAAAAATTCCACAGCTTCTTTGTAATTTATGCCGTCAAAATAAGCCAGTTGGCTTCTAAAAAGTTTTTCATTGAACATATTACCGAAAATTTCCCGGCTCTTTTCCGAAATCCGACTGATCGAAAAATAGTCTTTGATAATAAAATATAAATCCACATAGTCCTTCCATTTGGCTCGTTGTCCCAAGGCAAAAGCTTTCATGGCGGAGAGAGTCAAAAGATCCGGCATCTTTATCCTGTAACCAAAATTTTCGGAGTATATGATCTTGTATGGATAATGAAAGAAAGTCATTTTTACACCTTTGATAACAAGCGTGAGCTCATCCAATTTATTGACAATAATTTGATCGGGTGCGCCAAAAGCGACAATCTTATTTAGGAGGCTTTGATTGCCGAATTCCTTTTCAGAGAAAAGGTCGAAATCAATAGACCTGCGATGTCCCAAATGAAGAGCGATGGCCGTGCCACCAACCAAGCCGAAATCTTTGGAAAATTCGGCGACTAGTGGTAGTAATTTATTCTGCTCATTGGTAAAGATTTCCTTGTGGTGCATATTTATTGAAATACAATTGGAAATAATTCTTGATCTCCGGACGATAATTTTGCCTGCCGAATTTGTCAGGCGAGGATTTTTCCGTGAATATGTGGGCGGTTTTTCCCATGCCTAATATCTTTATCATTCCCTGCACGTCGTTCCAATCTCCAAAGTTCAAAACATGTTCGACAATGGATTCTTCGGAAAGACTATCCAAATCTTTCACATACCAAACTAGATAAGGTCTTTGCTTTATAAACTCATGTATTGTCATGCTCTCAGTATAGCATATTTCAACCTATGGTGTTGCTATGGTTCCATACGGTGATCATTAGGGAGAGGGCAATTAATGTATCAGCGCCTTCGGCCGAAGCAAGTTGGGTATTCCGCCAGTTGGCGGAGGAAGGAATGGATTGGATGGTTTGGTCGGCGACTAATATGAAATCATTCCAGCTTTGACTGATGAGGGTGAGAGAGAGGATGAAACAGGACAGTAAGAGGGCGATACCGTGTTCGGGTTTTAGGGGTGTTTTTAGGGATGAGAACATACAATTCTATTTACCTACATTGTTCAATTCAAACTATTCCTAATCTTTGTAAGAATTTCCTTTAATTCAGGTAAATTTCTTCCAATCGCGTTCCATACTACTTTTTCATCTACTCCCCAATACTCGTGTATTAAAATATTGCGCATTGCCATGATTTGTCGCCATTCTACATCCGGATAATTTTCACGGACTTCTTCATAAATATTTTTAATTGCCTCACCGATAACGATGAAATTCATCATCACCGCATCATAAGTTTGCCCAGAATTTTTCAGTTCATTAGCGTCTTTAATATTAGAAACATAACCATTGATCTTATCAATAGCATCGAAAGAATCCTGAATAAATAATTTTACATTTCTTTTTTCACTCATATGATGACTAATTGACTTAAAATCCTGTCTTTTATAAGCGCTTTTATTCCACTCTTTATCACCAAATCAACTTTTCTTCCCAGTAAATCCTCAAGATAAAATTTCATACCGGCAAATTCAAAAAGTCCCACGGGTACTTTCTGATTGAGCTCAACTGAAACATCTATATCGCTATTCTCATCATTGTCTCCGCGGGCAAATGAGCCGAAAACACCTATTTCTTCCACTCCATAGGTTTTATGTAAATACTCTTTTTGCAGAGCTATTTTCTGTTTGATTATTTCGAATTCCGACATAAATCGCATTATAGCACACTTTTCTATATTTTTTCCTGTAAATATCTATATATTTTCATATTATTTTACCTAATTTAGTGAGTCTATTCACCAAATTATCCCTAAAACGGTGAATCAGTCTATTGAAAACTGTGGGTATTACCCTTTCTTCCGTCTTCGCTCGCGTGTCATGTCTGCCTATCGGCAGTCACGACACCGCTCGCTAGACGGAATAAATATCATGATCTCCGATATCTAGAAAAATAACCTCATTTTGTTTTTTACCTACAAATTCGAATAGGATTCGACAGCGTGAATTAATAGAAAAGCTCAATTGTTTTTTGAGCTTTTCATGAAGATGATGCGTTCCGAGAATACTATCGAATGGATCAATCTTGAACCGTGTCACTCTGAATTCTGCTTGAATCTTTGTTTTGGAATCGAGTTTGCGATAATTTTTCTGGAAGCGTGGGTGAAAGTAAATGATCATAGCGTCGCCATATTTCCGAGCAATGGAAGTTTTCCCGCGCGCTTCATTGCCCTAGCTTCCCTAGACCAACGCAATACATCTTTTTCTTCCACAACTTCACTAACGCGGGCAATAAGAGCTTCCAACTCTCTCTTGGAGATAAGCACTAGTTCACCGAGCTTCGATAATTTCTTTGGAATTGTTATTGTAACCATATTTGTATTATATATGACCTGAAAATCCGATGCAACCATAAATACGTGTCTATAAAACCGTTAGCTTACCACGAACCTAAAATTGCCAGTATTTCAGGTAATTTCAAATACTCCTGTATTTTAGCATCGATTTTTCTCCTTATAAACATAGGCTTTTCTGACATATTTACTATTTTTACATATTTTGTAGTAATCGTAAAGAAATACCTCAAGATGGACATGGCCATACACCATTCAATTTCGCACCTATAAAGGAATGGATTGTTTGATCGGCGATTAATGAATTGAGGAATGCCTTATTTGATGTTTGGATAGATAGTGGCATGATAAATATGACTTTTCTTTAATTATTCCAAAGCCCATTTGCCAAATGGAATAACTTTTATTCTCTTTCCACTTTGTTCAATAATTTCTTCTCTATCGAAAGTTATAATATATAATTCATCGGTAACTAAATCTTGACCCGCCTCAATCAGTGCTTTAACCTCTCTTTTCCTGACATCAATATCAGAAATATCATACGAAACTTGGAATAGTTTCTTTTCTAGATTTTTCACGACGACAAAGTCTATCTCCTTCTGATTTCTCGTCTTATAATAGAAAATCTCTTTATTTGGAACAAAACCTTTCTTGACCAATTCCATGAAAAACATATTTTCCAAAAGTTTTCCATGATCGGGAGAAATCTGCATTGATTTGGCTTTTATATAACCATTATCTACCAAATAAACTTTCTTCGGAGCTTTCATCCTCTCGCCGATCTTCAATAAAAATCTGTTCAGAATAAAGAACAGGTACGACTCCTCTAGATGTCCTAGATAACTTTTTATAGTATTGGGACTCACAATACCGAGCAAGGCGGAGATCTTTTTGAAACTTATTTCCTTGCTATAATTATTCAGTAGATATTCAGAGACGAGATTCAATTCATCCGCATGTCTTACTTTATATCTACTAATTATGTCTTTATATATTATGGAATTGAAAAGTACCGTTAAATATGATTCCGGCTTATCACTACCCGTGACTATTTCCGGGTACCCTCCATTCTCCATATAATCTTTGAGATTTTGCGTAGCGTTATTTCTGATTCCATTCAAGGTAAACTCACCAAAGCTAAAAGGCATAATTTCGATAACATAATGCCTTCCGGTCAAATGCGTGGAAAGTTCTCTGCTCAAAAGATTCGAGTTTGATCCAGTAAGTAAAAGATTGTATCCCTGACTATGCAGTCTGTTGGCGAAAAGTTCCCATCGTGGTAGATTCTGTATTTCATCAATAAATATATTTTTTGTATCCCCGTAAATCACTTTCAAAACATCCATAAGTATTTCATAATGTCCCAATCCTTTGACGATTTCTTTCAAATATTCATCATCGAGATCTAAATAGGCGAAATCTTTACCCTTTAGCAACAATAAAGCTAGCACAGACTTCCCAGCTCTTCGCGGACCCGTAATAACTTTTATCAGATTGGACTTGAATAGCTCTTCTGCCTTTTTCAAAACTTCTCGAGGAATATATTCACGAGAAAGCTTTACTTTGAGATTTTCTCTCTGTTTCGAGACAATTTCTCGTAAAATATTGGTTTTTTGTTCATTTATCATGATGTATTGAGCGTTTTTAAGCTTTTTCGCTCAATACGTACATTATACTGACTATTATGAGAAATTCAAGTTGATAACTATCGGAAGACTTTATCTCCTTTCTCTAAAATAAGGTGCTCGAGATAGGTAGTTTTCCCCTACACCGTCCAATTCCGCACCATGATGGCATAGTCCAGAGAGTTCACTCTGCCGTCTCTGTTAAGGTCATAAGTAGCGTTGTTCGTGTTCCAGGCGGTGGTCATTAGAATTACTATCTACCGTTAGGAAATAAAATCTTTGTAATTCTCTTTATGAATATTTATCCATGTAGCGTTGTTATAGTTCTCCAACCAAGATCTTTTCGATTTATTACCAGCCTTTTCCTTCAACGAAAACTCATAACCATCGATATGGTCGCTATATACTTCGACAAAATCTACTTCTGCTCCAGATAATTTGCGCCAAAAATAGACGGATTTGTAAGGGTCAGTATAGGCATTGCGCTTGCGTCTTTCTACAATCAAATAATTCTCCCAGAGTGCCCCGATATCACCTCTAGTATCGATCGCATCGAAATTCTCAATCAGAGCATTCCTGATACCCAAATCATAAAAGTAATATTTCTCTTTTTTACGTATTTCATTCCTCAGATTTTTAGCAAAGGGATGGAGTGGAAAAATAATAAAATTTTGTTCAAGTAAATCCAAATATCTATTGACTATATTTCTACCGATAGAAAGATTATTGGCTATTTCATTTACGGAAACTTCATTTCCGACTTGATAAGCCAGAAGTTTCAATAGATCAAGAATTAACTTTGAATTTTTCACCTGCTCGAATGCCAAGATATCTTTCAAAAGATAACCATTGACGATATTCGTAACAATCTCTTTCTTCCTTTCAATGACCGATTCCAGAAATACCTCCGGATAACGTCCGAAGCGCAACGCAAAATCAAGTCCTGTGACATAATCCATAAGTCCCCCTTCCTTTATTTCTCTTTCCCATAAAGGCAGAAGATTGATAACATTCATTCTTCCGACCAATGGTTCTCCTATCTGGCCGGAAAGTTCAAACGAGGAAGACCCTGTAACAATAATTTTCAACCTCGGTTTCGTGTCAACAAGTAATTTGAGTGAGATCCCGACATTTCTTATGACTTGTGCTTCATCCAACACCATGAGTTCAGCATCCCCAACCGCTTCATCAAGTGTTTTCAAATTCATTGAAGAAAAAATAGCTTGAACATTGACATCTTCTCCATTGAAAAATAATTGTTTCAGAGTTGGAGTTTCTCTAGAAACCTTTTCCAGATATTTCTTGACCAAAAATGACTTACCTACTTGTCTTGCACCATAAATAACTAGAACCTTTCCAATTCCTATTTTGTCTTCGATTTTCGGAAACCTTGGTATATACATGTTTTTAGCCTAGCATACTAACAAAATATGGTCAATTATTGCTACTCTAGTGTACAATATTCGAGTCTAGTCCCAGAATTTATGATCTCCCAATTTCCCATTTTTCCATCACCCTCTCACCCCCGTCGGCAGAGCAAAAGCTTTCAATATCCGGGAGACTTCATTACATACTCCAATTCCTTACCATCATCACATAATCCAGAGAATTAACGATACCATCTCTATTAAGGTCGTAAATAGTGTTGCTCGTATTCCATTTTTATTTCTTTATATACTCCGTAAATGCCTTGCCAAATGTTCGGAAAACTTCCGGAGCAGATCGGCCATAAAAAACAGTTTTAGACCGATCAATTGAATCATAATCATGAATCAGCTTATTTCTAAATTTAGCCATCTCTTCTTGGGTGATCGCGAATTCTTTGTCTATAACGCCATGCTCTCCAAGCGCGGTAATAATTTCCGCGTAATTCTTGGGATTTTCATGAAATTCTTCAGCCAGAATATGAGCGTCGAAATAATTTATCTTCTATTGATTCAATATTGAGTGTTGTCATGAAAATATAGTTACGCGAATAAATGCTCTAGAGCTTTACTTTGAATTGATCGAAGTGACCTCGTGTCCTCATATTCACGCAGAGCGTAATTAGCCAATCTATTATGAAGAGATTGATCATCCGAAAATAGTATTTGACCTTCTCCCAAAGTGACAATGTATCGGAGTAATGGATTTTTAAGTTCTGGTACATTCAAAACATCAGCTTTGTCTCTACCTCCAAATTTTCTTTCCAAACCAGTGCGGATCTCTTCGATGAGCGTGTCTTGGGTATTCTTCGGTATTGTCTCCGGAAAAGCCACACCAACATCAATATCACTCAAAGGTCCTGCTGTGCCACGGGCATATGAGCCGAATAGATAGCCGACAATAGCCCCTCGTGATTGCATTAGAGAGATGATCTCTTGTCTTTGTTCATCTGTTAATCTTTTACCTTCCATGCCAGCATTATAGCACATTTGTACCCTACATACTCCAATTCCGCACCATAATCACATAATCTAGAGAATTCACTCTGCCGTCTCTGTTAAGGTCGTAAGTAGCGTTGCTCGTATTCCAGGCGGTAATCATGAGAGAGAGGTCTATGGAGTTGACTATGCCGTCAGCGTTGAAGTCGCCGGTGGTTGGAGTGGGGGGGGTAACTGGTGTGATAGGCAAACTACAGGAAGCGGTAGTACCGCCGTTGGAACCCATGCATGACCAGAGGTAGTTAGCGGAGGTGTCGGCAAGGTCGGAGAATGTTCCTGTTGTACACTGATTGAGAGTGGTGGAGCAGAGACCGTTTGTGAGAGTGACTCCCCCACTTCCTGTGTATTCATCTGCTCCAGCATCAGGAGTTAAACCAAAAAAACGGGTTTGACCGTCAATGTCAGTTGCCGGATAACGCGTCGGGTCTCCGGAATCGAGCGCCACCACATCATTAGCCGCAAGATGATAATTCGGAATAATACCGTTTAAATATGAGGAACTCGGCGTGGGTCCAACGAAAGAAGGATTGCCTTGTTTAAAATTGGTACCGCACAGATACGCACTGGAGAGATTGGACAAGCCAGAAATAAATACATTATGATCAAAAACCGCATTGACATTAGTCGGACAGTAACCGGCATTTATGATATTACCGTAAAATTGAAGACAGCCCGGAGTAGAACATCTTCCAGCCGCTCCAAAAATCGTATTGTATCTAACAATATTTGTGCCGCCAAAGACATCCGACCCGTCTCCCAAATTTAAAGCTAAACCAGGATTCATTACTGCTTGCATAAAATTATTTTCAATCAAAAGATTATCTAATCCCACACGAAACGGACGGGCAATAATATCACTCGTTGCACAATTATAGAAAACAGAATTTCTGACCGTTATAAAATGTCCGGACAATATTTGCATGCAGTCAACATGTCGTCCTTGGGCTGGAGGTGGCACATCCGAACAGGCATTGTTGTGGTCGGTTACATCATGTATAACCGCTCCATCAATTGTAACTCTTGAAGAAGCATACCAATTCCCCGACCTGCTCGTTTCCCAAATTTGGACAATATCTTCAGGCTTGCTTGCGTCACACGCGTCAAATCCGCCGAAATTTCCGCCTTTAACTAGAACATCTTCAGCAACGATGCCCAGGCTTTCAGCATTCATATTACGCAGAGTTATATGATTGGTGCCTGATGGATAGTCAGTCGCTACGGGATTTATCCCTATTCTTCCTGATGACGCCATGTTCCGCAATTCCACATAACTGGCATAAATATTAACGCTTCCTAAAATTACAGACGCTCCAGACGCCGGCTCGAATGTTACAATCGCGGTTCCCTTGGATAGCTTCGGTATGGTCTGATCAGGATATGTCCCACCGGATATTTCTATGACATCCCCCGCTTGAGATACAGTGTAAGCTCTGCTAAGCGTAAGGCACGGCTTCGTGACATTGTTTCTAGCGCATGTTGAATCATTGCCGTTAGCCGCAACATATACGTCAGCGCCGGCTGGAATCTGTGTTGATGCTGTGCTAAAGGTAGCCCGTATGCTTGTATCTGCGTTAAGCGTGACCAGGCATACATCAGTTCCCGAACACCCTCCCCCGCTCCAACCCGTAAAGGTCGAACCTGATGTTGGGGTAGCGGAAAGGGTGATTGAAGTTCCTGAAGTGATACTGGATTGAGAACAAGTGGAACCGCAGAAAATTGATCCGCCAGTGACAGCGCCTGTGCCACTTCCTGACTTTGAAACGGTAAGAGTGTAAGTGGTTGGAGCTGCGGCCACGGTCGTGACAGAAAGAGGGCTTGATGGGGATGAGGTATTGGCAGGAGCAACAGTGCTGTCTCCAAGAGCATAGAGTTGGCTTATTTCATCCGCTGACAGGACACGGTTGTAAACGCGGACGTCGTCAATTAATCCCAAGAAATAGTTCTCCGTAGTTGCACTCATAATATCCGCGCCAATTCCAAGCGACGGAGTGATAGACCATGTTTGGTATGTGCTAAAACTATCACGTTCAATACTAACATTTCGGCTTGTACCATCAATCCAGATTTGCTGTGTGCCGGGCATTTTGATTACCACGGTTAGAAGATGCCAATTTCCGTCGTTTATCAATCTGTTGGCGTTAAAAGCGAATGATGACCCGTAATTAGAAGATTGCGACCAACTGACTCTTATCGATCCGGGAACCATTCCGTAAAAACCACTATTCAACGATACACCAAATCCTGGAGAGAGCCCGAGCGATCTGTTACCAACCAATGTCATTATACTTGAGTTATTGGTCGTCTTTAGCCAAAGAGATATTGTAACGCCCTGTTGCATTTGGGTTTGACCATTGGAGGCACCAAATGAGTCCAAGGTTCCGACTGATATGTAATTGTTAATACCATTAAACTGCACCGCTCCATTCCCCACTTTCGCCTTTGTGATAGAAACCCATGCCGGTTCATTAACAAACATCCCTACATTCCCCCCGCCACTCGCATCCCCCGCCGTCGTCCCGCTCCCCTCGTCAAATTTCCACCATCCAACTAACCCTTGTGTTAGTAAATCAGTGCCTTCAGCGGAAGCTAGTTGGGTATTCCGCCAGCTGGCGGAGGAAGGAATGGATTGGATTGTTTGGTCAGCAACTAAAACAAAATCATTCCAAGACTGGCCGATGAGGGTGAGAGCTAAAATAAAACTGGACAGTAAAATAGCTATACCGTATTCAGTCTTAATAAATATTTTGATAGATGAAAACATATAACTTTATTTACCCATATTATAGAGTTGTTTGATTTCGGTAACGGACAACACCCGATTGTATACGCGAATATCGTCGAGAACACCATTAAAAGTCTGATTGTATAATACATTACCTAATTCAAGATTGATTGCCGCATCACTGTATCTGTTTCCGACTCCGTTAGTAACGGTTGTACCTGTAACATCCACGCCATTCTTGTAGATGTGAACACCTGAAGCGTTTGCAGTGCCATCAGTTGTTACAGTCCAATGAATCCATTTGCCAAAATCGCTAGTTGTCAAAGTATTAGCGGTGGAGAGAACATCCAAGGATGTGCCTCCATCGTATTTTCGGAAAAAATCAATGTCGTGATATGAGCTATTAACGCTAAAAAGCCATCCGTCACCTGCGCCATACCAGCTTTTTTTGCTGACAAGAACACCCTGACCAGATACACCGTAACCATTTGTTTTCGCCCATACCGACACTGTTAAAGCAGAGAGGTTTGTCAATGTTGTAGGTGACCCTACATTCACATAGGTACCGGAAGATGCGCCACTAATTCCATCAAACTTCAACCCCTGCCCCAGCTTCCCCCGGACCACGCTCGTGCTCGTTGACATATTGATAAGTTGCCCGTTGTTACTATTTCCAGACTTATCGTTCGTCACGCCGGTGGCCCAGTTGGTGTCCTTGCCGTCGAAGGTCCACCAGCCGACGAGTCCCGTCATCAAGTTCGTTTGTCCCAAACTTTGCGGCGGACTTAAAGAGACATTAACTTTCGTGCTCGCGCCGGCATTGTAGAGTGTCTGGATGGTAGAAGTGGAGAGGGCGGTTGAGTACATGCGAACATCATCCAAATATCCGTTAAAATAAGTGTTGAGATAAGAGCGGCCGAGGTACATAGGGCGCGAAATATCGGAGATATTGCCGAGCGTTTGCGCGCTGACCAGAGCGCCGTCTTTCCAGAGCGTGAGCACTCCGTTCTTATGAACCCAAACTGCGTGCGTCCACTTGTTTTTTGAAACAGCCGAAGAAATCACGCGCAGGACGCCGTCATAGCCGCCGGCGCAAAGATTGGCGCCGTCATAGCCGAGCCAAGCGTAACCGCCGAGGCTTACGCCGTCATAGTCGGAAATAAGAGCTGACATACTGCCGTCCGAACAGGTACCGGAGTTGCCGTTTTTTGGGTAGAACCAAAGAGACATCGTGCCCGTCGCGTTGCTCATAAAAGCGGATATGGCATTCGTTGAATAAACATTGCTGGCGCCGTTAAAGGAGAGCGCCTGCCCCATTTTACCCGGAAGCACGCTGGTTGAAGTGGAAAAACCCGCGAGCGTTCCCACCGACCCCGCGGAGCCGGTACCGCTTTTATCATTCTCTTTTTGCGTATTCCATTTCGTGTCGGCGCCGTCCAGCGTCCACCAGAGAGTCAGTCCTTGCTTAAGCGGGCTTGGCCAAGCCGTTGGCGTAATGTTCATTTTCGTGTCGGCGCCCATGGAGTAGAGCTGTTTAACTTCGCTGGCGGATAATACTCGGTTGTAAACGCGGACGTCGTCGAGGAGACCTTTATAATACCCGGTTCCGGTTTGACCTATTTTAATGGCGGAAGCGTTGATGGTTGTCGCGGTTGTAATGGTAATGAAATGCCAATTGGTATTTGAGATAGTGGAAGAAACAGCGCCGTCTACATAAATAGTAGGACTGGTGAAATTGTTGGCGGATATCGTTCCGGAACTTACGCTGGTTGAAGCAAGATTGGCATCTAGCATTAAGATTTGCTGGGTTGTGGAATTGGGCTTTAGCCAGAATGAGACTGTTTTTACGCCATTGTAGGTTGGGCCCGTTACAACATCATTCACCCCATCAAACCTCAACCCCTGCCCCAGCTTGCCCGCCACGATGGCGCTGGATGTGGAAGTCCAGCCGACCATGTTTCCATTGTTATTCTGCCCACTGCTGTCGGTCACATTATTCTTCATATTGGCGCCGTCAAAAGTCCACCAGCCGACTAGGCCGGTTTTCAAGGTGTTGGTGAAATTGGAGGAAGAGTTTGAGACGAAGGAGGCTTTTACGGAATTTGGAATATGGAATATGGAATATAGAATAATAAAAACAAAAAATAGAATTTTTGCCCAAAATTCCAAATTCCAAATTCTAAATTCTAACTTCGAGCGCATGGGTATATTTTAACACATTATCGCGGGAAAAAGGTCCGACCTTTTTCGGCTCCCCTATCTCCCCAGATTATACAACTGCTTCACTTTGTTGGCCGACAGGGCGCGAGAGTAGATGTGCACGTCATCGAGGGAGTTAAAATCAATTATAAAAATGTTTCCTCAATTCAGTTTCTGAAATGTATTGCGATGCTTGGGTGAAAATTGCTTTCAAGGTTCCTTTTGCAATAGGGTTATGATTCGGAACAATCAAAATCTCTCTTATGCCCATTGTTGTTCTTCTCAACTTTATATGACTTCCATTTTGTGCATGAACAGAAAAACCGTAATTCTCCAGAATTTTGGTCACTTGTATCCCTGACAATACTTTAAGCTTTACTTCCATAGACAGCGGGGATAAGTTCAAAGTTGGTAAGAACTGCCGGGGACGCAACGAAGCCCAACGAAGTCGGATCTTCACCATCGAAATATAGTCCGACAGCTTCATGTATATTGCCTTCTAATTCCTCAAAAGTTTTACCTTCTGTAACAATAGGCACATTGACACCATTGGCAGTATAGGTGCCGTCTTCTCGCGTAATAGAGAATTGAATGATATGCTTCATGGTTCCATATTAGGCAAAAATAACAGGAAAGTCAAGCGTTCGTTTACACCGTCCAATTCCTTACCATCATCACATAATCCAGAGAGTTGACTGCTCCATCTCTGTTGAGGTCATAAATAGTGTTGCTCGTATTCCAGGCGGTAATCATGAGAGAAAGGTCAATGGAATTGACTATGCCGTCGTTATTGAAGTCGCCGATGATAAGGGTAGGAGGAGTGACGGGTGTGATCGGTAAACTATTTACTGGATTTGAAACAGGTGGAGTAACCGACTGGCCTGAATAGTATTCGTAAGCGCCAATGTCCCAAGCCGAGCCTTGGGGGCGAGAAACCCCATCATAATCAACGAAAGATATTGCGGGAGCAATGCCCGCATCTATAATCCTGCTGCCTGGTTTTAAATGAAAATCCTGCAGAGCTTCATTTACAAAATCAGGAGTTCCTCCCAAAATATTATGTGTTCCGATGCTACTTACATTAAAATAGCTTGGTGCGGCATAATTATTTGTAATATTAGCGAAATAGTTATAATCGATATTTGGGTTAGCCCCTCCAGAATAAAGAAGGCCGGCGGTTCCGGATAAAAATGCATTATTAAAAGCAATGGAACCCAGGCCGATAAATGCGGCATAGGTATGGCTTAGAGTGCCGACATTATAAAAGATATTATTATAGAGGTTTATGCCAACTGTCGCTGAAAATCCAGGCGCTGTGTTTGCAAAGATATTGTTCCTAAATGTCCAGTTTTCAAAACGAGAGGAGGAATGCATTTGCGAGAGCATAAATAACTGGCGTGTAGGAGAATCATGAACATAATTGTATTCGATCAGATTATCAGTAGCTATAGTTCCCGGGGTATTAATATCAAATGTCTGAACAAAGTCCGCGTGATTCCCCGAGGATGGATTGGGATCGGCAGGCTCCGTTGACCCGTCCACTTCGTTATAGCTGATAGTGTTATAGCTCCCCCAAAGATAAAAAATATCGCTTTTATAGTTGTTTATAAAATATAAATGTGAAAACGTATTGTATGAACCCCCATTGAGCACGACTTTAGATTCGAGATATTTTGTAATCGTGCAATTTGAAATGGTAATATGCGACCCGTCAGTCCGAATAAACCCTGCTTGTCCTTCGACGGTATTATTCGCGTCAAGTATGCATTGATCCCTTGAACCGCCGTCAAATACATAGTAGTCCGTAATGAACCAAAGCATGGCATGTGTGCCCTCCCCTGCTGAAGCTGTCCAGATGCTCATTCCTCCGTAACTTGTCTGCCAGCCGACATCCGTGCCGTGCTCCGCGGCAGTTGCTTTCTTTATCGTAATTACTTTTGTGCCGTCATTAGGGTCATTAAATTTGTGTTTCAGGCTATAAAATGTATAGGGGATTACGTATGTTCCGGCTGAAAAATAATATGTCGCTCCTCGTTGCAGAGTTCCCGAGGCAGGCAATCCGGCATAGGCATTTGCCCAGTCCGAACCATCCTTTAATCCAGCGCCATTGGGGGTAATATACTTATTACCCGAAGCTTGAGTCTGGTTTTGGGTAAATGTGGCAGTTATGATTGAATCGGAGTTAACGGTTACAGAGCAAGTTCCTGTTCCAGAACATCCGCCTCCAGACCAGCCGGTAAAAGTGGAGTTGGAGTTAGGAACGGCGGTTAGAGTGATTGATGTGCCTGCCGTAATGTTTGATTGGACGCAAGTAGAGCCGCAATTGATTGAACCACCAGAAACTGTGCCGGCGGCAGTGCCTGATTTGGAAACGGTAAGAGTGTAGATGGAAACAGAAGCGGGTTGTGTGGTAGCGGAAGCCGAGGAAGACTGTGAAGATATGTTTCCGGCAGCATCGTAAGCGGAAATGGTGTACGAGTATAAAGTATCCGCGGTAAGACCAGTATCAGAATATGAGTTAGTGGCTGAAGTCCCGACCTGCGTTCCTCCTCTGTATATTTTGTAACCGGTTACGACCGTATTATCGGTAGAAGCAGTCCAGAAAAGATTGATTTGGGAGGAAGATATGGCTGTGGCAGAAAAAGATGTGGGCACCGAAGGAGCGGTGGTGTCGGAAGGCGTTTGAGCGGAACCAAGAGCATAGAGCTGAGTGATCTCGTCTTGGGAAAGGGCACGGTTGTAGACGCGGACGTCGTCGAGAGAACCTTTGAAATAACGAGTACCACCTCCGTTTCCGCCAATTTTTAATGAAGAAAAAGCATTTAATGTCGCGGATAAACTTTGATTTACATACGCACCATTAAGATAAAGTTTCTGCACAGTTCCGTTGAATGTTCCTGTTATAAAATACCACTTATTCGCCACTATGCTGCCTCCATTTACTCCGCCGGTATCATAGGTTTCAGTGCCGATTGCGAAGCTTAGATTATTGTTTAAATATCCTATTCCCGCGGCATCATATGTTTGATTAGGGATACAGACAATGCACTTCACTGAACCACCAGTATTGATTGTGGCCGGTTTGAACCATGCGCTAATTGTCATCGGAGCATTAGCGGAAAACGAATTAACAGCAGGAACATTTACATAATCATCCACCCCGTCAAAAGAGAGGGCTCCTCCGATCCATCCAGAATTATTCGTAGGAAAATTCACCAGCGTCCCATTATTTCCATTCCCGCTTGAATCCCCCGCGGTCGTGCCGGAGCCCTCGTCAAACTTCCACCAGCCAATTAGCCCTTGGGCTAATTGTCCAGAGGAGTTCTGATCCTGAGCGTAAGCGAAAGAGAAGAACGACGAGGGACTGCTAACTTGAGCTAGTTGAGTATGCGCTGGAATAGATTGAATGGTCTGGTCGGCAATCAAGGCAAAATCATTCCAACTTTGACCAATGAGAGTGGTGACGAGAATGAAACTGGAAAGTAAGAGGACAATGCCGTGTTCGGTTTTGATAATATCTTTGAAAAGTATTCTCTGGAATATTGGCATAGTGAATATTTCTTCTAGCTAGAAAGCCTCAAACCTTTTTCAATCAATTATTTTATATTCGAGAGTATGTATCTTATGTACTCATCATAATCTCCAATATTTTTCCTTAGACTCTCCACAAAAACCGCGGGCTTCACATCTTCGTATTGATGCACTATGCGATTTCTCAAGCCGACTGACCTGCCGATTTTGTCGGCGAATTCTTTTTGTAGAATATTATGCTCTCCAAGAGCCGTGAAAGTACTTTGTAAATCATCAGGAATACCATACCCGCCTTCTTTTATGAAATGATGATTGATATCTATCGCGTAATCAACCATCAACTGGAAATTTCGTTCCAAAACCGCAAGATGATCGTCTGAACGAAGTATTTCTTCATCGGAAAACTGAAGCTTGGATCTGACCTTACCGAGACTCTCCCTTATGCGTTCGATTTTGGAAATAATGAATGTTTTTTCAAGAGGCATGGAATTTGAATTACCTATTAATTATACGCCGTACTCCGCGCGCAATCTATCAAGCTTCAAATCATACAAAAACATGTTTTCATGAAGTCTTTTTATGGCGTAAGAAAAAAGGTTAGAAAATGACATTGAACTCTTCGAAAACAGAAGTTTGGCTTTTTTCATTATTTGATACATGAATACCGGTGATGTTCTATTCAAATAGACAACATCCACGGCTTCGGTGCCGAAAAGAGGAGCCAATTCACTGCCCAGCGATAACTGATCTTCGAAAGAAAGAGATTCTTTTTTTGTATAAGCAATATCCACATCGCTTTTGGAAGTAGCGGTATTATCGGCACGAGAACCGAAAAGGACGATCATGTCCAGATTGTATTTGTGAGCCAGTTCGGTCGCTTTTGATTCTATACTATCTATATTCATGCGCGCATTATAGCACACTTTTTGGAGAATAGATTGAGTATACTTCTTACTTATAGTGTCCAATTCCGCACCATGACCACATAGTCTAGAGAGTTGATTCTAACGAGATTAATTTTTACTTTCACAACGAGCTCGTATCATTTTCTTGATTTTGGACATTTTTTGCTCATTCAAATCTAATTCTTTCACCTCTACGGTTCTGCCTAGAAAATCTAAAAACAATCCGTGGGGTGTCGTAAAATCAAATTTAGCGACTATTGCCAAATATATTTGCCAATTAAATTCCGGCAATATCGCCAAACTTAACAAATCCAGTTCATCTTTCTGCCCTTTGACCGAACCGCGACGATTTTCAAAGGCATGAAGTTTCAACAGGAAAAGCATTTCTAATGAAGGGATTTTGAACCCGCCACGGACAATGACTGTTTCTATGATTTCTTCAATATCAACGCCTAATTCGGAATAATGTGGCAAGTAAATATCAATATCAAACTCGCCGGTTTTAATTTCATATTTTTTTAAACGATCATTTTTCACGACATCGTATTCTTCCTTCATTTTGGCCAGTTCCGAATAATCAATGATAATATCTATGTCTTTTGATTTCAATTGCCGAGAATACATAAAAACCGCCCAACCGCCGATAAGAACGAAATCGTGGCGACGTTTCAAATCCTCCAGATATTGGAAGCTCTTTTCGGTGATTAAATTGTGATAAAATTCCATAGAATTAAAACGGTAAAATTTTCTTTTTAATTTCGTTCAAATAATCTTTGACGTACCAGTCTTTCAAGTTCCAAAGGTCAACGAATGTCTGAACATCCGGCGTGACAGCGCCGAAGCGGTCAAGCGATGGATTGCTCTTCAACACGAAAAGATTCGCATAGCCTTTGACTTTGGGAAATCTCTTTTTTATTTCCGCGAGCGTCGCCGGATTGGCATAAACATAGACTTTATCGTAGTCGGCCGGCGTGTCGGAATATTTTTTGCAATAGGCGCTATAAGCGCCGAAAATCGTTTCCGCCGGCAAAAGTCCTTCTATTTCTTTGGGTGCTTTCGGCACATGGGTTTCATATATTTTTTCTTTATCCAAATTCCTGTTGGTCGCCCAGATATACAGAAATTTTTCCAGATCAATAACCGAGAAGCTTCTGCCTCCCACTTTTATGGCCCCAAGAAGGCGCGGAATTTTTAAAGCGTTAAAAATCGTGCTCAACGAAAAACCGAACTTTTTAGCCAAGTCTTTTTGAGTAAATTTCAATTGTTCTTTTTGGGCGGTTTTTTCAATGATTTCCCGCCAAATTATCTCCTTTTTAGTCATATTTTATTATCGTTTCGATTTATTGGTTAATATTACTGCCTCATTTCTATTATATTAGAAATGGAATAGAAAGTCCATTTACTTTTACACCGTCCAATTCCGCACCATCACCACATAGTCGAGAGAGTTCACTCTGCCATCCCTTTATTATTAGTTCTTTTTTATATACGAATCTATCTGCACAATATACTTCTTGAAATCCAAGAAATTGTTTTTAAGATTGTTTAGGAAAAGGTCGATATCAAGCTTTTCATACCGGTGCACGATCATGTTCCTGGCTCCGACGATAGGCGCAATCTTATTAGCAAAATCTTCATCCAGAACTTTATACTTCCCGAGCATTTTGAAAGTGCTCTCGAGATCATCAGGCGCGCCAAAATTGCCTTCTCGTATAATATGCACATTTGTGTCTATCATACAGTCCACGATAAGTTGGAATACTCTTTCAGTCACGCGACGCTTGTCGAGATCATCTCGTATTTCTCCAATAGAAAAACCCGAGATAGCTTTTTCCATCTCATCGACATAGCCAGTGAGCATCTCCAACTTCTTCTCCAAAAATTTCTTGTCAAGCATATTTATATTCTTTTAGCTTGTAATCCAAATAATGCCGGCGCAAATCAAATAACACCTTGGCATCTTCGAACATTCTCTGCGCCAAAACAAAGATAGAGTTAAAAATGTTTTTCTCACGCTCATACAAGATGATCGCGTGGTCGACGATTTGCTTCATGAGCAAAGGAGAAGCTTTCTTTATATTGACGAGTTGCACATCATCTCTCTTGAAAATATCTATAAGGTCGCTATTGGCTTTGATTTCTTCATCGAAAGAGAGTTTTTTATCTCCGGTATAAGCTATATCTATATCGCTTTCTTTATGTATTTTTCCTGTCGCCTGTGAACCAAAAAGTACTACGAGATCCAGTCCATATTTCTCGGCGATTTGGGCGATTTTCGGTTTTATAGCTTCGATATTCATAATAATTCCATATTATCACAATTATCGGTTAGAAAGAAGTACCCCCCTACACCGTCCAATTCCGCACCATGACCACATAGTCCAAAGAGTTTATTGATCATAACTTCTGCTGGACATACTGCCTGAAGTTCAACACATACGCCTTCTCATCCTGATTGATCAAAAACGGCGAAACATCTGCTACAAGAGCACGGAAATCAAATTCCTCGGTGACTTTCAGGAGAGTTTCTCTCAATTCACCGGCATTGCCGATATTCAGTTTCGCCCGCAGATAATCATAATTGAAATCCGTAATACCTCGCAAATAGACGAGATCATAAAAATCGCGACCTTTGGCTCTCTTGCGTCCGATAATAGCCGCAACCTTCTCGGAAAGGATGATGTCTTTGGGAGTCACCCTGATATTCCGCAGGATATCGTATTTCTGAAGCATAAAAATCTCCGGCATGAAATTAAAATCATGTGGCATAGTGTCTATTTGAATGTTGATCTTCTCATTCGCCAGAGGACTGAGCTTGTTATCAAAGAGAACACTTGGGATTTTGATATAGCAGCGGAATACGGTCTTCAGAATATTTCTTATCTCGACTTCATACCCTTCAAGAGTGAGACTCTGTTTGATAGTCTCCGACATCTTTGAAAAATCATCCGCAGTCAATCCAAAATTATCAAAATCCAGGTCCTCCGAATATCTGCGGCTACCATAACAGATCTTTATGGCTGTCCCGCCCAGGAATGATATCTTTTCCGATAAGCCGTTCCTGAAAAGGATATCCAAGATCTTATATTGGAAATATTCCCGCAAAGCGCTGCGGTCAAATCCTTCCGGATACGGATAATTCTTTTTGATATCTTCTAAATTAATCATGTTTCTTTATGTATTCCCTGAGCAAAGCGACCTTTTCATTCAAAGTGACAAGCTGAAAAATACCCAAGTATTTGTCCAACTTTTCTTCATCAATGATTTCCTCGTATATATCCGCGTTGATCCTTAAGCTTTCTATATCATTTCCATCCTTGATATCAGAACGCAAGTAGAGAAAATCCAGGATCGCCTTCTCCGGTTCTGCAAATTTATATTTTGACTTTTTCTGACCTTGGAGAACATAACCGAAAAATAACGTCTTTTTGACGGATTGATAACTGAAATTTCCTATAACAGTCTCAAAAGAGGCGGTCTTCTTGGTAGTTATGGACGTACGTACAAATACCGTTTCCGGTATCAAGGAATACTGGCTAAGAGCATATTCCAGACTTATATAGGAAGGCTCGCGAAGTTTGTTTGATATCAGGCAGAGATCGTCTTCGTTCAATTTTCTATCATTAAATACATAGAAACTCCTGGCAACTTTCCTTATATATCCGGCCTTTTGCCATTCATACATGCGTCTGGGTTCATAGTCTGGAAACGCCGTTTTAACATCGTTGATGTTAATAAATGGGAAATCTTTGAATTGTCCATAGAAATCAATGTATTTCATTTATATGTTGTATTTAACCAATAACTGAAATATAGCAAATTCGTGTAGTGGAGTCAAAGAATCTTTATTAGCGCGAATTTATGGAGCATATATCTCACATCTATATCACCCCCTACACCGTCCAATTCCGCACCATGACCACATAATCCAGAGAGTTGACAATTCCATCTCTGTTGAGGTCATAAATAGTGTTGCTCGTATTCCAGGCGATTATCATTAGAGAAAGGTCTATGGAGTTAACTACGCCGTCGGCATTGAAATCTCCGATAATGGGGGTGGGAGGAACTATGGGTGGTATGACCGGAGGAGTAATCTGGGGTGTGATCGGCTGGCCGGAATAGTATTCATAGGCGCCAATGTCCCAAGATGCCCCACGTGTTACTCCATTATAATCAGTCGTAAATGTTCCATTAAGTGCAGTGCCAGCTCCTATGGCAGGACTTCCGGCCTGCAATCTGAAATCTCCATTTTCAGGATCAACAAAAATTGGGTCAACTCCATTTAAACCATGAGCATCTGAGAATGATGGGGATGATCTTAAAGTTGAAAAAGTCGGCGGCATACCTACTACCAAGTTGTAATCTCCGGAACATACAGACCCATTAGAATAAGATCCCAGTTTGAATTCCGGCGTTTCAAATCCATTGTTTACAAAAAGATTATTTACGACAACCCCGCCCGTCGCATGAAATCCCGGCTGATTGAAACAAACAATCGGGCTATAACTGCCATCCGTATAGGGACTATGATAAAAAGTATTATTATAGAATTTACTATTCGGGATACCGAGGTTTCCGTTCATTTTATTATTGATGAATATATTATTTCTAAAGGTCCAGTTGTTATAATCCGCTCCATGGTCGCCATCCTCCAAGTTATATAGCTGAAAATAATTGTCTTTAATCCAATTCCCTTCTATTAAGTTATTCTTTGAATGAAATCCGGCAACATACCATGTCTGGATAAAATCATTGTGATTTTCGGCCCCTTTGGCAAGCCCGATAATATCACGTGTTGTATCCTATATACACATTTGTCGGCCATGAATCGACTGTCGGACTACCTCCACCGTTATTAGTCATTCTAATAGCCATTACATGCATATTGTAAATCGTGTTGTTTGTAATTCTGATATTGCTAGCTGTAAAAGTTATCGCGCCATAAATCACAGCATTTGAGGCTGTTATTTTAAAGTTATCAACATTGTTCCATTCGTGGAATATTCCGAAACTTTGAATAATTGTTTGTCCGGAGCCTCTAAAGGTAATGGGATTAGCTTGCGTGCCTGTATGTTTCGTTTCAACCATTTCATCAAATGAACCGTTGCCGACAACGACGGTATCTCCGGCAAGAGCAACGGTTGCCGCTTTCCTAATGGTGCGCCAAGGTTGGGCCTGTGTTCCGGGATTAGTGTCAACGCCTGTTAATAAAACATAATACGTATTAGGGCCGTTGATAACTGGGGGAGAGGTGTCGCTTTGAGATGGAATCGGCAGAGAGCAGGCAGTGTTTGCGCCTCCGTTTGAACCGTTACAGCTCCAAAGATAGTTCGCGCCGGTATCGGCAATGTCGGAGAATGTTCCGGTTACACACTGGTTGAAAGTGGTTGAGCAGGAACCATTAACCGGAGCGGGGGTGGCCGCGCCTCCGGTGTAGTTATAGAGAGCGGTAATTTCGGCGGCGGACAGGGCGCGAGAGTAGACTCGCATATCATCAATTTTACCATTCCAATTAAGATACTCTTCAGCCCCATCAGCTCCAATAGATGTTTCTCTCTTCTTGGCAGTGTCCCCATCCCAAAGCGCCGTGAAACTGCCCTTAAGTCTGGAAGCTATCAGTATTCCGTCTTTGTACAACTTAAGCGTGCTTCCATCCCAGATTGCAGATATGAGTTGCCACTGATTGATGGAGACCGAACCGGTAAAATCGGCGCTGAGGATGCTGGTTCCGTCACTAATCCTAATAACCCAACGGGTGGCATCTACATTTAATACGCCAAAATGATAAACGGCATTCCCCGCGTTTGTAAACGATCCGCCTCTTGAGAAAATAATATCGCCTGCGTTATTACCTAGAGGATATACCCAAGCGCTGAATGTAAAAGCGTTTTCCTGGCTAAAATCAAGATCACTAAAATTATCAAGAACAACTTCGTCATTCTGACCATCAAAAGACAGCGCTCCTCCAATCTTTCCGCTCGTTGTCCACGCCGCTCCATTCATGAGCGTGCCGTTGTTTCCGCTCCCGCTTGAATCCCCCGCCACCGTTCCGCTCCCCTCGTCAAATTTCCACCAACCAATTAGCCCTTGGGCTAATTGTCCCGAGGAGCTTTGCGACGAGGGACCATCGACTTGAGCTAGTTGAGTATGCGCGGAAGGAATGTATTGGATTGTCTGATGGCAACCAAGATGAACTCTTTCCAAGACTGATTGATGAGAGTGAGGGTTAGGATAAAGGTGGAAAGTAAGAGGGCGATGCCGTATTTAGTTTTGATTGATGAGAACATATGTACTTGACAGGGTTTTTGATTCATATATACTACAAGTGTATTTCTAAAGTTAAGTACTGCTTGAGGTTCCGTCCTTAAGCAGTGCTTTTCTTTTTATATTCAAGCTTTTCTCTCATTTCATTCATAAACCTGATTTTCTCCTTGGCTGTTTGCCTGAGCAGGCTGGAGCAATTTTTCATGTCCGGACTAAGCACAAGTTCTAGCTTGCCGATATCATACAAATATTGCGCCAGTGAATAAAAATCTCCATCACTTGAAACAATAATTGCTTTATCATAATCATTTAATTCAACAATTGCTCGCAAAACAAGATCTGCGTCAATATTTCCTTTAATTTTACCGTCAGCATCAGGAATTGTTGGCTTGAACTTTAAAATAAATTCAGCTTCTTGGAGCTTATCGTAAAGTGATTGATTAAGAGCTACAAATCCAATAAATATGTATGCTTTCCTTACCGCGTATTTCTCGGCAAGATAAACGCGAAACTTTTTGTAGTCTAATTTCCAACCGAGCTTTTGAATACCCAGATTAAGATTTTGACTGTCTATGAAAGCGTAATTGTTTTCCTTTTTAATCATAATGAAATTATACCACGCCTTAAGCTTGTTATTATCTAATACATATACCTAATATATAATATCTACACCATCGTCCAATTCCGCACCATGTTCACATAGTCTAGAGAGTTCACTCTGCCGTCTCTGTTGAGGTCATAAATAGTGTTGTTCGTATTCCAGGCAGTAATCATTAGAGAAAGGTCTATGGAATTGACCAAACCGTCGTTGTTGAAGTCGCCGGTGGTGGGGGTGGGAGGAGTAACAGATGTAATAGGTAGACTACAGGAAGCGGTTGTGCCGCCGTTGCTTCCTAGGCAAGACCAGAGGTAATTGGTGGAGGTGTCGGCCACATCAGAGAAGGCGCCGGTGAGACATTGGTTCAGGGTGGCAGAGCAGGAGCCGTTGATTGGAGTTGATACGGGAGGAGTGACCGTCTGGCCAGAATAGTATTCGTAGGCGCCGATATCCCAGGCGGAGCCTTGGGGGCGCGAAATTCCGTCAATATCTTTAGTCAAAGGACAATTGCTCTGGCTCCAGCCATAAGCCGCGGTGCAATAAGACGATAAATCCGCCCCACTGTTTCGCGTGGCGGTATCAGAGGATAATAAGCGAAAATCAAAGGAAGCGGGATTAACCATTAGAGGTTTGAGGGAGGAATTATGATTATATTGAGGAAAGGCGGCATTGAACGCTTCCGGACTAGCGTACGAAATCCCCTTATAGCCTATTCCTAGACTTCCTGTACCGGCCAAAATGTTATAATCATAAATAATGTCATTCACAGAATAATCAAAAACTCTAAAGTCTATGAAGTTACCGGAATTATTTGGGTTTGTGGGTACATAGAATATATTGTTTTTTGTCACAAAGTTTCTGACTGATATCGGTGTTATATTCTGCTGAACATTCAATGACAATTGGCCTTTATTTAGGTTGTAAACAAGGTTGTTGGCAATAACAACATCACTCAATGTGACTCCGTTTGCAATAGTTGAAAAAGTAATAGCAGAATTTTCCTCTGTTTCAGTCCAATACATTATATTATTGAATATTTGAACACCTTTGGATGCCGCCGATTGCAATTGTATATACACGAGTGTGCCGGGGGTGTCATGTATAATATTATTGTAAATGCGAATATACGGAGCCCAGATTTGGAAACCATCTGGGTGTCCAATGCCTGGGCGGACCCAATTTCTCGCGATATTATTGTAAATATCCAAACCGCCACTTCCAATAATAAAGTCATTATGAGTACGCTCAATAATATTATGGTGAATAGCGCTAAGTCCATAGGTATCCGCCGGAGCACTCACAGCCAAACCGGTCCCTAAAATATCATGGGCATAGTTATAAGCTATTTCAGAACCGCGGATACTGGGACCCCTAAATAACACGCCCGCAGTATTTCCTTCCAATGTCTGTGGACCAGTCGGAGACCCACAACCGTTAAGATCAATCCACAGTATGCGCGTGCCTTCAGGCGCGCTTGAATATATACATGAATTATCATTTGGATTCTGAACTTCAATATTTTGATTGGCTACAATATTTTCCAAATTGCTAAAACTGAAGGACGAATCTTTGGCGCCATTGAGAGTGACCCAAGGAGCTCGAAACATAATGCCATTTTTCAATGTAATTTTTCCATGATGCGATGAGTCGTTACCAACCTTAATAGTAACCTGATTTCCTTCAATACCCCCTTTCATCACATATAGCGTCTCGGTATATATTTGACCCGATGTGCCTCCGCTTATATATATACTATCACCGGGTTTTATCGCATACCAATTGATACTGGAAAAATTATGCCACGCATTAGTCCAACTGGCGCCATTATTATTTCCACCGGTCACGCTATTATTGACATACCATTGCGTTGTATTGGCTGGCGCGCCATTCGGAACATCAACCTTGAGAAGATTATAGGGAGAATCACCGACATCATTTGTCGCAATGACTCGATAATAGTATGTCTTGCCTGAAATTAAGCCCCTGTCTACATATGGATTTGACGACAATATAGAGCTAGATGATTTGATAGTGGTCCAATTAACGCTATCATCGCTTCGATCAATCCGGTAACCGGTTTGTCCTCTTGTATTTGTGTTAAACGGTATCGCAACCGCGTTAGACGAATCCGCCGTCATGTAAGTGGCCGAATATTCAACAGGATCAGGCAATCTGTTTGGTGCCAATGATACTACCTTTGAAGTCTCACCGTCACCTACGGTTGTAAATGCGTGAACACGATAATAATATGTCTCATCGGTAAATACGCTGTTATCGGTATAAACCACTAATTTTTTGGCGTTATTGTTCGGATTCGGTATTAATGTATAAGGTTGGGATACCGTAATGATTCTCGTATTACTAGCCGGAAAGTTCGGGTCTATACTCCGTTCAATCTTATAACCCGAACCTGGTAGAAGCTCATATTCTTGCCCACTTCGATCTTTCGCCCCGCGATATGCCCAAGTCAAATAGACCGAGGTACGGTTTTTGGCTACGGCCGTAAAAGTATTGGGCGGATACAAGCTGACTACCGGCAAAATATTCGACCAATTTGAATATTGATAACTTCCACTGACGGCAACTTTGGCACGGATGCGATAAAATTCCTTGACATTGTACGGCAGGGCTGGAACGGAAATGAAAATATCAGGCGTATAGGTGTTATTATTCCCAATCCAAACATTACCATCGGACGACCATTGAACCTCTACTTTATCAGTTGTATTACCGTCTCGCGTTAATGCCAGATTTAAAATATCATACCCAAGCTGATTATTTGGACCGCCGTACCAATTTCTGGCAGGATCGGCCACAATCAAATGAGGAGTAACAAGTGTTACATTTCCCTGCGTAGTAGATGTTGGATCAGACAATATGGGAATAATCGGGTCTGGAGACGCCGGCGTTGTTGGAGTTTGAGTATCAGAAACCGGAGCGGTTCCTACAGCGCTTAAATCGTTATTATATAATGTGGTAATTTCATCTGCCGACAACACTCTATTATAAACCCGCACATCATCAACACTACCGCTAAAAAAGTTACTGTTTGAACTTCTACACAAAGCCCCTATGCAATCGGTGGTTGAGGTTAGCGTTCCTGATGGCGTGTAAGTAAAAGTATTTGTATCTTTGACGCCGTCAACATAGACGGCTGTCCCTGCCGCTCCGGCGTTATCAACCCAGACAACATGATGCCAGGTATTATCAAGGACTGTTTTCGCGGTAGCTTGAAGAAGAATAGTATTGCTAGTATTTGTACGTATTTGTATACAGATTTTCCCGCTAGCGTGACCGGTGCAATTTGTAGTATCAGCTATAATTTGGTACAGAGGTGAACCGCTATTACTGCTCTCGGCCCATATTATTTTATTATCTTGGGGAGAGCCTTTAACCCAGAAAGCGACCGAGGCTTTTCCGCCCATTGTGAATACCGGCAGTCCGCTTGTCATGGTGTTCCTTATGAGTTGGGTGGTGCCGTTGAGTGAAATGGCTGTTCCGTTTTTTCCTGTAGCCCAGAGGGGATTGTTAATGAGTCTTCCATTATTTCCGCTTCCGCTCGAATCCGCCGCACTCGTGCCAGACCCCTCGTCAAACTTCCACCAGCCAACAAGACCAGGGTCAGCACCATCAGAAGCAGAGGCTAGTTGAGTACGAGCAGGAATGGATTGGATAGTTTGGTCGGCAATTAAGACGAACTCTCTCCAACTTTGATTGATCAATGTTGTGGCAAGAATAAAAGCTGAAAATATGATAGCTATGCCGTATTCAGTTTTTATTTTTGGAAACATTCTATTTTGATTTTATTTCGTAAAATATCACTTCCCAACTATCTTCCTATATTATACAACTGTTTGACTTCGATACCAGTAAGGGCCCTATTATAAACCCGCACATCATCAATATTACCGTTGAAAAAGTTTGTATTTGAACCTCGACACAAAGCCCCGATGCAGTCGGTGGTTGAAGTTAGCGCTCCCGATGGCGTGTAAGTAAAAGTATTTGTATCTTTGACGCCGTCAATATATAAGGCCGTTCCTGCCGCACCCGCGTTATCAACCCAGACAACATGATGCCAGGTATTATCAAGGACTGTTTTCGCGGTAGCTTGAAGTTTAAGAGTTACACTGGCATCTGTGCGTATCTGTATGCAAATCTTTCCGCTGGCTTGGCCAGCACAACTTGTATTATTGGTCACAATGTTATACAAAGGCGAGTTACTGCTACTACTTTCGGACCATATTGTTTTACTATCCTGGGAAGAGCCTTTAACCCAGAAAGCGACCGAGGCTTTTCCGCCCATAGTAAATACAGGCAAACCGCTGGTCTGATTAATCTTCGCTAAATCATCCACCCCGTCAAACTTCAGCCCCTGCCCCAGCTTCCCAGCCACGATGGCACTGGATGTGGAAGTCCAGCCGACCATGTTTCCATTGTTATTCTGCCCACTGCTGT